>JAGGNC010000276.1 GCA_017886405.1 Pseudomonas sp. | reverse complement strand
CGCTGCGACGAGTCATAGCTGGCTATGGCGAGGAGCAGCAACGCAGTATCAGGGCATCAGGCGCCGAAATTGACTAATTGAACTAGCCACACAGGCCACTATGTCGCAAGGTCGAAAACGTGCGCGAACAGCGTCGGTGTCTGCAGGGCGCGCGCAAGCCATCCATCACATTTTCTCCCGCTCTTGCTAGAGTAATGCGCATAACAACAAAGCCCGGATGGCACCTTACTATGCGCACGCTTCTGATCACCCTGCTGGTAGTTCTGTTAATTGCTACTGCCAGCGTCTTTGCCCTGCCCACCTTGCTTGATCGCACGATGAACAGCGTCGAATCCCCCGCGCCCTATCCCGCCAGCGAACCGGCCAAACAGCTGCATCAGCAATTGTTTATCGCTGATCTGCATGATGACGCATTGCTCTGGGAGCGCGACCTACTCAAACGCTACGACTTCGGCCACTCCGACCTGCCGCGCATGCTCGAAGGCCATGTTGGCCTGCAGGTCTTCTCCACCGTGACCAAGACGCCGCGCGGTCTCAATTACCAGCGCAACAGCGGCGCAACCGACAACATCACCCTGCTGGCCATGGCCCAGCGCTGGCCCCGCAAAACTTGGGACAGCCTGCTGCAACGCGCGCTATATCAGGCGCAAAAACTGCAGCAGGCCAGCGCTGACAGCCAAGGCCGCCTGGTGATGATCAAAACCCGTGATGACTTAAGTCGCTTTGTCAGCGCCTGGCAGCAAGACCCGCAGCGCGTCGCGGCGATCCTCGCCACCGAAGGCTTGCACCCTATCGAGGGCAAGTTGGAAAACATTGATGAGCTCTATAACGCTGGGTTTCGCATCACCGGCCTGACTCACTTCTTTGATAATGAAGTCGGCGGCTCCGCCCACGGCCTGGAAAAAGGCGGCCTTACCCCACTGGGCCGTCAGGTGATCAAGCGTCTGGAAGCGAAATCCATGCTGATTGATCTCGCCCACGCCTCGCGTCCACTGATCGACGATGTACTGGGCATGGCCACACGACCGCTACTGGTCTCGCATACAGGCGTTGAAGGCACCTGCACGGGCACCCGCAACCTCAGCGACAGACACCTGCAGGGCATCGCCGCCACCGGCGGAGTGATCGGCATTGGTTACTGGGAAACCGCCGTCTGCGCCACCTCGGTCGAGGCTATTGTCAAAGCAATCCGCTATACCGCCGACAAAGTTGGCGTCGAGCATGTGGCACTGGGTTCGGACTTCAACGGCACCGTTCATGCACCCTTCGACGTTACCGGGTTGCCGCAACTGACCGAAGGCCTGCTCAAGGCCGGCTTCAGCCACACCGACATCGCCGCCATCATGGGTGGCAATGTGCAGCGCCTGCTGCTGAGCAGCCTGCCAGCGGACTGATAGCAGCCACAATCTCACGCCGCCGGGCGCGATCCGGCGCGGCACTTCGCCGCGCCGGCTTCTTGCTTTACACTGGCGGCCGTTCACTTCTTAACCAATTGATGAGATGACCGTGCTCAAAGCACTTAAGAAAATATTCGGCAAAGCCGAGGGCGAGCCGCACAGCCCAGTAACACCGCCCCCTGTAACGCCCAGCGCACCGAGCGTCCAGCATGACGCCAACGCTGAAAACCCTGGCCACAGCGCCACGCCACCTACAGCTGAAACAGTTGAAAAGCCGTCACAACGCACAGAGAAAACGGTCAAACCGCGCCGCGAACGTCCGGCTAAAGCGGTCGACACGTGGAAACTGGCAGACTTCGCCGTAGAACCGGCCGAGGGCAAGACCCGTTTCCACGACTTCAAGCTCTCCCCCGGCCTGATGCATGCCATCCACGACCTTGGCTTCCCGTATTGCACGCCGATTCAGGCCCAGGTACTTGGCTACACCCTCAGCGGTCGCGACGCCATTGGCCGCGCCCAGACGGGTACCGGTAAAACCGCCGCGTTCCTGATCTCAATCATCACCCAATTGCAGCAGACTCCAGCGCCGAAAGACCGCTATATGGGTGAGCCGCGGGCACTGATCATCGCGCCAACCCGTGAGCTGGTGGTGCAAATCGCCAAAGACGCCGCTGACCTGACCAAATATACCGGCCTCAATGTGATGAGTTTTGTCGGCGGCATGGATTTCGACAAACAGCTCAAGCTGCTCGAATCGCGCTTCTGCGACATCCTGGTCGCCACACCAGGTCGTCTGCTCGACTTTAACCAACGCGGTGAAGTGCACCTGGACATGGTCGAAGTGATGGTGCTCGACGAAGCCGACCGCATGCTCGACATGGGCTTTATCCCGCAAGTACGCCAGATCATCCGCCAGACCCCGATGAAGGGCGAACGCCAGACCCTGCTGTTCTCCGCCACCTTCACCGAAGACGTGATGAACCTGGCTAAACAGTGGACCACTGAACCGGCCATCGTCGAAATCGAACCGGAAAACGTCGCCAGCGACACGGTCGAGCAACATGTCTATGCCGTGGCCGGCAGCGACAAGTACAAACTGCTGTACAACCTGATCACCCAGAACGACTGGATTCGCGTGATGGTCTTCGCCAACCGCAAAGATGAAGTGCGGCGCATCGAAGAGCGCCTGACCCGCGACGGCATCAGCGCCGTGCAAATGTCCGGCGATGTCCCGCAGCACAAGCGCATCCGCGCCCTGGAAGGTTTCCGTGAAGGCAAGATCCGCGTGATGGTCGCCACCGACGTGGCTGGCCGCGGCATCCACGTGGAAGCAATCAGTCACGTGATCAACTTCACCCTGCCAGAAACCCCAGACGACTACGTGCACCGCATCGGTCGCACCGGTCGCGCGGGCGCTAGCGGCACCTCGATCAGCTTCGCCGGTGAAGATGATGCCTATGCCCTGCCCGCTATCGAAGCCCTGATGGGCCGCAAGATCGCCTGTGAAACGCCCCCCGACGAGCTGCTCAAGCCGGTACCGCGCAAGCACTGATCGGCGCGCAATAAAGAAGGCGACGCTTTGCGGCTTCGCCTTTTTTATCGCCTGCCATCCATGGCGGTCACCCTACGGGCCATCGCTATACGAGGTTAAAAATGACTCCCGATCATTTTTGATGGCTATGTGTCCGTTAGGTCTTGCATGTATGGGGTAGGTTGGCGTTGAACGCAGCGAAGCCCAACAGGCCGTGACATATTTCATGCTCAGCAGCCTGCACGCCAGCCCTCAGGGCGCAAACAACTCCAACTGTTCGTGCTTGCCGCGCAGGTCCTGCAAGCGCACGCCAACGCCGAGCAAGCGCACGGCCTTGTTGCGACGGGCAAAGGCGGCGCTCAGCAGCCGGCTGTAACTGTCCAGATCACGCCGTGCGCCGGCCTGCTCCAAGGTGGTCTGGCTGAAGTCATGGAACTTGATCTTGACGAAGGGCTTGTCCGGCCGATAACTCGGGTCCAGCCGCGCCATGCGCGTGGCCAGTTCTTCCAGCAATGCGGGCAACTGCTCCAAGCAGGCGGCCAGGTCCGGCAGGTCCTTGTCGAAGGTGTTTTCCACGCTGACCGACTGACGTCGGCTGTCGTTATGCACGGCGCGCTCATCAATGCCACGCGCCAACCCCCACAGGCGCTCGCCGAAACTGCCGAATTCTTTGACCAACGCCAGCTTGTTCCACTCGCGCAGGTCGCTGCAGGTGCGGATACCCAAACGCCCGAGCCTGTCGGCCGTGACCTTGCCCACGCCATGCAACTTGTTCACCGCCAACGCAGCGATAAAATCTTCGACTTGGTCTGGGGTGATAACAAACAGGCCATTGGGCTTCTTCCAGTCACTGGCGATCTTGGCGAGGAACTTGTTTGGTGCCACACCCGCAGAAACGGTGATGTGCAATTCTTGCGACACGCGCCGACGAATATCTTGGGCGATGCGCGTGGCACTGCCGGCAAAGTGCGGACTGTCGGTTACATCCAGGTAGGCTTCATCCAGCGACAAGGGCTCGATCAGCTCGGTGTAATCACGGAAAATCGCCTGAATTTCACGTGACACTGCCTTGTAAGCCTCCATGCGCGGCTTGACGATCAGCAGATCCGGGCACAACTTCAGCGCCTGCCCAGAAGCCATTGCCGAGTGCACGCCATAACCGCGCGCCTCATAGTTGCAGGTGGCAATCACCCCACGCCGATCAGCCGAGCCCCCGACCGCCAGCGGCTTGCTAGCCAGGCTCGGATCATCACGCATCTCGATGGCGGCATAGAAGCAATCACAGTCGACGTGGATGATTTTTCGTTCACTCATAAAACATTAATTTTCTTTGATAAACATAAGAATTACCGTTGCCGATTGGCGACTAATAACCTGCTTTTTCTCGATTGAATGCTCTGCGCAGAGCCACCATGAGCAGCGCTCAAT
Source organism: Pseudomonas sp. (assembly GCA_017886405.1). GTDB lineage: Bacteria > Pseudomonadota > Gammaproteobacteria > Pseudomonadales > Pseudomonadaceae > Aquipseudomonas. Next base: position 15,467 of record JAGGNC010000276.1, on the reverse strand, counting down.
AGCCAAAGAAGGCAACTAAACATCATACCGTCTAGCCACCCGTTAGAAACTGCGAACCCTCAAGCTCTGTAGGAAAACGCCGGTCTATCACACCCTTGTGATGCGCCAGGGGCCTAGGTAACGTGAGCGCACTTTTCAGGAGTGCCACGATGCGTTTCAGTCGCCCTATTTGCTTTGCCTTGTTGCCACTGCTCGCCAGTTGCCAGGTGTTTACCGACAAACCCGTCGACCCCGTGATTAAACCGACGCGCATGCAAGGCGAACTCAGCCTGAACGCCGGCCAGTTACTGTTTCGTCCGTGCCAGGAACAACGTCAGTTTATCCTCAAGGACAGCAGTGCGACTGGACTGAATGCGGATGCCAATACGCTGTTCGCTGACGGTCACGCAGCGCTCTATGTAGATATGCGCGGCCAGTTACAGGCAAGTACGCAAACCGGCGTAGAGGGTCAGTTCGTGCCAAGCCAAGTTTACCGTGTGCAGGCTGAGGGCCATGGCTGTACAGATATCAACTTCGCCCGCACCCTGCTCCACGCCAGCGGTCATGAGCCAGACTGGAGCATTGGCGTGAGCAATCAAGGCCTGATCCTCAATCGCTCTGGCCAGGAGCCGCAAGCGCTGCCTTACCTTGAGGAGCAACTTCCCGAAGGCCGCCTAAATCTAAGCAGCGAAGCCAATGGCTTGCGCCTGGAGCTGTGGGTTACCCAGCAGCGCTGCGTCGATAGCATGAGTGGCGCGGTGCAGCACATGAGCAGCGAGTTGCGCCTCAATGGTGAGGTGTTACGTGGTTGCGCCTATCTCGGCGGCGCCCGCAACGACTAGCAGGCCGTTGAAAAACCACCTGCGCGCCAACCACCAATGGGCAGATAGCTGAGATAGATCAGCACCACCAGGTTGACGATTGGCCTAAGCTGAAAAGGAATTCAGCCAAAGGGATATCGTTATGCTGCGCATTGCCATCAATGGATATGGACGAATTGGTCGGGCGCTGGTCCGCGCCCTGTTTGATCGGGGTCTGGAACACAAGATCCACCTTTGCGCCATCAACGATCTGGGGGACCCCGCCACCCTCACCCACCTGACCCGCTTCGACTCGACCTTCGGCCGTTGCGCTGCACGTGTCTCCCTGCACGATGACGTGCTGCAGATTGATGGCCAGTCGATCCACCTGCTGCGTGAGCGCGAGGTGATCAATCTACCCTGGGCCGAGCACGGCATCGATTTGGTACTGGAGTGCTCGGGTAAGGTAAAAAAACGCGAGCAGGTCGAGCAGCACCTGACCGCCGGCGCCTCCCGGGTGCTGCTCTCGCACCCCATGGACAGCGCCGACCTGACCGTGGTCTACGGCGTTAACCACCAACTGCTGGGCAAGCAACAGATCGTCTCCAATGCGTCTTGCACCACTAACTGCCTGGCACCATTGGCCAAGGTGCTGCATGAGGCCGTGGGCATTCGCCAGGGGTTGGTTAACACCATCCACGCCTACACCAATGACCAGAACCTGCTGGATAAAACCCACAGCGACTTGTATCGCGCCCGCGCCGCTGCGCTGTCGATGATCCCCACCAGCACCGGTGCGGCCAAGACCATCGGCTTGGTGTTGCCTGAGCTGGCCGGTCGCCTGGATGGACTGTCGGTGCGGGTACCCACGCCCAATGTGTCACTGGTTGACCTGACCTTTACCTGCGAACGTCCGACCAGCCGCGAGGCGATCAATGCCGCGTTGCAAGCTGGTGCGGCCAAGTTGCCCGTTGGAGTGATGGAGTGCAACGAGCTGGCGCTGGTGTCCAGCGACTTCAACGGGTATCCAGTGTCTTGCGTGGCGGACCTCAACCACACTCGGGTGCAGGGTGATCTGGTCAAGGTCCTGGCTTGGTATGACAACGAGTGGGCCTTCGCCAACCGCATGCTGGATGTGATGCTGGCCTGGGTGAAGCCAGAGCCGCGATAAAGTCAGCGACAGCATGGACCCACATTTCGCAAGAGAACGATAACGGAGCTAACCCACAGCGGCGCAGGTTCAGCGATCGCAGGTATAATCACCGCCTCTCAAAAGCTGCCGGGTTGCCTCCGGCCCTGATAGTGGACCGTCCCATCATGCTGCGCATCATCGAACTCAAGCTGCCGCTCGATCACCCAGAAGAGGCCCTGCGCCCGGCCATCACTCAGCGCTTAGGCATCGCCGACAGCGAGTTGCTCGAGTTCACCCTGTTCAAGCGCAGCTACGATGCGCGCAAAAAATCCAGCGAGATACACTTCATCTACACCATCGACTGCAGCCTGCAGGATGAAGCGACGCTGCTGGCGAAATTCAGTGAAGACCGGCATATCAGCATCACCCCGGATACCGCCTACAAACCAATAGGCATGGCACCGGAAGACCTTGCAGAGCGCCCGCTGGTAGTCGGTTTCGGCCCATGCGGTATTTTTGCCGCGCTGATCCTGGCTCAGGCTGGGCTCAAGCCCATCGTCTTGGAGCGCGGCACTGAAGTGCGTCAGCGCACCAAGGACACCTGGGGCCTGTGGCGCAAAAATGTGCTCAAGCCGGAATCCAACGTGCAGTTTGGTGAAGGCGGTGCCGGCACCTTCTCCGACGGCAAGCTCTACAGCCAAATCAAAGACCCCCAGCATTACGGGCGTAAGGTGCTGCAGGAGTTTGTCAAAGCCGGTGCGCCAGACGAGATTCTCTACGTCAATAAGCCGCATATCGGCACCTTTCGCCTCACCGGCGTGGTCGCTGCCATGCGCGAAGAAATCAAGGCACTGGGCGGCGAGGTACGTTTTCAGCAGCGCGTCAGCGATGTGTTGATTGAACAAGGCCAGATCAACGGTGTGATGCTCGACAGCGGCGAGCAGATTCTCAGCCGCCAGGTGATCCTGGCCCTGGGCCACAGTTCACGCGACACCTTCCGTATGCTGCACAAGCGCGACGTGTTTATGGAAGCCAAGCCGTTCTCAGTGGGCTTTCGTATCGAGCATCCGCAGGGGCTGATCGACCGCGCACGCCTGGGCAAATACGCCGGCCACCCCAAACTCGGCGCGGCAGACTACAAGCTGGTGCACCACGCCAAGAACGGCCGCTCGGTCTACAGCTTCTGCATGTGCCCAGGCGGCACAGTAGTGGCGGCCACCTCGGAGCTGAACCGGGTGGTGACCAATGGCATGAGCCAGTATTCGCGTAACGAGCGCAATGCCAACGCTGGCATCGTGGTCGGCATCACCCCGGAGCAGGATTACCCCGGCGGCCCGTTGGCCGGCGTGGAATTGCAAGAGCGCCTCGAATCCCAGGCCTATCTGCTCGGCGGCAGCACCTACGAAGCACCGGGGCAACTGGTCGGCGACTTTATTGCCGGCAGGCCTTCCACCGAACTGGGCAGTGTCGAGCCTTCATACAAACCGGGGATCAAGCTGGGCGACCTGGCCCTGGCCCTGCCGGACTTCGCCATTGAGGCCATCCGCGAAGCGCTGCCAGCCTTCGGCAAGCAGATCAAAGGCTTCGACCTTGCGGACGCGGTGCTGACCGGCATCGAAACCCGCACCTCCTCACCGCTGCGCATTACCCGTGGCGCGGACATGCAGAGCCTCAACGTGCGCGGGCTGTATCCGGCAGGTGAAGGCGCAGGTTATGCCGGCGGTATTCTTTCCGCAGGCGTGGATGGCATTCGCGTGGCTGAAGCGCTGATTCAGGACATGCTGGGTATCGCCGACGCCTAAAGGTGGATCAGCAGTCGCTGCTAACCGACCATCGCTACTCAGCCCGCTTGAACTGCCTTATGTTCAATCGCAGCCCGCAAGCAACAGACCGTGGTGCGCCGCGAACCATTGGGGCGGCGTTCGAGATCAGCGTAGGTTTCGATTTCGACAAACCCCGCCTTGCGCATCATTGCGGCCGAGGCAGCGTTCTCTTCATGGCGGTCGATATAGATATCGCCCACGCCCTGCTCAACCAGCGCGGCAATCACCTGCTTGAGCAGGCGTGAACCCAGGCCCTGTCCAGCAACAGCGCGATGGGTGACTGCTTCGCAGATGTAGGCATGTTCTTGATCGCAGCGAGTCGGCGGCTGGTAGCGGGCAAAATGCCGCGAAAGCTTATAACTGACAAACCCCAGCAGCTCACTACCACGCTCAGCTAATAATGCCGATACGGAGCCGTCGGCAACTTGCTGGAGATGGGCCGTCACCTCAACAGAAGGCAGGTGATTCGAGGGATTCGGCCCGTGCTCGAAAATCAGCGCGCAAAGGTTGTCGATATCGGCAGCCAAAGCCTCGCGAATTTGCAGGTTATCCATCTACAGCCCTGCCGTGAGCAAGTCGCCCGGCAGCGCGACGCCACGCTCCGCGCAATCGGCCACCGCTGCGATTAAACCAGTGAGTTCGAATCCCTGAGCGCTGAGCCAGGCCGAGTTGTAGTAGGTGCCGGCATAGCGCTCGCCGCTATCACAGAGAATCGCCACCACCGAGCCGCACTCCCCGGCCGCCACCATGCGCTGCGCCACCAGCAGCGCGCCGATCAGGTTAGTGCCGCTGGAGCCGCCCACGCGCCGACCGAAGCACTGCGCCAGATAGTGCATAGCCGCCAGTGACAGGGCGTCGGGCACCTTGCACATGGCGTCGATCACCGCTGGCAGAAAGGATGCTTCGACCCGTGGCCGACCAATACCCTCGATGTGTGAGCCATGGCTCAGGGTCAGGCTGGCATCGCCACTACGGTAGTAATCGAAGAACACCGAGCGCTCGGCATCGGCGCAGAGCACCCGCGTACTGTACCGGCGATAGCGCACATAGCGACCCAGTGTCGCCAACGTGCCGCCGGTGCCAGCGCTGGAAACCAGCCAACTCGGCTCGGGAAAATGTTCGCTGCGTAGCTGCTGAAAGATCGATTCAGCGATATTGTTATTCGCGCGCCAGTCGGTGGCGCGCTCGGCGTAGGTGAACTGATCCATAAAGTGCCCGCCGGTTTCGCGAGCGAGACGCTCTGACTCGGCGTAAATCTGCGTCGGGTCGTCCACCAAGTGGCTCTGGCCGCCATAGAAAGCGATCTGCGCGATCTTCTCCTTCGAGGTGCTGGCCGGCATCACCGCAATAAACGGCAGCCCTAGTAAGCGCGCGAAATACGCCTCGGAAATCGCCGTGGAGCCGCTGGAGGCCTCGATCACTGGCGCGCCGGAGTTAAGCCAGCCATTGCACAGCGCATAGAGAAACAGCGAGCGCGCCAAGCGATGCTTGAGACTGCCAGTGGGATGGCTGGACTCATCCTTAAAGTACAGTTCAATGCCCGGCAAGCCCGGCAGTGCGAGGGGGATCAGGTGAGTGTCGGCGCTGCGTTGAAAATCCGCTTCGATAATACGGATCGCTTCACGCGCCCAGTTTCGTCTATCGCTCATCACACTTTCCTCAATCTAGGACACCTGCCGGCACCACCCGCGTACCCCGCCACTGGCTTAACAACACCCCAGCGAACACCAATACCGCAGCCAGTATCTGCATGGTATTCAGGCTTTCACCCAATAGGAGTATGGCGAACAGCAAGGTGAACACCGGGATCAAATTGGTAAAGCCCGACGCCTGACTGGCCGGCAAGCGGCTGACGCCGACGTTGTAAAGACCATAAGCCCCCACGGTGACCAATATGCCTAGGTACGCCACCGCACCTAGGCCCAGAGGGCTAACGCTGGTCGGCAACGGCGCACTCAACAAGGCCAGAGGCAGGAAAAACAGGGTGCCGACAAAAGCCACCATGGCGGTCAGCAGAAAAGGCGAATAGCGCGACGACAGGTGCTTTAGCAGCAGGGTGTAACCCATGGCACAGACCATCGCGAGCAGCTCATAGAAATTGCCGAGTAAGGGGTTGCTGGCATGCTTATCAGCGCTGCCGGCCAGGCTCAGCCACACGGCACCAATCAGTGCGAGAAGAAAGCCCGCCAGGGTGATGCGGCTGATTCGCTCACGCAGGAAGATAAACGCCCCCACCGCCACCAGCAGCGGCAGTAAGGCGGTGACCATGCCCGCCTGGGCGGCGCTGGTGTGCTGCAAAGCTAAGGCTTCGAAGAGGAAATACAAGCAGGGTTCGCACGCAGCCAAACCCAGCAGGTACTTCCAGTCACCGACGCGGTAGTGCATCTGCCCGCGCCAATGCCAAGCCAGCAGAAACACCAGGCTGCCGAGGGCCATGCGGCCGAAAATCACCCATAACGGCGGCAGTTCAGCGAAGGCCAGCTTGAGCGCAATAAACGAACTGCCCCACAACGCCATGGCGATGACTAGGCAGACGACTGCAACGCTTTTACCCTGCTCGTGCATACAGCGCCTCTGCGCAAAAACTCCAGTGTAGAGAGGCCAACGCGCCGCCGACAGATACAGTCAGCCGCGCGAACTGTGCAGGTTTATGGCTCCCAAGGCTTACCGCGGGTTTTATCGCTGACCCGCAGCTTTTGCTGCAGGGCAGCTTTGGCCAGCATGTGGGCGCTAACGGGCGCGGTGATAAACAGAAATAAAGCGATCAGCAGTTCATGCAGGCTGATGCCCTCACCGTTAAAGCTGAAGTAAATCAGCGAGGCGATGACCATGCCGCCAACGCCTAGGGTGCTGGCCTTGGTCGGGCCGTGCAGGCGCATAAAAAAGTCTGGTAACCGATACAGGCCAATCGCACCCACCAAGGCGAATAGGCTGCCAATCAATAGGCATAACGCCACCAGCGCTTCGATCCAGAAAGCCATCAGAGAGTCCTCATTCGATAATATCGCCGCGCAGCAAAAACTTGGCCACCGCCACGGTGCCAATAAAGCCCATGATGGCAATCAGCAGTGCGGCTTCAAAATACAGATCAGAACCCAGCCACACCCCGAACAACACCAACATGGCAATCGCGTTGATATACAAGGTATCCAAGGCCAGGATTCGGTCAGGTAGGTCCGGGCCAATAATCAACCGCGCCATGGTTAGCAGCAACGCCAGACCAATGATCACCAAGCACAGCGGAATCACGTAGGCGAGCATGTGAATACCTCCAGCAAAGGTGCTTCATAACGCTGTTTGATGACCGCCACCAGTTCGGCCGCATCGGGCACATCAAGGCCGTGCACCAGCAACGTTTTGTGGTCATCACTGAGGTCAGCGGAAACCGTACCCGGCGTCAGGGAAATGATGCTGGTGAGCATGGTCAGCGCCAACTCATCCTCCAGCAGCATGGGAATTTCCACGAATGCGGGCCGTAACTTGGCAGCCGGGCCGAGAATCAGCTTGGCTACATGCAGGTTAGCGACGACGATATCGCCGAGAATGCGCAGCAAAAACAAGCACAGCTTAAAAGGCTTGTGCACCCGGGGCGGATTGATCCAGAACACTTGGGTCAGCAGTGGAATGGCCCAGCCAAGCAGCGCACCCAGCAGCCAGTGACCCAGGCTCAGGTCGTTGATCAGCAGCAGCCAAACCAACAGCAGGCACAAGCTCAGCAGCGGCTGGGGTAACCAGCGACGTTTGTTCATCGTGCAACTCCCGATTCGATGATCTGCCGGTACAGCGCCACGTCATGTAACTGGCTGGCTGTAGCCTCTACGTAATTGAGCAGCGGCGCAGCGCCAACCAATAACACCAGGCTCAGCAACAGCAAGCCCATGCAGGCCAACAGCCGACCATAGTCCAGCTCGGCGCTGTCCAGCTGGCTCAACCCCACCCGCCAAAACAACGTGCTACCGGCGCGGCTCAGCGCAATTAAGGTCAACAAGCCGCCGCCTAACACCACAGGCCACAGCAGCAGTGCCTGCAGACCTGGTTCAAGGGAACGCAGTAACAGCAGTTTGCCGATAAAGCCGGAAAGCGGCGGGAGACCCGCGACTGCAATCGCGCCGAAAAAGAACAGACCACCGAGCAGATGCGGGTTCTGCAGCGCTGGCCCCTGCACCAGCAGCGTCTGTTTTCCGCCGCGCTGGCGGGCAATCAGATCAGCCAACAAGAACAACCCGCCGGCTACCCAGGTGCTGTGCACCAGGTAATACAAAGAAGCCGCCAAGGCTTGCTCGGTGCCGATGGCAACACCTGAGAGTAAGGTGCCGACCGACACCACCACCAAGTACGCCAGCAACCCGTGCAGAGTTGTCGCCGCCAGCGCGCCGATTACGCCTAGGGCCAGGGTCAGCAGGGCAATCGGCCAGAGCCAGTCATTGGCCATATTGGCCAGGCTGCCGGCGTCATCACCAAAGATCAGCGTGTACACACGGATGATTGAATACAGCCCAACCTTGGTCATGATCGCAAACAGTGCGGCAACCGGCGCGCTGGCTGAGGCATACGCCTTGGGCAACCAGAAATACAACGGCAAAAACGCAGCCTTAAGCCCGAACACCACCAACAACAGCAAGCCAGCAGCGCCTAACAGTGCGGCGTCATCAGGCCCGGCAGCAGCCACACGCGTCGCCATGTCGGCCATGTTCAGGGTGCCGGTGATGCCGTACAGCACGCCGACGGCCAGCAGAAAAAAGGCCGATCCAACTAGGTTCAACACCACGTAATGCAAGCCAGCCCGCACCCGCTCGACACCGCCGCCATGCAGCAGCAACGAGTAGGAGGCGATCAGCAAGATTTCAAAGAACACGAACAAGTTGAACAAATCGCCCGTCAGAAAGGCGCCGTTGATGCCCATCAACTGGAACTGGAACAGCGCGTGAAAGCTCTGCCCGCGCTGATCATCACCACGTACCGCATACAGCAAAGCGAAGCTGCCCAACACTGCAGTCACCAGCAGCAGCAAGGCACTGAGGCGATCGAGCAACAAAATGATGCCGAACGGCGCTGCCCAATTACCGGCGGCATACACCTGCAACACGTCTTGGTCGGCCAGCCAGAGTAAATAGCCGCTTAGCGGCAGCAGCAATAAAGTCGCCACCAGCGACAGGCTGCGCTTGACGCGCAGACTCAAGCCCGCGCCCAGCAGCAACAGGCTGCCAGCAAACATGGGCAAAAGAATGGGCAGGATCAAACCATGGTTCATTGCGCAGGCTCCTGGCCATCAACATGGTCGGTCTGGGTTTCGCCGACGCTGCGCAGCGCCAGCACCACTGCGAAGGAAGTCATGGCAAAGCCGATGACGATGGCGGTCAGCACTAATGCTTGCGGCAGCGGATCAGCATATTGCGCACCCGCCCCGATCACCGTGACCGCGCCAGTTTGCAAGCGGCCCATGGCAAACAGGAACAGATTGACTGCATAGGAAATCAGCGTCAGCCCCAGCACAACCGGGAACGTCCGTGCGCGCAGCAACAGGTAGACACCACTGGCGATTAGCACGCCCAGGGTCGCGGCAAATATGGCTTCCATCTCAAAGCACCTCGTGTGCAGCTTTTTCGTGGGTCAGCTTGCCCAGGTTGGCGAGAATCAGCAGGGTCGCGCCGACAACCGTCAGGTACACGCCCACGTCGAAGAGCATGGCGGTGGCCAGTTCGATTTCACCGATTAACGGTATCTGGAAATACCCGAAGGATGAGGTCAGAAACGGTCGGTCAAACAGCCAACTGCCCAAACCCGTCAACCCGGCGATCAACACACCAAGTCCGGCCATCACTTGGTAATTCAAGGGCAGTCGTGACTGCGTCCACTGCACGCCACTGGCGACGTATTGCAGAATCAGCGCCACGGCCGTCACCAACCCAGCGATAAAGCCACCACCCGGTAAGTTGTGCCCACGCAGGAAGATAAACACCGAGACCAGCAACGCCATGGGCAGGAGCACCCGCGACAGGGTGGCGAGAACCAGCGGATGGCGGTCACGCGCCCAGTTACGCCCTTGCGCATCAACTTTTGGCTGGATCAGGCGCAGGCCGTCGAGCAATGCAAGGATGCCGACTGCGGCAATCGCCAACACAACAATCTCACCCAAGGTATCAAAACCGCGGAAGTCCACCAGAATCACGTTAACCACGTTGGTTCCGCCGCCGCCAGGCTTGCTGTTTTCGAGGAAGAATCCAGAAATACTGTCATACGGCCGTGTCAGCACCGCAAACGCTAACATCGCCACCATCAGCCCGCTGCCCACCGCCAAGATGAAATCACGCAAGGCTCGCAGGCTGCTCGACTCGACGCGGGTATGGGCCGGTAGAAAGAACAGCGCGAGCATCAGCAGAATGATGGTTACCACCTCCACCGACAGCTGGGTCAAGGCCAGATCCGGGGCCGAAAAACGGGCGAAAGCCAAGGCGACCATCAACCCAACCACGCTGAGCATCAGCAGCGAAACAAGACGCTGGCGATGGAAGATCACTGTTACCACGGCGGCTACGGCCATGATGCCCAAGCCTAGAGCAGTGATACCGTCAATTGCGCCCAATTCAAGCGGCCCACGGATTTGCGGCAGAGAACTCAGGCCTTGGGTTACCACCAGCAAAGCGGCGGCCAGCAGCAGCGCTAGGTAACGCTGCAGTGAGGCATTCTCAAGCCAGCGGGTCACGGCGCTGCAGACGTTGAGCAGCATCACAATGCCGCGCTCAAAGATCAATTTGGCATCCACACTCGGCAGCCCGGCATACCAACGGAACATTGACTGACGCAATATGTAGACCAAAACCCCGCCGAACAACGCGATAAAGCTCATGAGCAGCGGTAAATTAAAGCCATGCCAGATCGCCAGGCTATACGTCGGCAACTCGCCGCCCAATGTCGCTGTAGCCGCTACCGCCAGCAACGGCGCCACCGTATAGGCCGGCACAACGCCCACCAGCAGGCAGAGGAACACCAGAATTTCCACTGGCACTTTCATGTAGCGTGGCGGCTCATGCGGCGGATAATGCGGCAGATTGATCGGCTCGCCATTGAAAAATACATCGTGGATAAAGCGCAGCGAATAGGCCACGGCAAACACCCCAGCCAAGGTTGCCACTGCTGGGATCACCCAGTTGAAGCTGCCGAGTAGGTGCTGGTTAAGTGTCTCGGTAAAGAACATCTCTTTACTCAGAAAGCCATTGAGCAGCGGTACGCCGGCCATCGCTGAGGCCGCCACCATGGCCAACACCGCGGTATGCGGCATGTACTTCCACATACCGTTAATGCGCCGCATGTCGCGGCTTCCGGTTTCATGGTCAATGATCCCCGCTGCCATAAACAACGAGGCCTTAAAGGTGGCGTGGTTAATGATATGAAACACCGCTGCCACAGCCGCCAGGCGCGTATCCAAGCCAAACAGCAAGGTAATCAACCCCAAATGGCTGATGGTCGAATAGGCCAGCAGGCCCTTGAGGTCATGCTGAAACAGCGCCATCACGGCGCCGACCAGCAACGTCACCAGGCCGGTAATGCTGACCAAATAGAACCACCACTCTGAGCCCGCCAACGCTGGGTAAAGGCGTGCCAGCAGAAACACGCCGGCCTTAACCATGGTCGCCGAGTGCAGATAGGCGGACACCGGCGTCGGTGCAGCCATGGCATGGGGTAACCAGAAATGGAAGGGGAACTGCGCTGATTTAGTGAACACACCCAGCAGCACCAAAATCAGCGCCAGTGGATACAGCGCATGAGCGCGGATTACGTCACCTGCAGCCAATACCTGGGACAACTCGAAACTGCCGACGATATGACCAATCAGCAAAATCCCAGCAAACAGCGCCAATCCGCCGCCACCGGTTACCGCAAGGGCCATGCGTGCGCCTTTGCGCGCATCCGAACGAGCGCCCCAGAAGCCAATCAGCAGGAACGACGACAGGCTGGTCAGCTCCCAGAACATCAGCATCAGCAGCAGATTTTCCGAAAGCACCACACCCAGCATGGAACCCATAAACAGCAAGAGGAAGGCGAAGAAACGACCCATGGGCTCTTTCTTCGCTAAGTAATAGCGCGCGTAGAGAATCACCAACAAACCGATACCGAGAATCAACAGGGCAAATAGAAAACCCAATCCATCGAGGCGCAAGCTGAGATTCAAGCCCAATGCAGGCAGCCACTCCAGCTTCACCGTGAGCAACTCGCCAGCAAACACTGAGGACTGTTGGGAGAGCAGCAGGACGAGGGCGGCGAGCGGCGCCAATGCCGCTGCGGCAGCGCAGGCGGAACGGCCCAGCCGCTCGGCCAGCAAAGGCAAAAACATGCCAAAAAATGGCAGAGCGATGATCAGCGCAAGCGTCATAAATAAAACCCCTAATTACCAACTCAGCACGCACAGGTGCTCAGCCGACTGCCTAACCTGCTCACTGGTATCAATACACAGGCTTCACCCTGTGCCGTAACCCTGACAACACCGTTGCACCGCGACGTGTCGGAAATGCCGTCGGCATAAAAACGTGGGCGATTATCCATAACTATCGGATAACCGTCATGGATAGAATTATTACCAAACACTCCACCCACCACTTACTTACCTGAAATATCCAATAAACACCGGCAAACGTCTGGTTTATTTGGGAAAAAGGCAAAAAAAAGCCGGATCAGTCAAGGCTGATCCGGCTTTTGGAACACTTAATGAGTAACGCGGCTGGTGCCATTCACGGTCATGATGCGCACGCGCTCACCGACCCGGAAAACCTCATTCTCTTCGACCGCCTGCACATAGGCGCGCATGCTACCGTCATCTTCATTTACGGTAATTTCCACACCTTGGGTACGGGTCAGGCCTTCCTCGGTCATGGCGCCAAGCAGGCCACCGGCCACCGCACCGATCACTGCGGCCACCGCACTGCCTCGCCCGCCACCGACACCGCTGCCGGCCACCCCGCCTATTACTGCCCCGGCACCGGCGCCGATCGGGGTTTTCGTGCCTTCTATTTTCACCGGCCGCAACGCTTCGATGGTACCCATGCGCACAGTCTGCACTGTACGCGCTTCATCGCGCGAGTAGGTATCGCCGGTCAGGCTGGAGGCGCAACCACTCAACAAAGCAATTGCGGCAAACGAAGCAACTAACAGAAGTGTTTTACGCATAATCGAACTCCAATTTGGCAGACCCTCATTAAACCGCCTGCGCCGCTAAGCTGTCACCCGTCAAAATGCCGCAGAACTTTACCCGGCCAGCTGCCAGTCAGCTTAGGCTAAGACTTAGTTTAGGCGATTTATGGATTATTTTATCGTCGCCAGCATTAGCCTTGCCGGGCTGTACTTCCATTGGTGGCTGTATGTGCGGATCAAGCGCTGGATGGACCGTGACCTGGCGCTGTCACTGGCCGCAGACTCGCCGGCCAAGCGCAACTATGCAGCGCCGCAGACTCAATTCAGGCGATAGTAAAAAACCGGGCAGTGCCGGGTCGTTTGCTTAGACTGTTGATGGATTGAGCCAAAGCCACGTACTGCGAGGCCCGCAAAGCAATAAGCACCCGGAAGATGTTTTTCCAAGGGCTTTTTGTTTCAGCGAGCCGAGATACAGCCGTCCACCAGTCTGTTTTCAATAGATTTACTAATCGGCTTGGTGCCATATCCGGTTTTTTATGGCTATGTAGCAGTTACGTGTTCAGCGCAAAATCTAGCAGCCAGTCGGACTTGACCGTTCGTAGCGATGGAAAGACCAGGTTGAGGCAGTTTTTGCGCTCTTTTGAGGCGAATAGTCATTCTATTCAACGAGAAAGAGCGCAAAAAATGACCAAGTCCGGCTTTTCCGCAGCAGGACAGCATTAAGTCCGACGATACCCGTTCCGGCTGCTCGAGACTGGACAGATGACCACAGTCATCGAGCTTCGTCAGTTGCGCCCCAGCAATCGCTGGCCGCCAGTTCCTGATGCACAGCCAGCGGCGTGATGGCGTCTTCGCGGCCGCACGCTAGCAGCGTCGGACAACTGATCTGTGCCAATCCGGGCCGACTGTCGGTACGTCCAAGCATGGCCCGTTGCTGGCCCATAAACACGGTCTGCCCCAGGCTATTGGCTATTGCAGTAATTACTGCTACCAAACCGGCGTCCGACAGATGCGAGGCATGCAGCAACTTGGGCAGCACGTCGCTAATCACCCCAGGTAAGTCGTGTTCGGCTTTGACCATCTGGGCCTGACGATCTTTGCCGGTTGCTTCGCTGTCGGCCTGTGCACTGGTATCCAGTAACGCCAGAGCGAGCACGCGTTGCGGAGCTTGGCGCATGATTTCCAAGGCGACATAGCCACCCAGAGAAAGCCCAGCCAGGGCGAAGTTTTCATCTGGCGCTTGGTCAAGTACCTTGGTTGCCAGTTCAGTGATGGATTCGGCCTGACTCAAGTCGGCCACTGTGACATGCGCCAGCTCGGCCAGCGCCGCCGCTTGCTGTTGCCAGAGACGGGCATCGCAGAGCGTGCCAGCGAGCAGGAGCAAATGCGGCTTGTGCATGGTAAACCTCGCAATATAGGTCTGTGGCATGGACATCGTTCAGCGTGGCTAATGACCACCAAGCGCCTCAGCGTAGTAGCGCTGTAGGCGGTGTTTTAGGCCTGTTGCTGCGCTCGTGAATCAGTGCCCGTTTTAGCCCGTCCTGACCGACGCGTAGCAAATTTCAGTCACCACGTTTGTGATCGCTGCGCGGTTGATTACCGCATTGAGCAGCGCGGTTCTGCCCGCGCGCAAACTCAACTCAGCAGCGCTTCCAGCAAGTCGGCCAATTCATCGGCGTGCTGCTCTTCCACGGCCAGAATGCCCTTGAGCATTTGGCTGGTGGTCGGAGCCTGATCGGCTAAGTGCTCGATCAGCGCGCGATAACTGTCGATAGCAATCCGTTCGGCTACTAGATCCTCCATGATCATGTCGGCTAATGAATCGCCAGCGATGTATTCGGTATGGCTGCACTGGCTTAGGCTGTTCGGCGCAAAGTCCGGCTCACCACCCAGCTGCACCATGCGCGCGGCAATCTGATCGGCATGTCCCTGTTCTTCATTGGAGTGGGCGAGAAACTCATCTGAAACGCTTTTAGCGTGAATCCTGCGCGCCATGAAGAAATGGCGTCGATAGCGCAGGACACAAACGATCTTCTTAGCCAGGGCCGCGTTAAGTCGTTGCAATACCTCAACACGGCCTGCCGAGTAACCCGCCGTTACCGCACCGTGCTCGATATGTTTTCGCGCCAGCTGGCATGCTCCGCCGGTGGCCGAAAACCTACTCAATCGACAGTTCAATCCGCCTGCGGCCAATCAGGCCTGGGTGGCTGATATCACCTACATCCGCACACGTGCGGGCTGGCTATACCTCGCGGCGGTGCTCGATCTGTACTCGCGCAAGGTGGTGGGGTGGGCCATGGCCCCGAATATGCCGGCCTCGCTGGTGTGTACGGCCTTACAGATTGCCATTGCACAACGCCAGCCAGAGCCTGGGCTGATCGTCCACTCTGATCGTGGCAGTCAGTACGCCAGCGCGGACTACCAAGCGCTGATCAGTCGCCACGGTTTGGTATGCAGCATGAGTCGCAAGGGTAATTGCTGGGACAATGCGGTGATGGAGCGCTTCTTCTTGAATCTTAAGATGGAGCGCGTTTGGCGACGCGATTACGCCAACGCCGCAGAGGCGACTCGGGACGTTACTGATTACATCGTGGGCTTCTACAACAG
>JAGGNC010000058.1 GCA_017886405.1 Pseudomonas sp. | reverse complement strand
AAACCCCTCAACCCGGCCTTTCAGGCCGATGGCCGGCCACTGTTGATCGCCGATGCCGACGATCCGGCGATTACCTCGCTGCTGTTTACCCGTGATGGATTGAGCGCGCCTGCGCGCGGCAACTGATCGGCGCAGCCGGCATCAACACTGCAGAACAACCTCGGCCAAAAAGCGGCCGTTGCTGCCGAAGCTGCGCTCGGCCAACAGGCGGCTGCCGTCGGCATTGACGATCAGGGCGGTACTGGCGCGGGTGCCATAGGTGGCGCTGGCAATAAAGATGCTGGATAGCAGGCGTTCACTGGTCAGGTCGATACCGGTCTGTGGCAGGTCAGCGTCCGCTGCTGGTGTGGGGTCGGCCAGCAGGGAGAGCAGCATCTCTGGGTGCGCTGCCGGCATGCCATTTTGCAGCCCTTGCTTGGCATGCTGCAGCTTGGGCCAGGGCGTATTGAGGTCAGCATTCGACAGGCCGTGCACGCCCTCAGTTAATGCCATGGTGCGGCCCGTCTGTGAGTTGAAGTGCCAGAGCTGCTGCGCATCTCCCAGCAGCAGGTTGAAGCCGCTGTAGTGCATGCGCTGCTCAGTCAGCTGCTGCAGAAACGCTGCGCTACTCAGGCTGCCGGCGAGAAAGGCTGCCGGCAGTTCACCCCGAGAGCGGGTGCCTTGGGCCTGGCCAGGGGCGCGAATATTGGTCAGGGCGGCAAAGCGTCCGTCAGGGCCGACACCCAGCCAGGTACCGCCGGCTTGCAGGTCGCGCCCGGCAAACATACCCGGGGCATCCGGCCACTCGGCCAGTGGTTGGCTGGGGCGCGCGTAAAACTCATCACGGTTGGCCGCTACCAGCAGGGGCTGCGCATGGCCGGGGCGCCAGGCCAACACGATCAGGCACATGGTTCAGCTCCTTAACTTCGCCAGCACGCCGGCGCTGTCGAGCTCCTGTCCTAGGTGCAAGCGCACCTTGCGCGCGCCGCAGCACAGTCCGAGCTCAAGCAAGGTGCGTTCTTCGGCCTGCGAAAGCCCCGCCTCCAGATGTTCCAACGGCTGAATCAGCAGCTGCGGTTTGCGCCTGATGCGCAAAAAACGTTTGGGCAGTATTTGATTAAGGCCGCGCTGCAGCAGGTGCTGCGCTGCAGCAAAGTCTGCCACCAGCAAGCGTTGATTGCTGAACGGTGGATCAGCCGGCAGGAGCAGCTCGCGACCACTTTGCAGGTGAAACAACTGCATCTGGTTACAGCTCAGCTTCAGGTACAGGGTTGGGCGCACGGTGCTCTATTCCTTAGAGAGTCATGGCACTCTACGCAAAGCTCGGACGGACATCCATCGTGCAAACTAGAGTCTAGCCCTGTGCATCCGTTACCATGCCAGATTGATTGCGGGGGTGCTGATGGATCTGCTGCTGTATTTGGCCTTGGGGGCTGCGGCTGGAGTGTTGGCCGGGCTGTTCGGTGTGGGGGGTGGCATCATCATCGTGCCGGTGCTGTTGCTGAGTTTTACCGCCCAGGGCTTTGACCCTGCGGTAATGACCCACCTGGCGGTGGGAACGTCGCTGGCGACCATCATCTTTACCTCGATCAATTCAGTGCTCGAACACCACCGCAAGGGCGCTGTGCTGTGGCCGGTATTTGCCTGGATGACGGTGGGTATTCTGCTCGGGGCCGGCTTAGGGGCAGTCACGGCTGCCGCTATTCAGGGCCCCTTACTGCAGAGAATTATCGGTGTATTTGCCATCGTTATAGCCCTGCAGATGGCCCTGGAATTGAAACCCAAAGGCGTCGGCAGTGTCCCAGGCAAGCCGGCGCTGACGCTCGCCGGCACCGTGATTGGCTGGGCCTCGGCGATTTTCGGTATTGGTGGTGGTTCGCTGACCGTGCCTTTTTTGACCTGGCGCGGTGTGTCGATGCAGAAATCCGTGGCGACCTCTTCGGCCTGTGGTCTGCCGATTGCGGTGGTCGGCTCGGCGAGTTTTATCTGGCTGGGCTGGGATACACCCGAACTGCCAGAGTGGAGCTTGGGCTTTGTCTACCTGCCTGCGTTAATAGGGGTCGCCATCTCCAGTATGTTTTTCGCCCGCATAGGCGCGCGCCTGGCGCACACGCTGTCGCCGCGCCTGCTCAAGCGATTGTTTGCCCTGCTGCTGTTCAGCGTGGGCCTGAGTTTTTTGATCTGAGGAATTGAAATGCTGCCTTACCCGCAGATTGACCCGGTAGCGCTGGCCCTTGGCCCGCTGAAAATTCACTGGTACGGCCTGATGTACCTGATCGGCATCGGTGGTGCCTGGTGGCTGGCCTCGCGTAGGGTCAATGCCTTTGCACCGACCTGGGACAAAGAAAAGCTCTCCGATATGGTGTTCTGGGTGGCCATGGGAATAATTCTCGGCGGTCGTCTGGGGTATGTGCTGTTTTATGACCTCGCCGCTTATATCGCCGAGCCGGCGCGCATGCTGCGCATCTGGGAAGGTGGCATGTCGTTTCATGGTGGCCTGATCGGCGTGATGCTGGCCACTTGGTGGTTCGGCAAACGCAACGGTAAGAGCTTCTTCGCGCTGATGGACTTTATCGCCCCGCTGGTGCCGATTGGTCTGGGGGCCGGGCGTATTGGCAACTTCATCAATGCCGAGCTGTGGGGCAAGGCCACTGACGTGCCGTGGGCAATGGTCTTTCCCACCGACCCGCAGCAACTGGCGCGTCATCCCTCGCAGCTGTATCAGTTCGCCCTGGAAGGCGTGGCGCTGTTCGCCATTCTCTGGTTTTACGCGCGCAAACCACGGCCGACCATGGCCGTGTCCGGCATGTTTGCGCTGAGCTACGGGGTTTTCCGGTTTATCGTTGAGTTTGTTCGCGTGCCGGACACCCAGCTGGGTTACCTGGCAGGCGGCTGGCTGACCATGGGCCAGGTGCTGTGCGTGCCGATGGTGCTCGGTGGTCTGGGGCTGATTGCCTATGCCTACAAGCGCCAGGCAGCCCAGGAGACCGTGTAATGCAGCAATACCTCGACCTAATGCGCCTGGTGCGCGAGACCGGTACCTTCAAGAGTGACCGCACCGGCACCGGCACCTACAGCCTCTTCGCCCACCAGATGCGCTTCAACTTGGCCGATGGCTTCCCGCTGGTGACTACCAAGAAGTGCCACCTGAAATCCATCATCCATGAACTGCTGTGGTTTCTGCAGGGCGACACCAACATCAAGTACCTAAGGGATAACGGGGTACGGATTTGGGACGAGTGGGCCGACGAGAACGGCGATCTCGGCCCTGTCTACGGTTACCAATGGCGCAGCTGGCCGGCACCAAACGGCGAGTCGATCGACCAGATCAGCAAGCTGATCGAGATGATCAAGAGCAACCCGGATTCGCGCCGCCTGATCGTCTCCGCTTGGAACCCGGCGTTGGTCGAACAGATGGCCCTGCCGCCGTGCCACGCGCTATTCCAGTTCTATGTGGCGGACGGCAAATTGAGCTGCCAGCTCTATCAGCGCTCAGCGGATATCTTCCTTGGCGTGCCGTTCAATATCGCCAGCTACGCCTTGCTGACCCTGATGGTCGCCCAGGTTTGCGGTTTGCAGCCCGGTGACTTCATCTGGACCGGCGGCGACTGCCATCTTTATGCCAACCACATCGAACAAACCGACCTGCAACTGACCCGCGAACCGCTGCCACTGCCGACCATGAAACTTAACCCCGAGGTGAAGGACCTGCTGGCCTTCAAATTCGAGGACTTCGAGCTGGTCGGTTATCAAGCGCACCCGCATATCAGCGCGCCAGTGGCGGTCTGATGACTGGATGATGCGGCTGTTTTTGTTACCCTGAGGTGTCTTTCAGTGGGGGGAACAACGCATGCCGAGAGTTCTGATCGTCTTGTGGCTAATGCTGCTGGGGCTAAATGCCGTGGCTGCAGCGCCGAGCGAACCCGTTTTGCGGGTGGGCATCACCGAGGTGCCGCCATTCGTGATCAAAGAGCCAGACGGCAGCTGGCGCGGCATCAGTATCGATCTATGGAGCAGCGTTGCCAGCAATGCGGGCTACCGTTTTGAACTGTTGCCGATGCCGTTCGAGCGCTTGCTGCCGAGCCTTGAAGAAGGCCAGTTAGACGTGGTGGTTGGCGCGCTGACCATGACCGCTGAGCGCGAAGCGCGGTTTGACTTTTCCCATCCCTTCTACCGCACGGGTCTTGCCATCGGCGTACCGCGTGATGGTGAAAGCAGTGGCTTGGGCGCGCTCAAAGGGTTGCTGTCCTGGCAGTTTCTCGGCCTGATCTTCGGATTGGCGGCATTGCTGCTGCTGGTCGGGGCTGTGCTCTGGTTGTTCGAGCGCCATAATAATCAAGAACAATTTGGCGGCACGCCGGTGCAAGGCTTGGGTTCCAGCTTCTGGTGGGCGGCGGTGACGATGACCACCGTTGGCTACGGCGATAAAGCGCCCGTCACCTTGGGCGGACGCTTGGTGGGCCTGGTGTGGATGTTTGCCGGTTTGATCATGGTGTCGACCTTTACCGCTGCAGTCGCCAGCATGCTCACTGTGGGTAACCTGCAAGGCGGCATCCAGGGCGCTGAAGACCTGCGCCGCGCCCATGTGGCAAGCGTCGACAACACCTCCGGCGCGCTCTATCTGGAGAGCCAGCGTATTCGCCACAGCACCTACCCCAATGTGATGAGTGCCATGCAGGCCGTTCAGCAAGGTGAGGCTGAAGCCGTAGTGTATGACTTGCCGATCATGCAGTACCGCAATGGTGAGCTGGGCCAGGGCGGCTTGCGCTTGCTGCCAGGTACGTTCGAGAACCAGTCCTACGCATTTGCGCTGGCCAATGGCAGCCCCTACCGCGAGCGCATCAACCTTGAGTTGTTGCGGGCAGTGAGTGAGGACGATTGGGCGAAGGTGCAGCGCCTGTACCTCGGCGCGCCTTGAGTCACTGAGCCTGCGGGCTGCTTAGCAGGGATGCGGCGAGTGCGCTGAGTTGTATCGCCCGCTCGCTGTGTTCAAGTTGCGCCGCTGGATTGAGCGATGACCATTCTGGGTGCGCCCGAGCTTTTTGCAGCGCATCTGGCAATTGGCCTTGGCGCCAATTGTGGTCGGTTGGGAGGCTCAGCGTAATCACCGTCACGGCGGCGTGGCCACGGGCTTCCAACGCGTGTAGCAGCTGGTGTTGGCGCAGGGCGAGCAGACGCAGCACCGCATCGTCGACGGTCAGTTCACGCTGGCCCTTGAGTTTGTCTTTCAGTCGCGCGCCGTAGTTGCGCAGAGTTTGTGCGCTGCCACCGATCAGCGCGCCGATGGCGGCCGCTGCGCCCAGGGTGATGCCGCCGACCAGCAGGTCGACCCCTAGGCCTGTGGCGGCACCCGCGGCCATGCCGCCGCCGACTTTTACACCGAGTTGCTTGAGGGTTTCCGGGTTGAACAGGTCGTCACTCCAGCGGCCATCGAGCAAGGGCAGGTCAGCGGCCTTGGCGTCGTTCTGGCGAAAAGCATACAGGCGCAGCAGGGCTTCCACGCAGCGTTGTTCGCGTTGGCGAATGGCCTGATGCAGCGCACTGATTGCGCCCTGCTCCAGCACGTGTTGCGCGGCTACGCTGCGCCGGCAGGCGGCACAATCGACCAGCAGTTCAGCAATCAGCCTGGCCGCGCTGTTGCGGCGCAATAGGCGCTGCGCCTGGTGGTCATCGATCAGTCGTTGCAGCTGCGGTCGAGCTTTTTCCTGCAGCAACGCCAGGCTGTCGTAGAGGCGGCGTTCGCCATCCAGCGGCGGGGCCACGCTGTCGAAACCCACCAGCGCATGCAGGCCTAAGCGAGCCAAGGCATCGCGCCATTCTTGCTCGCGGTGCTGGCTGCTGCTGACAAAATTCAGCACCGGCAATAAAGGCCGGCCGCACATGGCCAATACCGCCAGCTCATCGCGGTATTTGGCCAGCACCGGCTCACGGGCATCGATGACATACAGGCCGGCATCTGAGCTGAGCAGTTGGCGCAATACCTTGGCCTCCTGCTCGAAACGCTGGCCTGCCTCGCTGCTGTCGAGGAAGCGCGCCAGCCGAGCTGGGCCATCCAAGCGTTCGCCGGGACGGTCCAGACGTTCCAGGTAGTCGAGCAGGGCGATAGCGTCTTCCAGGCCGGGGGTGTCGTACAGCTCCAGTAGCGCTTCGCCGGCTACCGACAGGCGTGCACCTTCGACATGCTGGGTGGTGCTGGGACGATGCGATACCTCGCCGAAGCCAACATCGCGGGTCAGGGTGCGCAGCAGCGAGGTCTTGCCGACATTGGTGTGGCCAACCACCGCGAGTTTCAGCGCGTGGATCATGACAAACCTCCTGTAGCCCGGATAAGCCTTGGCGCCATCCGGGACAGTCGGTTCGCGGAGTGCGCTGCGCTTATGCGGGCTACGAAAACCATGTAATCAGTCATGGCCATGCTCCAACCAGCTGAGCGGCAGGCTGTCGCTATGCTGAAGTTGCAGTTGCTCCAGCGCGCGGTGCCAGTCACTTAGGCGTTCGCTGTTTAGGGGTTCGCCGGGCGGCGCTTGCAGCAACCAGATGCGCGTGGTGCTTGCCGTGCGGGCCAGTTCGCCGAGCAGCGCCAGGCTGCCGCGGTCCGGTGAACGGCGTGGGTCGCAGGCAATTAGCAATCGCGCCGGAGGGAAGCGGCTGAGCTGGTCGAGCAGCAGGTTGCGCTGTTCGCGGCTGTCGATCACCCCGGCATTGCCGATGCTGTTGGGCAGCGCAGGCGGCCAGCTGCGCTGCGGGTCTAGTTCGACCGCGACCAGCAAAGCCCCCTGGCTCTCGAATGGGTTATTGCCCGCTTGCGGCTGATGCAACTGCGCGGGCGCGGCATCGCACACACCGAGGCGCTCGCTGCTCGGTTGCAGGCGTTCGCGCAGCAGGCTGTAGCCGGGCAGGTTGAGGTCCAGGCTGAGGACCGCGCAGCCACGTTTCCAGCGCCACAGGCAGAGCAACAGCAGCGCCAAACGCGGCAACAAGCCATAGACCACTAGCACGCCAACCAGCCAGCCGGCCCAGCTCAGGCGAGCGCTTTCATTGGCCAGGGCGCTGTCACCGCTGGCGCGGATCAGCTCGGCATCTGGCAGGCTGAAGCCCAGTAGCGCCGGCAGGCTGCCGACGGTCTGGATCAGGGTGATAAAGCTGTCGCCGCCGAGAAGGGTGCTTTCCCAGACAAAGCCGTAGCGGCGGGTTGCCAGCAGGGCTAGCAGGGTCAGCAATGCGGTGAACAGGGTCAGCAGCCAGAAGCCGTGTACCAGCACGCCCATGCCCCAGCGGCCGAGACGGTGGCGTTGCAACATCAGCAGCAAGGCGGGTGCCAGTTGCGCGGCTTGGGCGTCGCGGGCGAGCTTGGCGCTCAGCCATAACCACAGATGCCCGAGCGCGCCGGCGCTGTCACGGCTCAGCAGCAGGCTGATTGCCCAGCTCAGCAGCAGAACTAGATTCAGGCCGAGCAAGCTGCCCAGCGCCCAGAACACATTGACCGGGCGCAGACCGTCGCCCAAGGCCGCCACCGCCAGCCCGCTACCACTGAGGATGGCCACTAGCACCAACAGCAGCCCGGCCAGGCGCGCGCCCTGCAGCCAATGGTGCAGCGCCCGGACCTGGCCATCACGCTCGGCCAGCAGCCAGGCACGGGTTTGGATGCGCTCGCCAAGCGCTGCATGCGTCGTTTGAGCGCGGCGGTTGGCCTCGCTGTCTTCCAGCGGGCCGGCATGCTCCTCGCGCAGGCGAATGGTTTCGCTAAGCCAGAGGCGTTGCAGGCGGCTGGGCTCGGGTCTCTCGATTGGGCTCACACGGCGTTCCGTTAGTGGGCGGAAGCTAGAGGATAACCGCAGCCGCCTGCTGATGGCACCGCGGCGCGCGTATACTCTTTTCTGCAGTCCAGCTAGGCTAATGCGCCGTCGCTTTGTATTTCTGCCGGATGCCCCTTAGCGATCGCTTAAGACAACAATAACGGTGAGTGACCGCGTGAAATTACCGCATCTTGAATGGGCCAATCAGGACTCTCCCTACCTGCAACAGCATCAGCTGGGCTTTCGCTCGCTGAGCTTTGATGGCGAGTTGGAGGCGTCGTTCAAGCGCTATCACGCCAATGTGTTCCTTATCCGCATGCGCTGGGCGTTGTTAGTGGCCATGTTGCTGGCGTTGGTATTTGTTGTGCTAGATGCGTTCAACATGCCGGACCCGCTACGTGGGCGGGTACTTGCCGTGCGCTTGGGCGTGATGCAGCCGATGCTGCTGTTAGCCTGGCTTGCGACCTACCGGACCGGGCTGCGCGACTATCTGCAAGTGATCGGTGGCTTAGTGGCCCTACTCTCAGGGCTTTCAGTGGCAGGGGTCATCGGTCTGGCCCGTTACCATGCATTTCCTTTGCCCTATGAAGGCATCATCCTGGTCACGGTGTTCTTCTACTTTCTCACGGGCTTGCGCTTTAGCACGGCAGTGCTCTGTGGCTGGATCACTCTGCTGGCGTATGTTTCTGTGGAACTGAGCCTTGGCTTTTCTAGCGAAATGCTGGTGAGCAATACCCTGTTTTTGCTGTTGGCCAATGTCATTGGCTCGGTGGGTTGTTATTCCCTTGAATACGCCACACGGCAGAATTTCCTGGCCCAGGGCTTGTTGCAGGATTTGGCTGAAAAGGATTTTCTCACCGGCCTGCTCAACCGCCGAGCATTCACTGAGCGGGCCGAACTCTGTTGGCGCCAAGCACTGCGCGAAAAGCGCCCCGTGGGTGTGGTGATGATGGATGTGGATTTTTTCAAGCGCTACAACGATCACTATGGTCATGCCGCTGGTGACGATGCGCTGCGCAAAGTTGCTCACGTTATTGGCGAGCATGCCCGGCGGCCGTTGGATTGCACGGCACGCTATGGTGGTGAGGAGTTTGTCGGTATTTGGTATGGCCTGACTGAAGAGCAGTTGTTGGTGATTCTGGAGGGCATCAGGTCGGGTATCGAGGGGTTGTCACTGAGTCATGAAAATTCGGAGGCGGCTAAGGTGGTCACGCTCAGTATCGGTTTGGCTTATCTTGCACCGCAGCCTCAGCGCAGTCTGGAAGATGCCTTGCGCTTGGCCGATGTCGCGCTCTACCTGGCTAAGGAGCAAGGCCGAAATCGCGTAGTGGCGAAGAAGCAAGCGATTTAGGGCAACTGAACAGAGGCAGGGCTTCAATCATCCATGCAGAGGCAGTATTCTCGCGACCATGAAAAATTCACTGCCTCTGTGCATAATCGCGGCCCTCGCGGAAAACCGCGTGATCGGGCGCGACAATCAACTGCCCTGGCACCTGCCGGCTGACCTCAAGCATTTCAAGGCGTTGACCTTGGGCAAGCCGATCATCATGGGTCGTAAGACTTGGGACTCCCTCGGTCGGCCATTGCCGGGTCGGCTCAATCTGGTGGTTAGCCGTCAGGCCGGCCTGCAGCTAGAGGGCGCAGAGGTATTCACAACCCTGGATGCGGCGATTACACGTGCCGACGCCTGGGCCCGAGAAGCGAATGCCGAAGAGCTGATGCTGATTGGCGGCGCGCAATTGTACGAATTGGGCTTGGCCCAAGCGACGCGTCTGTACCTGACTCGCGTCAGTCTCAGGCCGCAGGGTGACGCCTATTTCCCCGAGGTTGCCGATGCCGACTGGCACCTTTCCTCGGCCGTCGAGCACCCGCAAGGGCTGGAAATGCCCGCTTATGTGCTTGAAGTGTGGGATCGCAAATAATCCGTTCGACGGTTTCGCCACGGAGCTGAGGCTATCGAAGACGTGGTTCGACTCATCCCCCCGGCGGTTTTCATCACGCCGCCGGCCCGTTCGATTTCGCGGGCGACCAGCTCACCCATGTCCTTGAGGTGCACGTGCCCCGGCACGAACTGAGTAAAGGGGTTGGAGGCGGCGATGATCGGCTTCTTGAAGTCTTCGTCCTTCATCCCGGTGGCGCGCCGCAATGCGCGGGAGCCAGCCATATTGCGGCCGTGGGTGGAGGTATTCGAGCGTTAATCAGGCATGGCGATAAATCCTGAAAAGGCTAATCAGGTTACGCGTTCACGGGCAGTGGCACTGTGCTTGCGACGGGCTGTAGAGAGTGCATATGGAGCCTATGCTGAGCCGGGTTCAGGCCCATGGCAAACCCCAGTACGCATTTGCCGGGCTGGGCCGCTGCTCGGCACAGGGTTGGCGCTGGCGCTGGCCGGGCTACACGTCCGCCTCGGGGCGGCAGGAGAACGGTGATTCTAATCCTCCGGCGCGCGCCTAGATAAGTTAGCGCTGATTGCGTCGCCGCAGCGTTTTACGCGATGTGCTCGATGCCACGCATACGCATGGCGCGTCGGCGCAGCAGTTCGATGGTGATCAGCAGAGCAATTGACATCAGAATCAGTAGGGTGGCGATGGCTAGGATGCTGGGGCTGATCTGCTCGCGCAGGCCCGAGAACATCTGCCGGGGGATGGTGCGCTGCTGCGGCCCTGCCATAAACAGGATCACCACCACCTCGTCAAACGAGGTGATAAAAGCGAACAGCGCGCCGGAAATTACCCCCGGGCGGATCAGCGGCATGATGATGTCGAAAAACACCCGCAACGGTTTGGCACCCAGATTTATTGCGGCTCGCGCCAAGCTGTAGTCAAAGCCAGTAAGCGTGGCCGTGACGGTGATGATCACAAACGGTGTGCCGAGCGCCGCGTGGGCGATGATCACGCCGAGGTAATTACCGGCCAGGCCTAGGTCGGAATAAAAGAAGAACATCCCAGCGGCGGTGATGATCAGGGGCACGATCATCGGCGACAGCAGCAGTGCGGTGATCAGTCGTCGCGCTGGCATGTCATCGCGGGCTAGACCGACTGCTGCGCAGGTGCCAAGCACCGTAGCCAGTAGGGTGGCGAAGAAGCCGATGAAAAAGCTGTTCTTGATCGCCAGTATCCATTTGTCGTCGCTAAAGATCGCGCTGTACCAGCGCAGCGAGTAGGCCTCAGGCTTAAAGGTCAACATGCCTTCGGTGAAGCTGAAGAACGGCTCGACGTTGAACGACAGCGGGATGATTACCAGGATCGGCATGATCAAAAATAGCAGCACCAGCCAGGAGCTGGTTTTTAGCAACCAACTGCCCAGGCGATACCAGAAGCCATAGTAAGCGGGGATTTTGGACATATCAGCTCATCCCAGTTTTATATTGCTGGCGCCGACAAAGCGGTCGTACAGCCAGTAAAGCAGCAGAATCAGGCCGAGCAGTAAGGAGCCCAGTGCGGCGGCTAGTTCCCAGTTGTTCGAGCGCTGCATGTGGAAGGCGATGATGTTGCTGATCATTTGCCCGTCAGTACCGCCGACCAGCGCCGGGGTGATGTAGTAACCCACGGAAATGATGAACACCAGCAAAGCGCCAGCGCTCAGTCCCGGCAGCGTCATTGGGAAATAGATGCGAGCAAATGCCGGGATCGGTCGCGCGCCCAGCGACAGCGCTGCGCGCAAGTAAGTGGGGTCGATACCACGCATCACGCTGTACAGCGGCAAGATCATAAAAGGCAGCAGAATGTGCGTCATCGCTACCACGGTGGCGAATGAGGTGTAGAGCATCTCCAGGGGCTGGTTAATCACGCCGATACCGAGCAGAAAGGAATTGATCACCCCGTTGGTTTGCAGCAATGCGATCCACGCTGTAGTGCGCACCAATAGTGAGGTCCAGAACGGCAATAGGACCAGAACCAGCAGCAGATTGGCGCGATTCTCCGGCAGGCCCGCCAGGTAGTAAGCCAATGGATAGCCGAGTAGGGCGCAGAACAGGGTGATCACCAGCGCCATGTTCAGCGTCTTGGTGTAAAGCTGCACATAAATCTGCGTGTCTTCACGCACCTGAATGCCTTGTTCTGGATGGAGTTCCAAGTCGAGCGCAGTCAGGTAGTAATCATAGGTGTAGAGTTTTCCCGCGCGCTGGATGGCGTACCAGATTTCCGGGTTGCTCCATTTGCGGTGAGCCTTGAGCAGGGTTTCGGCGCCCTGTTGTGTGAGTTGCTCATCATTCAGTCGTGAGACTTTGCGAGCAGTCGACTTGACCACACTGGACATGCCTGCCTGCGCGCGGTTGATCTCTTCGGCGAGTTTGCCGGACTGGCGCTGTTGCGCCAGGTCGTGCAGTTCCTTAGCAAACACGCTTAAGGTTTGTTGATCAGGAACCGTTTTGCCATCCCAGCGTTGCAACTCGCTTAGGGTCAGCGGAATTAGGTTGGCCACCGTCGGGTGATGCACGCTCCGCCAGAGCATGCTGGCGATGGGTGCGACGAAGCTCAGCATAATAAATATCAGCAACGGCAGCACAAACATAAACGCGGTCAAACGCTTCTTGCGTCGACCACTGGCGGCTTGGCTAGCTTCGGTGCTGGTGAGAGAGGACAAACGGCTTCTCCGGTCGGGTGTTAGGTACGTAGGGTGGGTTAGCGGCGCAGGCAGGCGACCCAGGCAGGCGACGCGGTTTCTGTGCGCTGCGTAACCCGCCGAGCGGAATCAGGGTCGCCTCAATGGTGGGTTACGGCGCAACAAGTTTTGCCTGTACCGACAGTTTTGCGCCATGCGCCTAACCCACCCTACGGACTGCTTTTACTTCAACAGCCACTCGTTGAACTTCTCGCCGAGGGATTCGCCGTAATCAGCCCAGAAGTCCGAACCGGCCTGCATACCTTTATCCAGGTGCGCGGTGGGCAGGTGCGGTGCAGCACTTTGATCAGCCAGCGGCATGGAGGACTTGCGAGTCGGACCGTAGGCCACGTCAGGCATACCAGCCAGAGGCGTGGAGCCGGTGGCAAAAGCGATAAACTTCAGTGCTAGGTCCTTCTTCTCCGAGCCTTTGACAATGGCCCAGGCGTCGAGGTCGTAGACGTGGCCGTCCCAGACAATCACAAAGGGCTTTTTCTCTTGGCGGATTGCGTCGTAGAAGCGACCGTTAGCCGATTGCACCAGCACCGCGCCACCGTCGTTGAGCAACTGTGGGGCTTGTGACCAGGAGTCGAACCAGACGATGTCTTGTTTGATGGTGTCCAGCTTGGCGAAGGCGCGTGCCTGACCTTCTGGTGTGGAAAGCAACTCGTAGACGTCTCCCGAGGCTACTCCATCAGCCAGCAGTGCCCACTCCAGGTTGACTTGCGGGCGTTTGCGCAAGGCGCGCTTGCCAGGGATTTTGCTGGTGTCGAAGAAGTCGGTGATGCTCGCCGCCTTGGTATCGCCGATGGTTTTTTCGTTGTAGGCAAAGACCACGGACCAGACGATATTGCCGACCGCGCATTCACTGGCCAGGGCTTCGGGGATAAAGTCCTTCTCGGCTGGGACGCCATCGATGCCGGCAGGCAGGATGTCACGCGGGATAATCTCCAGCAGGCCTTCCGAGCAGGCGCGCGCAAGGTCAATCACCTCGAAGTCGACCACATCCCACTGGATATTGCCGGACTCGACCTGGGCTTTGATTTCGGCCACGCCACCGGTGTAATCCTCGAACAGGACCTTGGTGCCGGTTTCCTTCTGGAACGGATCAATCACGTGTTTTTGTTGGGCTGCGCCATAGGCGCCACCCCATGACACCACGGTCAGGGTTTCCTCGGCGCTGGCGGCGAAACTGGCTGTGCCAAGGGCTGCGGCGAGGGCGAAGGTGGAAAAACGGGTGGTCAGTGTTCTAGCCATTACTAAGCTCCATTGCTTCTAGTTATCAGGCGTTGAAAAACTACCTACGTTGTCGATGTGTCGCTGAGGTTTTTCAATGGCCTGCTTGAGGTCAGGGGGGTGTGACGGGACAATCCAGAGCCTGGCTGTCTTGCGGCAGCCAGGCTAGGGCGACTTCTTCCTTGGCACTGAGTTGCGGGGCGCTGCTGTCATTCATGTTTTTAACCACCAACTCAGTCCCGTCAGCGGTTTCAAAGTGGTAGCGGATGTACTCGCCGACGTAATGCCGGGTGACGAAGCGTGCCATCACCTGATTGCCGGTACTGCCGAGGCGTTCGGTAAAGCTTAGCTTCTCTGGGCGAATGGACACGGTAGTCGGTAGCCCCACTTCCGTGCAGTTGGCTTTCAGTGCGTTGACCAGGCCGCCTGCTTCCAGGCGAACCTGAACGGTGTCCGCGTCAACTGCTTCGATAACGCCCTTGAGCTTATTGCTCTCCCCAATAAAGTCAGCCACGAACAGGTTGGCCGGGCGTTCATACAGGACATGGGGCGGCGCGCATTGCTGGACGATGCCACTTTCGAAGACGGCGATGCGGTCGCTCATGGTCAGCGCTTCGGTCTGGTCGTGAGTCACGTAAATCACGGTAAAGCCGAGCTGCTCATGCAGGCGCTTTATTTCAAACTGCATCTGTTCGCGCAGTTTCTTGTCCAGCGCGCCGAGGGGTTCGTCCATCAGCACGATGTCCGGGGCGAAGATCAGCGCGCGGGCTAGGGCCACCCGCTGGC
Source organism: Pseudomonas sp. (assembly GCA_017886405.1). Classification (GTDB taxonomy): domain Bacteria; phylum Pseudomonadota; class Gammaproteobacteria; order Pseudomonadales; family Pseudomonadaceae; genus Aquipseudomonas. The sequence continues at coordinate 5,440 of JAGGNC010000058.1, read as the reverse complement.
GCTGGCCGCCGGAGAGCTGACCGGGGAAACGGTTGCCGAACGCCAGCAACTCCACGAGCGATAGGTATTCATCGACCTTGGCGTTAATCACATCTTTGGGCTGTTTGCGGATCTTCAGCGGGTAAGCGAGGTTCTCGCGCAGCGTCATGTGCGGGAACAACGCGTACTGCTGGAAGACCATGCCGATATTGCGCTGGTAGGGGGCGATGCTGGTGACTGAGCGACCGTTGATGAGGATTTCGCCGCTGGTCACATCTTCGAAGCCCGCGAGCATCATCAGGCAGGTGGTTTTACCCGAGCCGGAAGGGCCGAGCAGGGTTATGAACTCACCCTTGGCTACATCCAGATTGAAGTCCTTGACCACCAGAGTCTTGTGGTCATAAGTCTTTTTCACGTTGGTGAATTGCAGGAACGGTTTGTCCCCCGCTAGGTCAGCCATACCCCTCCCCAATTGTGTGCGTAATAGATTACGGTTTATGGCCGTTAGCTGAATGCTTGAGTCCGTCGGCCACGGTGTTGATGCGGCGGGCAACGTGGTTGAGTGTTCAAGTAACGCAAGCACTGTGCCAGCACTGCTGCAGGGCATCGTAATCACTGCAGTACTGGGGTTTGAGCCTAGCGCAGTGGCGCGGTTGCGCCAGGCTGGTGTGGGGAGTGGTAACAGTGCGGGGCAGAAGGAAGCACCTGCCGAGATGCGCTCGGCAGGTGCGCACGCTTAGGCGTGATTGATATATCAGTGCACGTGCTGCGGCATTTAACTATTGGGCAGCAGGCGCACGGTCAGGCTCTTGATATAGCGGGTTTCGGCGATGGCTGGGTGCACCGGATGGTCCGGGCCTTGGCTGCCGCGCTCGAGCAGTTGGATATTGCGATCCAAGTGCCGCGCGCTGGTCAGCAGGATGTTCTGCAGGTCATCTTCGGGCAGGTGCATGGAGCAACTGGCGCTGATCAGAATGCCGTCTTTGTTAAGCAGGCGCATGGCTTGCTCGTTGAGGCGGCGGTAGGCGCCTTCGCCGTTCTTCAGGTCTTTCTTGCGTTTGATAAAGGCGGGTGGGTCGGCGACGATCACGTCGAAACGCTCTTCCGACGCTTTGAGCTGTTTCAATGCCTCAAATACATCACCTTCGACGCAGGCGACCTGGTCGGTTAGACCATTAAGTGCCGCGTTGCGCTCCACGCCGTCGAGGGCGAAGGCGGAGGCGTCTACGCACATCACATCGCTGGCACCAAAGGCTGCGGCCTGCACGCCCCAGCCGCCGATATAGCTGAACAGATCGAGTACGCGTTTGCCTTTCACGTAAGGGGCTAGGCGTGCACGGTTCATGCGGTGGTCGTAGAACCAGCCGGTCTTCTGCCCCTCGATCACTGGCGCCTCGAACTTGACGCCGTTCTCTTCCAGGGCGACCCACTCCGGCACCACGCCAAACGGGGTTTCTACATAACGCGGCAGGCCTTCGGCGTCGCGCGCGGCGGAGTCGTTCTTGAGCAGAATGCCGCTGGGTTTGCACACCTGGATCAGGGCCGCGAGCACATCATCCTTGTGTTGCTCCATGGTGGCTGAGGCCAGTTGCACCACCAGGATGTCGAAGAAGCGGTCGACCACCAGGCCTGGCAGCAGATCAGAGTCGCCGAATACCAGGCGGTAGCAGGGCTTGTCGAACAGGCGATCACGCAGCGACAGCGCCACATTGATGCGGTGTACCAGTAGGGATTTGTCCAGTACATGCTTGACGTCACGCGAGAGCAGGCGCGCGCAGATCAAGTTGTTCGGGCTCATCGCCACGACGCCCAGAGGCTTACCGCCGGTCGCTTCGAGAATGGCCTGATCGCCCGCAGCAAAGCCACTGAGCGGGGTGGCGGCGACGTCGATTTCGTTGCTGTAAACCCACAAATGGCCGGCGCGCAGGCGTCGGTCGGCATTGGCTTTCAGGCGCAGGCTAGGCAGGGACATGAGGGTTGGCTCCGAAAAAAGAGCGAAATTATAACGGGTTCATTAGAGTCTGTTGACCTTTCATCTCGACCGCGCGGCAACATGCCTTGCGCTCAGGCGTCAGCAGCTCCTGCGTCGCGCGCGTTTACAAAAGTCACCTGTGCAAGGGTTGGCCTTTGGTTAGACTGCGTACTACTCCTCATTCTGGTTGTGTCCGTCATGTCTCAAGAGCTCTCCGCCGAATATATCCAGCAAGTGCTGCAGGGCATCAGCGTGCCGCCGCAGCCGCAGATCATGGTTGATTTGCAGATGGAGCAGGTGATGCCCTATCCGGACCTGCGTGCCATCGCCAAGCTGATCAGTCAGGATCCTGGGCTGTCCGGTGGGTTGCTGAAACTGGTGAACTCGCCGTTTTTCGGCCTGGCCAACCGCATCGCCTCGATCCAGCAGGCGGTCAATCTGTTGGGTTGTAACACGGTGATCAACCTGATCAATGCGCAGTCAATTCGCGGCGAGCTGACGGATGAGGCGATCGTCACGCTCAATCGCTTCTGGGACACCACTCAGGATGTGGCCATGACCTGCCTGACTCTGGCCAAGCGCATTGGCTATCGCTCGCCGGATGAGGTCTACACCCTGGGTTTGTTTCACAATTGCGGCATTCCGCTGATGCTCAAGCGCTTTCCTAATTACATGGCGGTACTGGAAGAGGCCTATGCCGGTGCCACTGATGAGTGCCGGGTGGTGGACACTGAGAACCGTCTGTACAACACCAATCATGCCGTGGTGGGTTATTACACGGCCAAGTCGTGGAACCTGCCGCTGCACCTGTGCGAAGCCATCGCCAGCCACCACAATGCGCGGGCAATTTTCTCGGAGGACACCAGTCGTGATGCCCAGCTGAAAACCCTGCTGGCTATTCTCAAGATGGCTGAGCATATCTGCGCCAATCACCGAATACTGGGCAACCAGCGTGATGATCTTGAATGGCAAAGTATCCAACAGTTGGTGCTGGAGTATGTCGGACTGTCTGAGTACGACTTTGAGAACCTCAAGGAAAGCATTCGCGATCTAGGTGCGAGTTAGTCGGCTTCCCGCCCGTGTCGTCCTTTAGGGGCATTGCTGCTAAGGTAACTGCCCGTGCAAATTGCCCCTCTGATTGCTGGTTATGCCTGAACTCCCCGAAGTTGAAACCACCCGCCGCGGCATCGCGCCCTTTCTTGAAGGTCAGCGCGTTAGCCGGGTTATCGTGCGCGAGCGGCGTTTGCGTTGGCCAATTCCGGAAGACCTGGATATTCAGCTGTCCGGGCAGCGCATCGAGTGCGTTGAGCGGCGTGCCAAATACCTGTTGATCAAGGCCGAAACCGGCAGTTTGATCAGCCATCTGGGCATGTCCGGCAGCTTGCGCCTGGTCGAGGTCGGTCTGCCAGCGGCCAAGCACGAGCATGTTGATATCGAGCTGGAGTCCGGTCTGGCCTTGCGCTATACCGATCCACGGCGCTTTGGTGCGCTGCTCTGGAGCCGCGATCCTTTGAGTCATGTGCTGCTGAGCAAGCTTGGACCAGAGCCGTTGACCGATTTGTTTGATGGTCAACGCCTGTTTCAACAGTCGCGCGGTCGGTCGATGGCGATCAAACCGTTCATCATGGATAACGCCGTGGTGGTGGGGGTTGGCAATATCTATGCGTCGGAGGCGCTGTTTGCTGCCGGCATCGATCCGCGTCGCGAGGCCGGCTCTGTGTCGCGGGCGCGCTATTTTAAGCTGGCAAGCGAGATCAAGCGCATCCTCGCCCACGCCATCGAGCGCGGCGGCACCACGTTGCGTGACTTTGTTGGCGGCGACGGCCAGCCGGGCTATTTCAAGCAGGAGTTGTTTGTCTACGGGCGCGGCGGGGAGTTCTGCAAGAACTGCGGCAGCACCCTAAATGAGGTCAAACTGGGTCAGCGCGCCAGCGTGTTCTGTCCACGCTGCCAAGGCTGAGAACCTTTCTACGATCTGCTGCCAGGCTACTGTTGGCCAATACTGAACATACAAGAATAAGAAATGCCGAGGTGTTGATGTCCGGTAACTATCTGCCCCGAAACCTATTGGCTGAATGGGTCGGTCGCATGGCGCTGAAACTAATGGGCTGGCGTATCGACGGTGAGTTGCCAAAGCTCGATAAGTTTGTAGTGATTGGTGCGCACCACACCTCTAACTGGGATTTTGTGATCTTTATCGCAGTGAAGTTCGTCCTGCGCCTGAATGCCCGCTGGTTCGGGAAGCACACGATTTTTCGCTGGCCTTTTGGCGCGCTGATGCGATTGTGGGGTGGTATGGCAATTCGTCGTGAGCGTCAGGGCAATACGGTTGAGCAGGCAGTACGGGCATTTGCCGAGCATGAGCAATTTATATTGATATTGTCGCCCGAGGGCACTCGTAAGAAGGTCGAACGCTGGAAAATGGGCTTCTATCACATTGCCCTCGGTGCTGAGGTGCCGATCGTGCTGGGCGCGCTGGATTACCAGAACCGGCGCGTATTTATCGGCCCGAGCTTTATGCCGACAGGCGATGAGGCCGCTGACCTCAAGGTGATCTTGGCGTTTTTCCGACCCTTTATCCCGAAAAAACCTGAATTTGCCTTTTATGGGGATTGACGGCCGTCACGCTGACAATTGTCAATGCGCTGTTATAGTTAGTACCACCGCCTCCTAATAGCTGAAGGATCGCCCCATGAAACTGTTCCGCCCAACCGCTGCTGTTCTGGCGCTGACCACTGGCCTGCTGGCGCTGCCAGCCTATGCTGACGCAGCGCAGCAGAACACCAGCGGCGACCCTCTTTATACGGCTAACGCGCCAAAAGCATTTTCGATGATTGGCGATCTGCTGATTGCACGACCATTGCTTATTGGGGCAACTGCCATCGGTGCTGTGGCATTTGTGGTGAGCCTGCCGTTCACGGCCGCAGGTGGCAATATTGGCGAGGCTGGCCATGCATTGGTCGTTGAGCCCGGCAAAGAAGCGTTTGTACGCTGCCTAGGCTGCACGACCAGCGGTTATAAGCAGAACTGATAGCTTTCTGCTTCCGGGCTGCCGCGATTTTGGCTGGGCAGTCCTGTGGGGTTCTGCGCTCTGGCGAACCCTGTAATACGAGTTATCGCGGTATGACGGGCGTGACGACCGCAGTCCCGATACCGCGCGGATCGGTTGCTGCTTCCAACTTTCCGCTTTTCTTGTCCCAGAACAGTACCTGTTGATTGCCGTACCGTCGCCCCGTCGATTTCAATTGATGCCCCAGCGCCTCTAGCGCCGAAATTTCGGCCGAGCTGAAGGTGTCAGGTTCATGTTCGATCACATCCGGGCGGAATTGGTGGTGGTAGCGGCTGACGCTTGGCCAGCGCTCGATCGGCTGCTCATCCAAGTATTGCAGCATCGCCAGTAACACCATGCTGGGAATGCGGCTCCCGCCTGGTGTGCCGAAGCTGGCGAAGTCCTCAGTGCTTTCGATAAAGCTTGGGCTCATGCTCGAC
>JAGGNC010000047.1 GCA_017886405.1 Pseudomonas sp. | reverse complement strand
TCAAGGATGTTAAGCGCTGGAACAAACTTTCCGGCACCAACCTGCGGGTCGGCCAAGTGCTTAACTTACAGGCGGGCAAATCCAACGGTGGCGGCAGTAGCAGCCCGCCGCGCGAAAGCGCGACCTATTACAGAGTACGTCAGGGTGATTCGCTCTACCTGATAGCAAAGCGCTTCAAGGTGCCGATGAAAAGCGTGCAGAACTGGAACCCCAAAGCGGGCAAAGCGCTCAAGCCCGGGCAGACCCTGACCCTTTACCGCGCCAACTGATCAAGCCTTCTTACTCATTGCCTCTAAGCAACGCCCGGTCAACTGGGTAAACCGTTGAAAAGCGACAAACTGCTCCTGTTTCAGGGCACGTCCCGAAACCCGATTATCGGCATAAAGCAGGCCTATTTCCCGCTTACCAGCCAACAATGGCGCAATAAAGAACATACCTGACCCCAAGCGCTGGCGAATCGGCTGAGTAACCAACTCATTTAGGTTATAACTGACCGGCACACCCATCCATAGCGCTTCTCTATGGCGTAGCGCGTAACTGAATATATGCTGCTGCTCGTGCTGCGAAACCGGCAAGACAAAGTCATGCGGCCAGTTCTCGGTGCCTTCGCCAACCACTCGCTTGGCGCGAAAACAACTTTGCCCATCGGCCAGCACCACCAACATGATGCGCTCCAGGCCAGCGCCTTCATGTAATCCTTTAAACAAGGTATCGAGTACCTGGCCAATATCGGCTCGCTTCGAAACCATCAAGCCAAGGTCCTGCAAGGCTTGCTGCATAACCAGCAGTGTGGGTTGCAGCAGACGCGCTTTACGCCGTTCCTGCTGCTGGCGTATTTGCTCCGGATCGGTATTGGGGATCAGTTGGCACAGCTGGCTGGCGCCGAAGGTCACCGCCATTTTCACCGTCTCCTCGGCACTGGCCAGCACTTGCTGCATTGCTTCCTCCGGGGTTACGTCAACAAAGCGCGCCAATTGCCCCACCAGCGCGTCCATGGCTGGCGTATCCCAACCATCCAATGCCGCCTGGCTGATCTTCGCTCCCAATAGCACAGCCTTGACTGCGGGATCGTTCTGGCTGGTTGACTGGTGTGCCAAACAGACGGTGTCACCCAAATTCCAGCTTTTTACCAACCCCAGGCTCAGCTGACGAAAGCTGGTGCCGAGCAACTCCATCACCACTTCGTCTTCATCCACACCCGGCTGGGCAAGCGCACTGGCCAGATCATCGGCCACCTCACCGGCGCAGCCCCAAAACGCCAACTCACCGACGTTATGCAGCAAGGCGGCGATGAACACCTCCTCAGTACGCCTGTTCACTACGTAACCGGCGATGTTGCGCGCTTGAACGGCCGCATGAAAAGAGCGCGCCAATAGCTCGGCCAGTTGATCTCGCGAACTGTGCGCCAACAAACCATCAATCAAGGCGACGGATAAGCCGATTTGCCGGACGTTATCGAAACCGATCAACACAATGGCCCGGGAAATAGTGCGAATAGGCTCTTGGGACGGGTTGTAATAGACACTATTGCCGATACGCAGCACCTTGGTGGTCAACGCTGCATCGCGCAGCAGGACATCTGCCAGTTGCTGTACCGATGATTTATCGCCTTCGACAATGCGGTGCAGATCTTGCACAACCGCAGCCATGGCCGGTAATTCAGCTTGGTTGAAACGATCTATCCATGACGTCAAACCATGGCATGCAAGTACCAAAATGTTTTCCTCGCTGCTAGTTAATCCAGTGTAGCCAAAGCGCCACTATAGGCTGCCTGTGATCCGGCCCTTTTTCCAGTCGATACAAGCTGTTAATGTGCATTATGAGCAGCCCACCAGAAGCCACGGATCGGATATTTCACTTGATACGTCCCCTCCTCTCGCTCTTCCTCTGCCTAGCCATGAGTTCGTCTGCCTGGGCCACCCTGTATAAAAGCCACGGCTTTGCCCAGTTCGGCGAGCTGAAGTACCCCGCCAGCTTTACCCATTTTGCCTGGATCAACCCGGAAGCCCCCAAAGGCGGCACGCTGCGGATGATGGCCAACGGCACCTTCGATACGCTCAATCCCTACACGCTCAAGGGTAGCAGCCCGATCAGCACCTCCAATTTCTTGCAGTACGGCGTCAATGAGCTAAATGCTCCGCTTATGGTGGGGACCGGAGCCTACGACCCTTCTGGCGATGAGCCGGCGTCGAGCTACGGTCTGATTGCCGAGACGGTGGAGTACAGTGATGATCGCAGCTGGGTAGTCTTCAACCTGCGACCCGAAGCACGCTTTCATGACGGCAAGCCGATCACCGCTTATGACGTGGCTTTCTCTTACCGACTGCTGCTCAAGGAGGGCCATCCGCAATACCGTAGTAACCTTCAGGAAGTGCAACGGGTCGATATCCTCAATCGCCACAGCATCCGCTTTGTCCTCAAGCGCGGTGGTAACGCCTTACTGATCCTGCGACTAGGCGAATTGCCAGTGCTGCCCCAGCATTACTGGAAAGACCGCGATTTCAAAGCCACCACCTATGAGCCGCCACTGAGCAGCGGGCCTTACCGCATCACCCACGTTAGCCCCGGGCGCAGCTTACGGTTCGAGCGAGTCAAAGATTGGTGGGGGGCGCACTTGCCGGTTAATCGTGGCAAATATAATTTCGACCGAGTCGACGTCGAGTTCTACCGCGACAGCCATGTGGCATTCGAGGCGTTCAAAGCCGGTGAGTTCGACATTTACATCGAACAGCAGGCGAAGAACTGGGCCAACGGCTATCAATTTCCAGCGCTGAGGCGTGGCGAAGTGATTCGCGCCGAGATCCCACACCAGATCCCGACCCAGACCCAGGCGCTGTTTATCAACACCCGCCGCGAGATGTTCGCCGACCGAAAAGTCCGTGAGGCACTTGGCCTAATGTTCGACTTTGAGTGGGCCAACCGCGCGTTGTTCAACAGCTCCTACACGCGCGCCAAGAGCTATTACCCCAACAGTGAGTTCTCTGCCACCGGCAGGCCAGAGGGTGCTGAGTGGCTGCTGTTGTCTCCCTACCGCAAGCAGTTGCAGGCACGTCTGTTCAGTGAACCATTCACGATTCCGCAGACCGATGGCCGTGGTATCCCAAGGGAAACCTTGCGGCGGGCACTCGGTCTTTTGGCGGATGCCGGTTGGAAACCGTCTGGGCAATACTTGCTAAATGGCCAGGGCAAGCCACTGAACTTAGAAATACTGCTGGTCAACCCTAACCTGGAGCGCATTCTTCAGCCCTTCACCAGGAACCTCGCCAACATTGGCATCCAAGCCAATCTGCGCACCGTCGATCGCGCGCAATACAAACAGCGCCTCGATCAATATGACTTCGACATGATTCTGCTCACCCTGCCACAGACCCTCAGCCCTGGCCTTGAGCAATCACAGTACTTTCACTCATCGCAGGCCGATATCAAGGGCGGCAGGAACTACGCCGGGATTAAGCACCCAGTGGTAGACGCAATGATTGGAAAACTCCTGTCCGCACAAACCCGAATTGAACAAGTTGCGGCCACGCGCGCCCTGGACCGCGTGCTGTTATGGCAGCACTACGCCATCCCCAACTGGTATATCGATTACCATCGCCTGGCTTACCGCAACCGATTTGCCTTCGTCACCACGCCGCCTTACACACTCGGCCTGCGTACCTGGTGGCTGAAATCCATGGAGAAAGATCAATGACCCATGCATTGCGTGTCCTGTTTATCCAAGTCAGCAGTATTGCTTTACTCAGCATTGCCAGCCTGGCTTTAGCAACCCCAAAGCACGCGCAAACGCTATATGACGAAGCGCCCAAGTACCCGGCTAACTTCAAGCACTTCGACTACGCCAACCCAGACGCGCCTAAAGGCGGCACTTTACGTCAGGCGGGATTTGGCAGCTTTGACAGCCTTAATCCCTTTATCAATAAGGGCGTTTCTGCAGACGATATCGGCATCATCTACGACACCCTGACCCGCCACAGCCTGGACGAGCCTTTTACCGAGTACGGTCTAATAGCCGAGAAAATCGAGAAAGCCCCAGACAACGCTTGGGTTCGCTTCTACCTGAACCCCGAAGCACGCTTCCATGACGGCCAGCCGGTTACCGCCGAGGACGTCAAATTCACGTTCGAAACGCTGATGAGCCAAGGCTCACCCATGTACCGCGGCTACTACGCCGATGTCGACAGGGTTGAGGTCGAAAGCCCCCTGCGCGTGCGTTTTATCTTCAAGCATGCCGGTAACCGTGAGCTGCCGCTGATCGTTGGCCAACTTCCGGTGCTACCGAAGCACTGGTGGGCCGAGCGCGACTTCAGCAAAAGTAACCTTGAGGTGCCACTGGGAAGTGGCCCGTATAAAGTAGCTGACGTACAAGCTGGCCGTTCGATTCGCTATGAGCGAGTCAAGGACTGGTGGGGCAAAGACTTGCCGGTTAATCGCGGCTTCTACAACTTCGACACCCTGCAGACTGACTATTACCGCGACAACACCGTCGCCCTCGAAGCACTCAAGGCCGGGCAGTTCGATTATTGGCTGGAAAATAGTGCAAAGAACTGGGCCACCGCCTATAACACCGAAGCCGTAGCCAATGGCCAACTGATCAAAGAAGAGATCATTAATCACAACCCTACCGGCATGCAGGGGTTTATCTTCAACACCCGTCGCGCGCTGTTCGGTGACCGCCGTGTGCGTGAAGCCCTTGGCCTGTTATTCGACTACGAGTGGACCAATCGTCAACTGTTCAACGGCGCCTATACCCGCACCCGTAGCTACTTCGACAACTCCGAACTGGCCTCAACTGGGGTGCCCTCCCCTGACGAACTGAAACTGCTAGAACCGTTGCGTAAGCATGTACCACCACAGGTATTTACCGACGAGCACCAACCTTCAGTCACCGATGGCAGCGGCATCATTCGCGAGCAGCAGCGCCGTGCCTATCAGCTGCTGCAGGACGCTGGCTGGCGCGTCGATGGCGACAACATGCTCGACAACACCGGCAAACCTGTGACTATCGAATTTCTCCTGGCGCAAACCGAGTTCGAGCGCGTTCTGCTGCCATTCAAACGCAACCTGGCCGACTTAGGGATTGATCTGGTGATCCGCCGGGTTGACGTGTCGCAGTACATCAACCGCTTGCGCTCGCGCGATTACGACCTGATCGTCGGCGGCTTTGGCCAATCCAACTCGCCCGGCAACGAGCAACGCGAATACTGGCACTCAAGCAGCGCCGATAGTCCCGGTAGCCGCAACTTTATCGGACTAAAAGACCCAGCCGTTGATAGCCTGGTCGAAGGGCTGATTAATGCTAACTCACGGCAGAGCTTAATTACCCATACACGCGCCCTCGACCGCGTGCTGCTGTGGGGCCATTACGTGGTGCCGAACTGGCATATAAAAACCTGG
>JAGGNC010000222.1 GCA_017886405.1 Pseudomonas sp. | reverse complement strand
GTGGATGTGCAGGTCGATGGTCAGTCCTACGCCGTGGACACCGGTTTTATCGTGTTTAACAACTGGACCTACCCGAACTTTATCCGCTTGCTCAGCCAACTCGGCGTGGGCTTCAAGGACACCGAGATGAGCTTCTCGGTCAGCGACCCGGTTAGCGGCGTGGAATACAACGGCAACAACCTCAACAGCCTGTTCGCCCAACGCAGCAACCTACTTTCGCCGAAGTTCTGGGGCATGGTGCGCGACATCCTACGGTTTAACCGTGAGGCGCTGCATGACCTGAATCAGAAGCGTATCGCCAGTGATATGACCCTCGGCGACTACCTCAAGAGCAATGCCTACAGCGAGCGTTTTATCCAGCACTACATCGTGCCGATGGGCGCGGCGATCTGGTCGATGTCGCTGAACGATATGCTCGGTTTCCCGCTGCAGTTCTTCGTGCGCTTCTTCAAGAACCACGGCCTGCTGTCGGTCAGCGACCGGCCGCAATGGTGTGTAATCGAGGGCGGGTCTAGCAGCTACATCGCGCCGCTGACCGAAACCTTCAAACAGCATATTCGCCTCAACTGCCCGGTTACCCGGGTCGAACGTGATGCCGAGGGCGTGACCCTGCACAGTGCAGCCGGAGCCGAGCGCTTCGACAAGGTCGTTTTTGCCTGCCACAGCGATCAAGCCTTGGCACTGCTAGCCGAGCCCTCGCGGATTGAGAAGGAAATCCTCGGCGCGCTGCCCTATGCAGACAACGATGTGGTGCTGCATACCGATACGCGCCTGCTACCGAAACGGCCTCTGGCCTGGGCCAGTTGGAACTATCGTTTAGGCGGCCCAGCTGATCAGCCAGCAGCCGTCACCTATGACATGAACATCTTGCAGGGGATCGTCAGCGATACCACCTTCTGCGTCAGCCTGAACCAGACGTCAGCCATCGACCCGAGCAAAATCCTGGCCCGCTACACTTACGCCCATCCGCAATACAGCCTGGCCGGCACGGCGGCGCAAGCGCGCTGGGAAGAACTGCTGGGGGCCAATCACAGCTACTTCTGCGGTGCTTACTGGGCCAACGGCTTCCACGAAGACGGCGTGGTCAGCGCATTGCGCGTGGCCCGTGAATTCGGCGAGTCGCTCTGATGAATAGCGCCCTGTACAGCGGCTGGGTGCAGCACCGGCGTTTTGCGCCGCGCGGGCACAACTTTCGCTATCGCATGGGTCTGCTTTATCTAGACCTCAGCGAACAAGAGAAGGTACTCGCCCTATCGCCGCTGGCTGGGCGCGGGCGCTTTGCCCCGTTTGCCTTTCGCGAGACCGATTACCTGCCGCAATTCACCGGTTCGGGTATCAAACTGATCGATGCGGTACGCCAACGTGTAGCCGAGGCGTTGGGGCATACCCCACTGGGTCGCATCTGCCTGCTAACCCAGCCGCGTAGCTGGGGCTTGGCGTTTAATCCCGCGAGCTTCTTCTACTGCCATGGGACCGATGGCAAATTGGCGGCGATTCTCTGTGAAGTCAGCAACACGCCTTTTCGGGAGCGCTACCACTATGTGCTGCCGGCCGAAGGTGAAGGGCATCAGCATGTCGCCGTGGCCAAGGCCTTTCACGTATCGCCCTTTCTGCCACGCGAGCTTGAATACCGCATGAGCTTTAGCCCAGCCGGTGAACGCTTGGGCATTCATATGGCCGACTGGAACGCGGACGAAAAAGTCTTCGACGCCACCCTAACCCTGCAACGCAGCGAACTGACCCGCGCCAGCCTGCACCGCTACTTGATCGAATTCCCCTGGATGACCGGCAAGACCGTCGCGGGCATCTACTGGCAGGCCCTGCGTCTGCTGCTCAAACGTATCCCCCTGTTCACCCACCGGGCCGCAGAAGGTGATTTCCGCGTCGCCCGCCCCGTATCAAAGGAAGTCCCCCATGAAAAGCTCTAGCCTTGTCTCCGCGAAAGACAGCGTACGTGCCGGCAGCGGCATCGGTGCCAGCCTGTTGCGCCGTGCGGTGCTGCGCCAGCTCAAGCAGCTGCGCCATGGCCAGTTGGTGATTGTCGAAGGCGACGAGCGCATGGAGTTCGGCGACCCCCACTCCAGCCTCTGCGCCGAGATCGAGGTGCAAGATGGCGCGATCTGGGGACTGGTAGCCGGCAACGGTTCGATCGGCTCAGGTGAGGCTTATATCCACGGCTACTGGACCTCCCCGGACCTGACTGCGGTGATCCGCGTATTCGTCAGCAACCTCGACGTGCTGGACGCCATGGAAAGCGGCCTGGCAAAACTGGGTCGCCCACTGATCCAAGGCCTGCACTGGCTTAATCGCAACACCCGCAAGGGCTCGCGTAAGAACATCTCCGCCCACTACGACCTGGGCAACGATCTGTTCGAACAGTTTCTTGACCCCAGCATGATGTACTCGGCCGCCATGTTCCGCAGTGCCGATGACAGCTTGGAACAGGCGCAGCTGAACAAGCTTGAACGCATCTGCCAGAAGCTCGCCCTCAAGCCCAGCGACCACCTGCTGGAAATTGGCACCGGCTGGGGCAGCATGGCGATCTACGCCGCCACTCATTATGGCTGCAAGGTCACCACCACCACCTTGTCCCGTGAGCAATACGCCTACACCGAACAGCGCATTAAGGAACTGGGCCTGCAAGGCCAAGTCACCCTGCTGCTGGAGGATTACCGTGATCTAGCCGGCCAATTCGACAAGCTGGTGTCGATCGAGATGATTGAAGCAGTGGGCCACCGTTTCCTGCCGACCTACTTCGAAAAGTGCGCCGCATTGCTCAAACCTGACGGCCTTATGCTGCTGCAGGCTATCACCATCCGCGACCAACGCTATGAACAGGCGAAAAGTGCAGTCGACTTTATTCAGCGCTACATCTTCCCTGGCGGCGCGCTGCCGTCGGTGAACAAGATGCTGGAAATCATCACTGCCAAGACCGATATGAACCTGCACCACATGGAAGACTTTGGCCTGCACTATGCGCGCACCCTGCGTATCTGGCACGACAACCTGCGCCACGCCCGCCACAAGCTGGAACAGCAGGGCTATGACGATTACTTCTTCAGGTTGTGGGAGTTCTACCTGTGTTATTGCGAGGGTGGCTTTATCGAGCGCACCATCGGCACCGCACAACTGCTGCTGGCCAAACCAACGGCTCGACCGGCTCCACTACTGGGAAAATTCGATGGTTAAGTTGATCGTCAACACTCTGCTGTTCCAGCTCGGCTGGTTTGCCTGCGTGTTCAGCGGCTTGAGCGTGTGGCTATTAATTGTCGTTGTCGGTGCAGTGGCGGTGCATCTGTTATGGACCAGTAGTTGGGCAGCAGAAGGTAAGTTGTTGGTGAGCGTATTTATCGCCGGCAGCGCCCTGGACAGCTTCCTGCTCAATATGGGCGTGTTTGATTTTGGTGAGCAGCGCACCTTGATCCCGCTGTGGTTGGCCTGCCTGTGGTTGCTGATGGCCACCACCCTCAATCATTGCCTGGCCTGGACCGCACAACCCTGGTGGCGCGGCAGCTTGCTCGGCGCTATCGGCGCACCGCTGTCCTATTACGGCGGCGCGCAGATAGCCGGCGTCGGTCTACCCTACGGCACCTGGCAGAGCCTGCTGCTGATCGGTGCGATTTGGGCCCTAGTGATGCCCGTGCTGCATGGCTTCGCCAAACTCTATCGCAGCCAGTACGAACAGAGCCTGCGCACACGGCAGCAAGCGTAGGTCGGGCACGTTGGCTGAGCGCAGCGAAGAGGAAATAAAAAGCCTTATCCGCTCGTAGCGCGGATGCAATCCGGGCTACAGGGACGGGATCTATCTAGCCTGCACCGCCGGGATGACAGATTGTCGGCAATTGATTAATCGACGCCTTGCTGTGGCGTACACTGCGCGCCATGAGCCAACACATCCCCCACACCCAACTACCCAGCGAGCCCGCCGTCAGCTGCAGCAACTGCGCGGCCTGCTGCTGCCAACTGGAGGTGATGTTGATCACCGATACCGGCGTGCCTAAGCGCTATATCGATATCGACGACTGGGGCGGTGAAGTGATGTTGCGTTTGGATGACGGCTGGTGCGCGGCCCTGGACCGTAACACCATGCGCTGCACCATCTACGAAGTGCGCCCGCTGATCTGCCGCGAATTCGAAACCGCCTCCCCCGAATGCCTAGACGAGCGCAAGGGCATGTCGACTATCTACCGCTGAGCGCGGTGAATCACCGGCAGCAAAGCGCCCGTATGAGCGTTTAATGTCGCAGCGCTTGAGGGTGCACAGTCGCCAGCGCCGATAACACGCGTAAAAAAACCGGACAGGCTCCGGTTTTCTGTAACGCGCCTAACGGCTAGAAACTCAGACGGTAATGCACGCTGTAGCTCTCCACGCCATCGTTGGGCTTTTTCAGCCCCGCATTGGAGTAATGCAGGGCGCGTACACCGACTTCCTGGTCAGCGAAGCGCAAACCAAAACCGAGGCGATCTTCAAACTGCAAAGACGAGCCGAGGTCATTGTCCTCAAGCTCAGTGCTGGAAAAGGCCGCAATACCAATTCCCACTTCTACATACGGTTTAAAGCGCTCGCCGGCGAATTCGTAGACCAGTACCGGACTGACCGACAGGCTGTGATTACTCGCCGTCTTGTCGCCATCCCAGTATGTGTAAACCGCCTCCCAGTAACCAGTCAGGCGACCAACATCGCTGGCAAACCAGCTTTGCTGGAAATCGAACTGGGTGCCCAGCCGATAGGTCATAGTTGACTCATCGGTTTGGCCGATGGCCACACTCAGGTCCATCGCCTGCACCGCAGCGACATGTCCCCAGGCCAAAGCTACCAGCGCAGCCATGTTGATCACTTTTCTCATGGCAGTTTTCCTTCTTCAGCCAATAGCGCAATTGGTTTTAGTCAGCACAAGTGAGTATAGAAAGTTTTCCGCGCAGCACCGCCCATTAACCGGCAGCGTTTTACGGCAGTGCGCTAACCAGCGCCGCGTCGCCCCATAGCAACGGCAATACACGTTGCATGGCCGCAGGCTCAGCGCTGGACCAGAACTGCGCCGGGTGCGCGGGGCCAGTGGCGAGCAGATCACGGGCTGCCAACAGACGCTGGACTTGCCGCGCCACCGCCGCACCCGTGTCGATCAGGCTGACCGAGTCAGGCACCAAGGTGCGCAGCAGCGGCTTGATAAAGGGGTAATGGGTGCACCCGAGAATCAGTGTGTCGCAGCCCTCAGCCAATAGCGACGCGACAAAGCCTTGCAGCAACTCCCGGGTGGCGGTGCTTTCCAGCTCGCCGGCCTCGATGCGCTCAACCAGCCCCGGACAAGGCTGGGTAATCACCCGCACATCGCTGGCGAAACGGTCGAGCAGCGCGGCAAACTTAGCGCTTTTCAGCGTTCCGGTGGTAGCCAGTACGCCGACCACTCCACTGC
>JAGGNC010000035.1 GCA_017886405.1 Pseudomonas sp. | reverse complement strand
TCCTGGGTTTCCACGCCTTCGGCGACCACCTTGAGTTCCAGACTGTGGGCCATAACAATGATCGCGCGGGTGATCGCGGCGTCCTCGCTGCCGGGGGTGAGGTCGCGAATAAAGGTCTGGTCGATCTTTACGTAGTCCACTGGGAAGCGCTTGAGGTAACTGAGCGAGGAATAGCCGGTACCAAAGTCATCAATCGCCAGCTTGACCCCCAGCTCACGCAGTTGCTGGAAGGTGCTGATCACGCTTTCGACATTGTCCAGCAGCTGGCTTTCGGTCAGTTCCAACTCAAGAAACTGTGCGGCCAGCCCAGTTTCTTTAAGCACCTGGCGCACCAGGCTGAGTAGGTTGCCCTGGCGCAGCTGGTGCACCGAGAGGTTCACTGATACGCGAATCTGCGCCAGCCCTTGCTCCTGCCAGGCACGCGCTTGCATACAGGCCTGGCGCAAGACAAATTCGCCAATCGCACCGATCAGCCCGGTTTCTTCGGCCAGGCCGATAAAGTCGTTCGGCGGCACCAGGCCCAGCTCCGGGTGGCGCCAGCGCACCAGCGCCTCGGCGGCGTTGATGCTGTCTGAATCCAGGCACAGCTTGGGCTGGTAGAACACTTCCAACTGCCCCTCATTGATGCCTTTACGCAGCTGGTTTTCCAACTGCAGGCGCTCCAGGGTGCAGGCCTGTAGGTTGTCGGTGAAGAACTGGAAGGTATTGCCGCCCAGGTGCTTGGCATGTTGCATGGCCATATTGGCCTGGCTGACCAGAGCGGAAATCTCCCGCGCGTTGTCGGGCAGCAGGCTGATGCCCAAGGAGGCGCTGACCACCAACTCATGACCGCCCACGCTCATTGGCACCCGCAGTTTGCCCAGTAGACGGCTGGCCAGACGCGCCAGGCTGGAGAGGCTGCCGTAGGAGTCGATGAGGATGGCGAACTCGTCACCGGACAGACGCGCCAGAGTGTCCGCTTCCGGTACCGCCTGGGTCAGACGGCGACTGACCTGGCGCAGCAGCTGGTCAGCCACTTCATGACCCAGGCTATCGTTAAGCAGCTTGAAGCGGTCCAAGTCGACATGCAGCAGAGCGATGCTGCGGCCGGACTTGCGTGCACGCTGGCTGGCTTCGTACAGACGCTCCTTGAACAGGCTGCGGTTGGCCAAGCCGGTCAGTTCGTCATAGTGCGACAGATAGCGCAGCCGTTCTTCGGCCTCGCGCCGCGATGATAGATCGGCGAAGAAACCGACGATATGGCTGACCCGGCCCTGGCTGTCGCGGACCACATTAAGTTGCAGCCACTGCGGGTAGAGCTCGCCATTCTTGCGCGTTTCGATCAGCTCGCCACGCCAGGAGCCGATGTTTTCCAGCTCTAGACGAATCAGCTGATACTGCCGCCGCGTATCATCGTTGCCGCCGGCCAAGCTGATTACACTTTTGCCGATCACCTCGTCCTGACGATAACCGGTGACATCACTGAAGGCCTGGTTGACCGAGAGCAGACGATAGTCCGGGTCAAGAATCACAATGCCTTCACTGGCCGCCTCGAACACCGTGGCGGCTAATTGCTGTTGCTGTTCCTGCACCTTGCGTGCGCTGATGTCGCGGCGGGTGCCGAGCATGCGCAACACGCGGCCTTCGCTGTCACGTTCGACGGCGCGGCCGCGGTCTTCAATCCACACCCAGTGACCATCGGCATGCTGGATGCGGTACTCCACCTGATAGTCGTCGCTGCGCCCCTTCATGTGCTCAATCAGTGCGCGGCGCAACACCGGTAGATCATCCGGGTGCAGGCGCGGCGTAAGGTCACGCAACATCACCTGTACTTCGTGTGGCTCCAGGCCAAAAATTTCCTTGAGCCGCGAGTGGTGCACTTCATCGCTCTGCAGGTTCCAGTCCCACAAGCCCAGCTCACTGGCTTCAATGGCCATGGTCAGACGCTCGCGGCTTTTGCTCAAGGCATGCGCCGTCTTATCCAACGCCAGGGTTCGCTCGGCCACGCGCATTTCCAGCTCACCATGGGCCTGGCGCAACTCGCGCTCGGCGCGGCGGCGCTGTTCAACTTCATGGGCCAGTTCGCTGTTGAGCCCTTCGCCCTGCAATTTGGCGTGTTCCAGGTTGCTGATCAGCGCCTGATTGTGAAAGCGCTGCAAGAGGTTGCGCTGCACCAGGCGGTTAACCTGCCAGGCCAGCAGCAGCAGGGCCAGCAACAAAACACTGCCCAGCACGCCCCAGCCTTGTTGCAGCGGGTTGTCACTGAGCAACAGAAAACCCACCGAAGGCAACATGGCGGGCAAGGCAAAGGTCAGCACGGCGGGAAAACTGATGGCATAGGCCACGCTGGCGGAGAGAATCGCGGTGGCGAGCAGGCTATACATCAGCGCTTGCAGGTAGAACACCTGCGCCGGCACCAGGGCAATCGCGGCAAAGGCCAGGGTCAGCCCGGAAGCCCCGGCACCGAGCAAAAACAGGCGCCGCCAATGGCTTTCAGCCTGACGGCTGGGCAAGACTTTATTAAAGGCACGCACCTGCACCAAGCGCAGCACCGCGAGGATCACCAGCCAGGTCGACCAGCTGACCAGCAGCACCGGTGGCAGCGCGCCCCACAAGAGGAAGGCACACACCACACCACTGAGCAGCATAAACAGGGTCGGCACCTGCGCGCCCTGGTAGAGCATGCGGGTGCGTTGGGCGGCGATATCCGTCGCAAACAGCGCAGTGATTTCCGGCCCGGAAGTTGGCTTGGGGCCATTTCCGGCAGCAAATGAAGTCGATAGGGTCAAAGGCGATTTTCTTATAATGGTTGCCTAGCTCAAACCGCAGCATACCCGAGCTAGACGCATCGCCCAAGCCACGGATGGGTTAATTGACACGGCAATTAGCCGAATATTGATACGGGCAGCCGTTGCTCATCGGCCCCCACCGAACTGACTCACCGGTCGTCCAGAAAATCCTTGGCCGATGCCTGGTTTGCCCTGCTTGGCGCAGCCCCCTAGAATGCCGCGATGCAAAATGACCCTGAACTGCTGATCGCCTCGCTTAATGATGCCCAACGCCAGGCTGTAGCTGCGCGCGTGGGCCGCCAACTGGTGCTGGCCGGTGCTGGCTCCGGTAAAACCCGCGTGCTGGTGCACCGTATCGCCTGGTTGATCCAGATCGAGCACGCGTCGCCGCACAGCATTCTGTCGGTGACGTTCACCAACAAGGCCGCCGCCGAAATGCGCCAGCGCATCGAACAGATGCTCGGCGTCAGTCCGGCCGGCATGTGGGTCGGCACCTTCCACGGCTTGGCCCATCGCCTACTGCGCGCGCACTGGCAGGAAGCCGGCCTGGCGGAAAACTTCCAAATACTCGATTCCGACGATCAGCAACGCATCGTCAAACGGGTGATCCGCGAACTGGGCTTGGACGAACAACGCTGGCCGCCCAAACAGGCGCAGTGGTTTATCAACGGTCAGAAAGATGAAGGCCTGCGGCCGAAGAACATCCAGCCCGGCGGCGACCTGTTCCTCGCCACCATGCTGAAAATCTACGAAGGCTACGAAGCCGCTTGTGCCCGTGCGGGGGTGATCGACTTCGCCGAGCTGCTGCTGCGCGCCCTCGACTTGTGGCGCGACAAACCTGGCCTGCTGGAGCATTACCAGCGGCGTTTCCGGCATGTGCTGGTGGACGAGTTTCAGGACACCAACGCCGTGCAGTACGCCTGGCTGCGCTTGCTCGCCAGGGGCGGCGATAGCCTGATGGTGGTGGGTGATGACGATCAGTCGATTTATGGCTGGCGCGGGGCGAAGATCGAGAATATCCAACAGTTCTCCGCTGACTTTGCCGATGCCGAAGTCATCCGCCTGGAGCAGAATTACCGCTCCACCGCCGGCATCCTCAAGGCCGCTAACGCGTTGATCGCCAACAACCAAGGCCGTCTGGGTAAAGAGCTGTGGACTGAAGACGGTGACGGCGAGCCGATCAACCTGTACGCCGCGTTCAACGAGTACGATGAAGCACGTTACGTGGTCGAGACGATTGCGGACGCCCTGCGCAAGGACGGCCTCAAGCGCAGTGAAATCGCCATCCTCTACCGCTCCAACGCCCAGTCGCGGGTGCTCGAAGAAGCCCTGCTGCGCGAGAAGGTCCCCTACCGCATCTACGGCGGTCAGCGCTTCTTCGAACGCGCCGAAATCAAGAACGCCATGGCCTACCTGCGCCTGCTCGATGGCCGCGGCAATGACGCCGCGCTGGAGCGGGTGATCAACGTGCCGACACGCGGTATTGGCGAGAAAAGTATCGAAGCGATCCGTGAATACGCCCGTGCCCATGACGTGTCGATGTGGGGCGCGATACACCTGATGGTGACCGCTAAAACCCTTCCCGCCAGGGCATCCGGGGCGCTGGCCGGGTTTATCGAGCTAATCAATAACCTCGCAGCCAAAGCGATGGATATGCCGCTGCACCTGATGACCCAAACGGTCGTCGAGCAGAGCGGGCTGATCGCCTATCACCAGGCCGAGAAAGGCGAAAAAGCCCAAGCGCGAATCGAGAACCTGGAAGAGCTGGTCAGCGCCGCGCGCACCTTCGAGAATAACGAAGACGACGAACTGACGCCGCTGCAAGCCTTCCTCACCCACGCCTCGCTGGAAGCCGGCGATACTCAGGCCGCTGAAAACGAAGACAGCGTGCAGCTGATGACCCTGCACAGCGCCAAAGGCCTGGAGTTTCCCCAGGTATTTCTGGTGGGCATGGAAGAAGGCCTGTTCCCGCACAAGATGAGCTTGGAAGAACCCGGCCGCCTGGAAGAAGAACGCCGCCTGGCCTATGTCGGCATCACCCGCGCCATGAGCAAGCTGGTAATCACTTACGCCGAAACCCGCCGCCTGTACGGCAGCGAGACCTATAACAAGGTGTCGCGCTTCGTCCGCGAAATTCCGCCGCAGCTGATCCAGGAAGTGCGCCTGAGCAATAGCGTCAGTCGACCTTTCGGTGCGGTGAGTCGCAATATGGGCGGCGCTGGCAATGACAGCAATCTGTTCGCCGGTAGCGCGATACCCGATACCGGCTTCAACCTCGGCCAGCGCGTGCAGCATTCGCTGTTCGGCGAAGGCACCATCCTCAACTTCGAAGGCTCCGGCGCCCAGGCGCGGGTGCAAGTGAACTTCGAGAGCGAAGGCAGCAAGTGGCTGATGCTGAGCTACGCCAAGCTGCAGGCGCTGTAACAGCCGTCCGTATATCTTATGTTTATTTGCAAGACCTGCGACCTTGTAGGGTGGATCGGGGCGCGTAGCTGACGCTTCACCCATCCACCACCTGCGATGGTGGATGAAAAAAGCCTCATCCACCCTACCCCCGGATTGCATCCGGTTAGGCGCTCAACTTTCAATCAATAAGGAGCCCCAATGATCCGCCGCCCTCTGCTGCTCGCCAGCGCCCTGCTCGCCGCCCTCGGCCTGGTCGGTTGCAAGGAAGAACCTGCCACACCGCAGGCAACCGCCGAACCGGTGCAGACTGTCCACTGGAAGATGGTCACCGCCTGGCCGAAGAACTATCCGGGCCTGGGTACGGCGGCCGAGCGCTTGGCCGAGCGGGTCGCGACCATGAGCAACGGCCGGTTGACCATCAAGGTGTATGCCGGTGGCGAACTGGTACCGCCCCTGGAGGTGTTCGATGCGGTCGCGCGCGGTACCGCCGAGCTCGGTCATGGCGCAGCGTATTATTGGAAGGGTAAGGTGCCGGCCGCGCAGTTCTTTACGGCCGTGCCGTTTGGCCTTTCCGCCAGCGAAATGAACGCCTGGCTGAGCAAGGGCGGCGGCCAAGCGTTGTGGGAAGAAGCCTACAAACCGTTCGGCGTAAAGCCCTTGGCCGTGGGCAATACCGGCATGCAAATGGGCGGCTGGTACAACAAAGAAATCAACACCCTGGATGACCTCAAGGGCCTGAAGATCCGTATGCCGGGCCTGGGCGGCGAAGTGCTCAACAGGCTTGGTGCCACCACCGTCAACCTACCGGGCGGTGAGGTGTTTACCGCGCTGCAAACCAACGCCATCGACGCCACCGACTGGGTCAGCCCCTATAACGACCTGGCTTTCGGCCTGCACAAAGCCGCTAAGTTTTACTACTACCCCGGCTGGCAGGAGCCCCAGGCAGTGCTCGAACTGCTGATCAACCAGAAGGCCCTCGACAGCCTACCGGCCGATCTGCAGGCGATTCTCAGTGAAGCCGCGCGCGCCGCCAATCAGGACATGATGGACGATTACGTTTATCACAACGCCCTGGCCCTGGATCAGTTGAAGCAGCAAGGCACCTTGCTCAAGCGCTTCCCCGACGTGGTGCTGGCCGCCATGCAGCATGAAAGCACCTTGGTCCTGGGCGAGTTGGCCGCGCAGAGCGAGCTGAACGGGCGCATCTGGGCCTCGATGCAGGCCTTCCAGGCCCAGGTCAGCCAGATGCACAAATTGTCGGAGCAAGAGTTGTACAACTGGCGCTGAAAGCCCGGCAGTAGGATGGGTTGAGCACCGCGATACCCATCATCAGTGCTTGATGGGTATCGCCACCAGTGCGCGGCTAACCCATGCTAAGGGCTGGAGTTCGATTAAATACGAATTGCGCACAGGCAAAAGCCGGAAACATTCTATGGCTAGCCAGCGGCGACCACGCCGGGCAAGATGCCGGGGGTAGACCCAACAACCAAGAGACAACCAAACATGCAGCGTTTTTTAAGCATCGCCCTCGCCATGTGCCTCAGCCTGGGCCTGACCATGAGTTTTGACGCCGAAGCCAAGCGTCTGGGCGGCGGTAAATCCTTCGGTTCTGCGCCGAGCCATCAAGCTCGTCAGGCACCGACCCAACAATCGGCTGCTCCGGCTAGCACGGGGCGCCAGCCTGCAGCCGCTAGCGGCGCGTCGCGTTGGTTAGGCCCACTGGCCGGCTTGGCCGCGGGTGGTCTGCTGGCCTCGATGTTTATGGGTGATGGCTTCGAAGGCCTGCAGATCATGGACATGCTGATTTTCGGCCTGATCGCCTTCCTGCTGTTCCGCTTCCTTGCCGCCCGTCGCCAGCAGGCCAGCCCCGCCTCGGCCAACGGCGCACCGATGCAGCGTGAAGTGTCCGGTGTAGGCTCGGTATTCGGCGGCGGCAGTGCCGCCGCTGCTATCAAGCCGGTGATCAATGCCCCGGCCTGGTTTAACGAACAGAGCTTTATCAACGCCGGTCGTGAGCATTTCCTCAGCTTGCAGCAGCACTGGGATGCTAACGAGATGGAAAAGATCGCCGAGTTCGTCACCCCGCAGCTGCTGGAATTCCTCAGCCGCGAGCGCGCTGACCTGGGTGATAGCTTCCAGTCCACCTATGTCGACGACCTCGACGTGCAGCTGGATGGTGTAGACGACCTCAGCGACAAAACCGTCGCCACCCTGACTTTCATCGGCGTGGCCAAGAGCTCGCGCTTTGATCAGGGTGACGCCTTCAGCGAAAGCTGGCGTTTGGAGCGTGCTGCCGGTGATGGCCAGCCTTGGCTGGTAGCCGGTATCCGCCAGAACGGCTAAGACCTGCTACACCCGAAAAACCCGGGCATGCCCGGGTTTTTCTTTATCCATCATTCAGCAAACGTATGAGCTGGCGCGCACTATGTTCTTGGAGCAAGCTGAGGATTGCCTGAGCACCACCACCACGAGGATTGAGCAATGATCGGATATACAATGGTCGGCACCGCCGATATGGAAAAAGCCAAAGCCTTCTACACTCCCCTATTGGCTGAAATGGGTGCCAAAATTGTTATGGATATCGGCCGCGTCGCGTTTTACGGCGTAGCCAAGGGCCAGCCTATGTTTGCCCTGTGCCTGCCCTATGACAAGCACGCGCCAAACCCCGGTAACGGCAACATGGTCGCCCTACCCGGTGGCTCCCGTGAAGGTGTCGACAAGCTGTATGCCAAGGCCATCGAGCTCGGCGCAATAAGCGAAGGCGAACCCGGTGAGCGCATGCCTGGCTTCTATGGCGCCTACTTCCGCGACATGGATGGCAATAAACTGGCCTTCTTCCATATGGGCTAACGCTCTAGCCCGGATCAACAGCTGTACCCGGCGGCTTGGCCGGCGGGATCGGCTGCTGGGCCTTATCGCTCCACGCCTGAATATCCTCGCTGCGCTGACGGCTGTTGATCTGAGCGCGATCTATTGCCTCCTCATAATACGCCAGCCAACTGCGCGAACCGGGCAACATATTGGCCAGATCACGCATGCCCGCCTTGAGCCCCTGCATGACCTGTTGATAGTCACGCTCTTGAGCCTGCAACACCTTGCTCACTTCAGCAATGCTGTCGGGGTTCTCCGTACGCTCAAATAACCCGGCCAGTTTTGAATCCTGTTGGCTAACCAGCAACGTTTCTTGATTATTCAACGCAGCCTGCTGCACCGCCAGGCGCTGTTCTAGCTCTTCGAGCTGCTTCTCCAGCGCCGCAATACGCGGCTCTTCGCTGGCGCTGAACACGCCGTAAATATTCAGCCCGACCGAAACCAGCATCAGGCTGCCCAGGACCCCGGCAAGGGCCAGCATAAATAGGCGATTACGCTTACCTGCCTTCGCCAACAACTGCAGCCGCTCTTCCTCGCTGAGTGCACCGCCTTCGGAACCTTGCGCTTGGCTTTTCATAAAAAGACCATTTAATGACGTTAAAAAATTGACAGCTTGTAACGCTGAATAATAGCACTTTGCCATCTTTGTGCTTAGGCCCGTCTAGCGTATAAGACGCTGCCGTATTACCCGAAATAAAGAGGCCAACCCTGTGGAAGAAGTCATCGAACAGTTGCGCGAACTCAACGAGCCGGTGCCCGTCCCGCTGGAGTTGCCGGAAGAAGAGACCTTGGTAGAGATTCAAGAGCAGATCCTGATCCACCTGCCCTTTGCCCTCCGTGAGTACCTGCTGCAGGCCAGCGATGTGGTTTACGGTCGTTTGGAGCCGGTCACCGCCTGCGATCCACACTCGCACACTTACCTGCCGGAAGTCGCCGCCACCGCCTGGTCCCTCGGCGTGCCCCGCGAATTCGTGCCGCTGTGCGAAGACCACGGTAACTACTACGTGGTCGAAGAAGACGGCACCGTATTGCTCTGGGACGCCGACACCACCGAGATCAACGAAGACGAAACCTGGGAATCCGTCTGGCACTGGGTGCGCGATGTGTGGCTGGAGAGTTGAGGCTTGAGCACCCGTTAGCGGCGGCTAATAGCCGCCGGCCTCAAGGCAAATAAATCCGAAACTCGCCGCCGCCGAGCGGCCCGCCATTGCGGATTTCGATATGCCCACGCACGCCGTTGCGCTCATGCAGGGCGGCGATGCGGCCGGAAAAATACAGACCTAAACCGGTACTGCCGGTGCTTTGATTAATACCCAAGACATAGTCTGATTGCCCGGCCAACATGGCCGGCGGATAGCCCGCGCCGTCGTCACAGATGGCCAGCACCAGCACGCCCTGCTCTTCCCAGGCGCGTACCAAGATGTCCTGATGGGCATAGCGGATCGAGTTGGTGATGATATTGGCCACCACCGAGCCGAGCAGCTCTTGATCGAAAAAGCCCAGCAGGCCGAACGCCTCGACTTCGCAGCGCGCGGCGATATGCCGGCTCTGCAATACCTCGTGATGGCGGGCCAATTGCGCTTCAATAAAGTCTTCCAGCTCGTGATATGCCGGCTGCAGCGGCAGCTGGTTTTTATCCAGTTTGTACAGCCCCAGCAACTGCACCAGCATGCCGTTGAGGCGGGCGAACTCATACTCGATGGTGCCGTGCTCGCGGCTGTGCAGCAGCGCTGGCGGCAGCTGCGGCAGCCACTGGTTATGGGTCTGCACCAACAGCGCCAAGGAGTTCTTCATGTCGTGCACGGTGGAGGCGATCA
Organism: Pseudomonas sp.; assembly: GCA_017886405.1. Lineage (GTDB taxonomy): Bacteria > Pseudomonadota > Gammaproteobacteria > Pseudomonadales > Pseudomonadaceae > Aquipseudomonas. The sequence continues at coordinate 10,035 of JAGGNC010000035.1, read as the reverse complement.
CCGTGGCAAAATCCAGCCCCTCACGCTCCTCAGTCATTGCGCAAAGGCCTTGTCGCGCAGTTTTTGGTAGCGCTCATAGCGGGGATCGCTGGCCGGGATCATCCGCACTGCATCCAGGCACAGGCGACACTCCTCCAGTAACGTCGGCTCAACCTGGCCGCCACTGATGCGCAACAATGACTGCGCCGTATTCAGGGCGCTGCTGATGTTTTTCGGCTGCAACTGCAGCGCTTGGCGGAAGATCCGCAAGGCCTCATCAAATTGGCGCTGCTGATAGCAACGCACGCCTTGGCGATTGAGCTCCTGGGCCTCCTTGGCCGCGCCAAGAATGGCCGGATCGTCGGTCTGCTTGGCAATCCCTTGCATCACCACGGGGTCATCGCCGTACACCTCCACGCAGCTCTTCAGCAGTTCGGTGCTGGCCGCGGGCTGGCCGAGGTCGCGCAACTGACCCGCCACCTGCAGGGCAACTTCAGCCGAGAAAAACTGCGGCAGCTCGGCCAGTCGGCTCATGGCGTCGGCGGTGAGTTGCTTGGCTTGGGCGGCATCGCCGTATTTGCTCAAGCTTTGCGCGTGCATCAGGCGCGCGCGCACCTGCACTGCGGGGTCATCGCTATAGCTCTTTTGCAGCTCGCCGATGGTCTGGTTAATGTCGGCCTGCGCGCGTTTATCCAAGCTGCCATCACCGGCCTGACTGGTCAGTGCCTGGCTCAAGCCGAGGTAGTTTTCGGCCGTTTTAAAGCTGGAGTTGCGGCCTTGCTCCACCGCTTGCCGATAGGCTTTGGAGGCGCTGGCAAAATCTTCATTATCCAAGGCCAATTTACCCAATTGCATCTGCCTGCGAATGGCCAGCGGCGACAGCTTCACCGCTTGCTGCAGCACCTCTTGGGCGCGCTTGCTGTTGCCCTGCGCCTTCAGCGCGGCGGCCAGACCATCGTACAAGCCCGGCAGCATAGGAAAACTTTGTAACGCTTGCTCATAGACCTCAGCCGCCTGCGGATATTGCCCGCGCGCCTGCAGCAACGCGCCCATGGCCATACAGGCCCAAGGCACTGCGCGCTCGGCCATGACGCCGGTCAGCAGCGCTTGCAACTCATCGAGACGGCCCAACTCACGCAGCGCCCCGGCCTGATAGCGCAGACACAAGGGCGCATAACGCTTGTCCTGCTGACTGAGGCTGCTACAGGCGGCCAACACCGCGGCGTAATCTTGCTTGTCCAGTGCCTGCAAAATCGGCTTCAGCGCCGCCTTGCGCTCCACCAGTTTGTCCAGTCGCTGGATCAGGCTGGCACTGTTAAACGGCTTGGTCAGGTAGGCATCCGGCTCATGTTCCAGCGCACTGAGAACCATGGCCTGACTGCTCTCGGCGGTAACCATAACGAAGATGCACTGGTGGCTGATCAGTTTGCCGATCAGCAACTCTTCCAGAACCTGCTGGCCATTCTTGCCGCTGCCGAGGTTGTAGTCATGCAAGATGATGTCGTAGCGCTTGTGCCGACATAACTTGAGAGTTTCTTCGCCGGAGTCGGCCGTTTCCACGTTGGGTGCCCCCATGTCGCGCAGCATGCCCTTAACCGTCATGCGAAAGTCGGAAAAGTCATCAACAACCAGAAAACGCATGCTGCTGTAGTCTTGCATCTGAGCAATCCTTTAACGACAAAACTAACTTACTCTTCTTAGTGTAGTTAGCCGCCGCCATCCTGCGCGGCGCTTATGATGACCTGGCGATGGCTACTCCAGACTGAGCAAGTTGAGTAAGAACTGGCCAAAATAATTCAGGTCCTGTTCGATCGCCGCCCGCGCCGCTTTGCCATCGCCGACTTGCAGTGCGTTAAAGGCGTTTTGATGGAAATCATTGAGGCGCAGCGACAGGTCGGCCTCGGTGAACAGCCGATTAAAAAACGGCCCGACCTGCAACCACAACGACTCGATTAGCCGCAGCAACACCGGATTGTCACAGGCCTTATACAGGGTCAGGTGAAACTGGCTGTTATCGGCCAGATATGCCTGCACGTCGCGCCCATGCAGGGCCACGTGCATGCGCTCGATGCAACCCTGCAAGGTCGCCAACTCCGCCTTGCTGATGCGCGCAGCAGCCAACTCCACAGCCAGGCCTTCGAGGTTACAGCGCACCGGCAACAATTGTTCGAAGCGCGCCCGGGTCATCGCCGGCACCCGCAACGAGCGCTGCGCTTCGCCCTCCAACGCGCCCTCGGCCACCAGCCGTTGCAAGGCGGCGCGCACCGGCATCGGGCTGGTGCCCCACTCGGCGGCCAAGTCGCGAATCTTCAGCCGCTCGCCGGGCTGGAAACGTCCGCTCAACAGGCCGGCGCGAATATTTTGATAGAGCTGTTCTTGCAGATTATCGGCCATGGCTTAGCAGCCCCAGCGCGGTGGTGCAGGCAGTTGACTAAGGGTCAGCAAACAATCGTGCATGGGGTTCTCCAAAATCGGTATGAGGCATTGCGTCGGGTTACGCAGCGCGCAAGAAAATTGCTGGCTTTAAGTTTTTTGCAGCGCTGCTAACCCAACCTACGACTGTAAATTTCTGAGCGTGCGAGCTAGAGCCAGGCAAGGCGCAGGAGCCTTTGAAAAGCGCAGTTGACTGCAGTCAATGAGCATTTTCGAAGGCTTCTGCAACAACGCCTGGCCGACGCGCAGCCGCTCAGGGCGCCTTGTTTTCGATTAGGCAATTACCGCCGTCCACCACCAAGACTTCGCCGGTGATGTAGCTGGCCTCCCGGGAGGCTAAAAACGCCACCGCCGCCGCCACTTCTTCCGGCCGGCCGGCGCGGCCGATTGGCGTGTACGCACCGGCAATGCGCTCTTCTTCGGTGCTGGAACCAGTGGCGATCCAGCCGGGGGCCACGCTGTTGATGGTGATGCCTTGTTTGGCCACCTCCAGCGCCAGCGCCATATTAAAACCGAGCATGCCGGCTTTGGCTGCGCTGTAGGCTGCCTCGCCGGGATTGCTGCCACGGGTGCCGGTGGTTGAGCTGATATTGACGATGCGCCCGTAACCACGGGCCTGCATGCCCGGCAACAGGGCGCGGGTGAGCAAAAAGGTGGTGGTCAGGTTGCGCGCCAACGACAGGTTCCACGTGGCTAAATCCATGTTCGCGACATCGGCAAACGGCTCAGGGCTGCCCTGCATCGCCATGCCGGCGTTATTGACCAAAATATCGACATGGCCAAATTGCGCCAGCGCCCATGCGGCCAGCTCGGCCACCTGCACTTCGTCAGTCAGGTCGGCAGGCAGCGCCCGCGCGTCTATACCTTCACGTTGCAGTTCGGCGGCACGTTGGTGAATCCGCGCACTGCTGGCAGTCAGCAATAGCGTTACACCTTCACGACCCAAACGGCGGGCAATGGCGATACCGATGCCGCTGTCGCTACCGGCGCCACTGACCAAAGCGACCTGTCCTTGCCACATGGAGTTAATCATTTAATAGCTCTTGTGATCACAAACTTCGACAATACTAACAAATAACTGCTCAAATTCCAGTTATTGACATATTTGTGATCACAGATATGATGTGCGGAAATTCGAACGAGGTGTTCAGTATGACAGCCAGCGGTATTAGCCCAGCCGCCGTAGAAACCTTTGTCGCTGCTGAGCGGCAGCGTTTCATCGCGCGCAATCCAAAATCCGTGGCGCTGGCCGAGCGGGCCCGTAACTCGCTGTATGGCGGCGTGCCGATGCACTGGATGGCGGATTGGTCGACGCCGGCGCCATTGTTTGTCGAGCGGGCCAAGGACGCGCGCTTCTATGATGTCGACGGCCATGAGTACATCGATTTTTGTTTAGGCGACACCGGCAGCATGTTCGGCCACTCACCCGACCCCATCGCCAAGGCCATCGCCGAACAAGGCCATAACGGCCTGACCACCATGTTGCCGGGCGAAGACGCGGTGGTCTGCGGTGAGTTACTGGCGGCGCGCTTTGGCTTACCGTTCTGGCAAGTCACCGCCACTGCCACCGACTCCAACCGCTACGTGCTGCGCTGGGCGCGGGCGATCACCCAACGTAAGACTCTGCTGGTGTTCGACGGCTGCTACCACGGCACGCTTGATGATGTGATGGTGCGCTACCGCGACGGTGAAACGGTGCCGCGCAGTGGCTTGGTCGGCCAGGCCTATGACCTGACCCAGTTCAGCCGCTCCATCCCATTCAATGATGTCGCAGCGCTGGAGGCCGCCCTGGCTCAGGGTGATGTGTGTGCCCTGCTCTGCGAGCCGGCGATGACCAACATCGGCATGGTCATGCCCGCACCGGGCTTTATGCAGCAATGCCGGGAGCTGACCAAGAAGTACGGCAGCCTGCTGATCATCGACGAAACTCACACCATCTCAACCGATATGGGTGGCTGCACAAAACTGTGGAGCCTTGAGCCGGACTTCTTCGTGGTCGGCAAGCCAATTGCTGGCGGCGTGCCGTGTGGCATCTTCGGCTGCAGCGCGGCGATGGCCGAAGCCATGACTGCCGCACACCGGCGTGCCAGCGCAGACAGTCACGGCCATGGCCACAGCGGCATGGGCACCACGCTGTCAGCCAACGCCCTGGCCATGCACTGCATGCGCGCCAACCTGGAACAGGTGATGACCGAGGCGGCTTATGCACACATGTTGCCGCTGGCCAAGCGCTTGGCCGATGGTTTCCGCAGCCTGATCAGCACGCATGATTTGCAGTGGTCGGTGACCGAGCTGGGCGCGCGCAGCGAGTTTCAGTTCTGCCCGGTGTCGCCGAAAACCGGTGCCGAGGCCGAAGCGGCATTCCACGATGAACTGCAGATGGCTCTGCACTTGTACTTAATCAATCGCGGCATTTTGATCACTCCGTTCCACAACATGACCCTGTGCTGCCCGAGCACCACGGTGGCCGATGTGGACCAGCTAATTGCCACCCTCGATCAGGCTCTGAGCGAGCTACTGGCCATTCCCGGTGCCCGTGAATAAAGCAAATATTCGTAGGATGGGTCGGGCCGCGCAGGTTCAGCGCAGCGATACCCATCAGACCGCATCGATGGGTTTTGCCGCTAAGCGGCTAACCCATCCTACCCAGGACACCGCCATGCAATTCGCCGATATTCAGGAAGCCCGCGACTTTCTTGCCCAGCACCCAGAGGTGCGGCTGATCGAGTTGTTTTTAATCGACGCCAATGGCGTGCCGCGCGGCAAGCTGTTGCACCGTGAAGAGTTGCTGGCCATTTACGCAAGCGGCCGGCCGCTGCCCAGCTCGATTCTGGCCTTGACCATTAACGGTGAAGACGTTGAAGACACCGGTCTGGTATGGGAAGTAGCCGATGCCGACTGCTGGACCTATCCGCTGGCCGGTAGCCTGACCCTGCAACCCTGGCGCGCCGAACCAACCGGCCAGCTGCAAGTGAGCATGCACCCAACCCAAGGTCTACCCGCCAGCCCGGCCGATCCGCGGCATGCCTTGGTGCGGGTAATCGACCAGCTGAAAGCCGATGGCTACCACCCGGTAATGGCGGTCGAGCTGGAGTTTTATTTGCTCGACCAGCAGCGTGACGTCAATGGTCGTCCACAACCGGCGCGCCAGAGCAACGGCGTGCGCCCGCAAGCACCGCAGGTGTATGGCGTGGCGGAACTGGAGCAGGTGCAGCCGTTTCTTAATGACTTGTATGCCGCCTGCGAAGCCCAGGGCCTGCCGGTGCGCACGGCCATTTCCGAATACGCGCCGGGGCAGCTGGAGCTGACCCTGGAGCACCGCTTCGATGCCCTGCAAGCAATCGACGAAGGCGTACGTTACAAACGCCTGGTCAAGGGCGTGGCCAACAAACACGGCTTCCAAGCCTGTTTTATGGCCAAACCGTTTGGCGATCAGGCCGGCAGCGGTATGCACATGCACGTCAGCCTGGCGGATGCTGAAGGCAATAACCTCTACGCCTCGGAAGACCCGCAGGGCACACCACTGCTGCGCCATTCAATCGGCGGCATGATGAGCACCTTGCTGGATTCGCTGGCGATCTACTGCCCGAACGCCAACTCCTTCCGCCGCTTCCAAGCCAACAGCTATGCGCCGCTGGCCAAGAGTTGGGGGGTGAATAACCGTACCGTATCGTTCCGCGTGCCCGGCGGCCCGGCCCACAGCCGGCATATCGAGCACCGCATCTGCGGCGCCGACGCCAACCCTTATTTGGCTGCGGCAGCGATCCTGGCCGGCATCCATGAAGGCATCCGCCAGCACATTGATCCCGGCGCTGCCATTACCGGCAACGGTTACGCGCAAGCCAAGGAATTTTTGCCAACCGACTGGCTGACCGCCTTGCGCGCACTGGAGCAATCAAGCTGGGCCAAGGAGCAGTTTGGCGCAGAATTTCTCAAGGTGTTCCTGGCCATCAAACACACCGAATACCGCGAGTTTATGGGCGAAGTTGGCGAGCAAGATTGGCGCTGGTACCTGACCCACGCTTAAGTCGGAACGAAGGCAGACAGGGCGGCTCAATAAACAAATAGCCGCCTTTCTCGCCGCTAGCAGTCGTAGAGTTGGCTTTAGCCCACCGCTTGCACCACACGCTGGTGAGCTGAAGCCCATACACACCGGAGACTCCTATGACCCAACCCGTAGTGCTGATTACTGGTGCCGCCGGCGGCCTTGGCAGCGCCTTGGCCCGGCGTTTTGCCGCCGGCGGCTGGCGCGTGGCCGTCACCGATATCAACAGCGACGGCCTGCATGCTCTGGCCAAGCAGGTTGCGCTGACCACCAGCGAGGCCATCGACCTGCGCAGCCCAGCTAACTGTCGCGAGTTGCTCAGCCGCGTACTGGCCAGCACCGGTCGCCTGGATGCCTTGGTGAACGCCGCCGGGGTGTGGCGCGAAGGGCCGGTGGAATCCTGCAGTGAGGACGACTTCGACCTGGTCATGGACGTCAATTTGAAAGCGGCATTCTTTATCTGCGCCGCCGCCATCCCGGCACTGCGTGAAAGCCGCGGCGGCATCGTCAACATCGCCAGTGACGCCGGTCACCAAGGCAATCGCAACGCCGCCCTGTACTGCGCCAGCAAGGGCGCGCTGACCTTGTTAAGCAAAACCCTGGCGCTGGATTTGGCCCCCGATGGCGTGCGGGTAAACTGCGTATCGCCCGGCGATATCGCCACGCCGATGCTCGATTTCCAGGCCGAGCGCTATGGCAACGGCGACCCAGTAGGCTACAAAAGTGAGTTGCTGGCACTCTACCCACAAGGCCAAAACGCCCGCTTTATCCGTCCAGAGGAAATCGCCGAGCTGGTCTGGTTTCTCTGCCAGCCCTATGCCGAAGCCATCACCGGCGCCAATTTGGCCATCGACTTTGGCCTTTCGGCGGGCAAATAAGGCAGCGCCTGCGACGACCAGCGCTGGCGTTTAAATCAAGCCTTTGCGCAAATTTGTAACCGCTGACAGCCCAGTGGGCGCTATCCTTGGCGCTTAAACTAGCAAAACGCCTTGCCCTGCGACGAATTAACGCCTACTGAAGAGCCCGTTATGGAAAACAGAAGCCCCCAGCTGTCGATGACCGTACTGATGACCCCGGATATGGCCAATTTCTCTGGCAATGTTCATGGCGGCACCCTGCTCAAGTTCCTTGATGAGGTGTCCTACGCTTGCGCCAGCCGCTATGCCGGCTGCTACGTAGTAACTCTCTCGGTGGATCAGGTGATCTTCCGCGAACCCATCCATGTCGGCGAGTTAGTAACGTTCCTCGCCTCGGTCAACTTCACCGGGCGCACGTCGATGGAAATTGGCATCAAAGTCATCACGGAAAACATCCGCGAACGCTCGGTGCGCCACACCAACAGCTGCTTCTTCACCATGGTTGCGGTCGATGAGCAGGGTAAGCCGGCCACCATTCCTGCCTTAGCCACCGACACCCCGGACGGCCTTCGCCGCCAGCGCCAAGGCCTGCAACGCAGGCAGATTCGTCATGAACTGCAGCAGCGCTACAACGCCCTTTACGAAGCAGAAAGCTGAGCGCGCAGGCCTCGGCAACACGTGCTGCAGCAGGGGTAGGCGCAGAGGCCTAAGCGTATCGTTACCGGGGTAATAATGGTCATTCGTGGCCGATATAGAATAATAATTCCCGCCGCTGCGGATGAGCATTCAGCCAGCGACGAATGTCGTCCGCACGGGAAATGGCTTGATCCCCGATCAGGCGTGCAACGCGTTGCCGGCGGGCTTGCTCAGTGGCGTGCTGACCGGCCTTGCGCTGCCAGGCCTCGGTAAAAATGCTCGGCATCTTGTGGCTTAGCGCCAACGCCTTGAGCAGGTGCCACTCCCCGTTATCCAGCCAGGCCCTAATCGCAACTACCGCATAAATCCAAACGATTGCAGTGGGTGCCGCTGATCTGCAATTTGCTCATCCGCCTGGCGCACTTAGGACCGCTCAGCGCCTGCTGGCTTTCATTGGCAGCCTCAACGCCAAGCTGCACCTGTACCTGCACCTGTAGTTCATCATTCTGCGGCTGGCGCTCAGCCCAATCGCGGTAATACAGCAAGGCAACCAGGGCGCCAGAACACTGTGGGCCGCCGTGAGCCAGCAAACCGTCATCCAGCGTGGTCGGTTGCAAGGTGGTGGTATGGCAGGCAGGACAATGCATGGCAATTCCTTTTCGAGGCTGAGTGCGCGGACGCTAAAGCAACTGCTCAACGGCGACAATTCCAGCGCCAAGAACAGTGCGGCAATCGGTTAAGCTCTACACTCTGCCGCCGGAGCCGCCATGATCGACCTCTTCGATGTATTTCTGCTGATGCTGTTCGCCACTGCCTGCGCGTGGTGGTGGCACGCCCATGGTTTGCGTGAGCACGCGCTGAATCTGGTCAAACAACACTGCAGCAAAGTCGATGTGGAATTGCTCGACGGCAATGTTGCGCTGCGCCGCCTCGCCCTACTGCCTGACGCGCGCGGCCGCAAACGCCTGGCGCGGGTGTATGGTTTCGAGTTCACGGTTACCGGCGAGCAACGGCATATCGGCAGCATCACCCTGTTCGGCAAGCACGTGGGTCACATCGAGCTGGCCCCTCACCCATTCCGCGAACCGCCGGCGCCCAGCGCTCAGGTGATCGAAATGCAGCAGTGGCGCAGCCAGCAACACAACTCGGACACCACCACACGCCACTGAGGGCGAGTTAAGCCCGAGCATGGGTCGGCCCGCTATTTCGCGGCGGCTGACTAATCGCGCTGCAACAGAAAGTGGACCACGCGAGCGGCGCTGTCGTCCGGCTGTTGCTGCATAAAACAGTGCCCACCGGGCATCACATGAGCGCTGACATGGGCATTGCTGGCGCACCAACGCGCCACTGACTTAGCGACAAAGGGGTAGCTGTGCTGGCCGAAAAGCACGTGAGTGGGTGTTGTCACCTTGCCAAGGGATGGCCACAGGCGCTTGGGGAATGAGCTGAAAATATCCGCTTCACGGCTAGGGCGGCATTTCAGCTCGACACCCTGCTCGGTGTCTTTCAGCGCATGCTGGATGTAGGCGGCAAACGCCTCGTCGGTCCAACCGCGAAACATCCCCCTACCATGCAGTGCAGCTTGAGCGGCAGCGCGGTCCACCCAACTGCTGCGGCGCTTGAGCGACTTGCTTGCCAGGGTGGTACGGCGGCTCAGGCCAACCACATCAGACAACGCCATTACCCCGATCATCGCTGGGCTAAACAACACCGGATCGAGCAATACCGCGCGCTGAAACAGCTGTGGTTGCTGGGCCAGCATCAGGCCGGTGAGTACCCCGCCAAAGCTATGGCCAAGCGCAAACACCGGCACATCAGCAAACCGTGTACGCCCTTCGGCAAAGGCTTCCAGCGCCAGCTCGGCACTGCGGTTCCACCCATGAAAACGGCCACCATGGTCACTCTCACCATGGCCCTGCACATCACACAGCCACAGGTCGAAGTCCTCAGCCAAGGCCTGGAGCATCGGCGTGTACACCCTCCCGCAGTACCCATTGCCATGCAGAAAATGCAGTAACGGCTTGCCCGAAGGTGGCGTGTGCCAGCCGCGCAAGGTAAAGCCGGCAGAGCAGTCATGGGACCAGG
>JAGGNC010000202.1 GCA_017886405.1 Pseudomonas sp. | reverse complement strand
TCGCTGTTCAGGCGCGCCTGGCATTGACGAAAGCCATCGTCCCAACCCTGTGCGTACACTGGTGCTGCCAGGTAGCGCGGCACATCCTTACTAAAACTATCAAGGGCTCCCGCCGCTTGCCGACCGCTACCACAGCCTGCCTCAAACCCATCGACAAAGGCCGGCGGGTAGCCCTCAGCCAGCATTGACTCACGGCTGGTTTGGCACGCGCACAGCAGCAGCGAAAACCCGGCAACCGCGGCCACTCTTAGCCAGGCAGTAGGAGGCGTATTCATGTGCACGGTTACCTCAAGCGGCCGAAAGAGCCGGGCACAGCTGGCTACTCGAAACAGCCTCCGCGCTCCCAGCCATGCTGTAAGGCAGCGCCACCAGAGCGCGCGTAAATAGCAGTGCCGCAAAACCAAGACGGCACATATAAACAAAGCGTGCCATTGACTAGCCCTCCAGCGGCTTAAACACAGGTTGTTCGGCGCGCTGAGCTAACGGTGCTCGATAAAGCACCCAGCGGTAACAGAGCAGGCAGATCGTCCAGTCGAAGAGCAACGTCCACAGATTGTGTGACAGAAAATGCGCGCCCTGCATCATCCGCCCCAACGAAAACACCGCGCCCAATCCCAGCGCGAACACCAAGGCGACACGGGCACTGCGCGGGCGCTTGTCACGCAGGAGAAAAAACAGCGCCAGCAATGAAAACCCCGATGAGGCATGGCCACCCGGCCAGCAACGGCCTGGACTTTCCGTTGCTGCGCGCTTACTCAGCAGCGGGGTAAAGGTCTCCGTGCCGCCAAACTCGCTGAGGCTCCAAGGGCAATGCACGGCGGTGAGCGCCTTCAGCGGCGTAACGATACTGGTCGACACCGCCAACGCCAGCACCAGAAACCCCAGCGAGCGGCGCCACACCCTAAAACGGGTGGGTAACAGGCTGATGACAAAGCCAATAATCGCCAGCACGCCAAACACGATCACCAACTGCTTAGCGCGGTCATGCAGGATGTCTTCTAGCCAGAAGCTGTGTTTACCAATAAAACCCAGGCCCGGTTGGTAGAACAGGCGTTCGATAGCGAAATCCAGACCGCTGGGGTCCAGCAGCAACAGCAACGCCATCAGCAGCAGAGGTATGCCCAGGCCCAGGCGGAAATCAAAATAACGTGAGAACTCAGTAGACCGATTGGCCCGCATAACGGTGCTCCAGCCAAGGCACTGCGCAGCAGTGCCGGAAAGATTTAGGGTTAGCGCTTGCTCAGTTGTTCGTCAGGTAACAAGGTCGAGCGCCAGGCAAGCAGATGCTTTTTGAAGGCATGGCTGGCACCTTGGTAATAGGCGATATTGCGACGCTCAAGCTCATCGCTGGCGTCAACGGTCACCTCATGGCTCAGGCCCAACGCATCATCATGGCGGCGCATGTTTTTACGCGGGCTAAGGATCGCCAGACTGCTGCCATCAAACAGCCCCAAATGTTGGTAGTTACCCAGCAGCGCGCGCCCAGGGCCACGGTCCTCGCGCAGCACATTGCGGCCGAAGAAGGTCGAGATGTAGTCAATGTTGAGCAAACCCAGCAGCGTGGGCGCCAGGTCGATCTGGCTGGTCAGCTCGCTGAATTCGAGGGGTTGGATGTGCGCAGGGGCATAGATAAACAGCGGGATGTGATAGTTGGCCACCGGCAGGTCTTCCTTGCCGGCACTGCCCGCCGTGTGATCGGCGACAACGATAAACACCGTCTGCTTGAACCAGGGTTTGTCGCGCGCTTGGGCGAGGAATTGGCCGATGGCATAGTCGGTGTACTTCACCGCGCCTTCGCGGCCATCGCCGGAGGGAATGTCGATGCGACCCTCCGGGTAGGTGTACGGGCGATGGTTGGAGGTGGTCATCAATTGCAGAAAGAATGGCTTACCGGCTGCATGGTCGGCATCGGCAACCTTTAGCGTCTGCGTGTAGATGTCCTCATCGGACATGCCCCAGGCGTTCTGGAATGCCATGTCCGCCTCGGCCACGCTGCTCTGGTCGACGATGCGGTAGCCATTGCCGCCGAAGAAGGCATTCATATTGTCGAAGTAACCACGCCCACCGTAGATAAACACGCTGTCATAGCCTTGCGCGCTGAACTGCTGACCCAGGCTGCCGAAACCTGATTCACGGCCGATGCGCTTGACGATAGAGCGCCCAGGGGTTGGCGGCATCGACAGCGTGATAGCCTCCAGACCACGATCAGTGCGGGTACCCGTGGCGTAGACGTTACTGAAGCTCAGGCTCTGCGTGCGCAGCTGATCGAGGTTTGGCGTCAAGCCGCGCTTATCACCGAAGCTGCCCAGGTACTTGGCGCTGAGGCTTTCGATAGTCACCAGCACTACGTTCAAGCGCTTAGGCTGACCAGGGTTGTCGATCACCCGGCGAATATCCTGCGGATCGCTACCAATAAACCGTGCGTTGGGCTCACTGATCTCGCTGCGCAGCAGGCTGGCCACCTCAGGCTCAGGCAGGGTGGCGTAGAACTGCGGATAATCCAGCTCGTTATTGCGAAAGGCGGCAAAGAACTGGAACGGGCCATTGCTCGCCAGTTCACGCTGGTAGGCGTTGCCATCCGTGCCGCGCGGCGCATCCTGGCTAATCAACGCGCTGCTCAACCCTGCCAACAGCAATACGCCCAGTATGCTGAGCAGTGCCGGCGCAGGCCGCAAGCGGGGTGCATCCAGGGCCGCCAACACCGCCTTACGCAATAGCGCAGTGGTCGCTACCGCGAGCATCGCCAACAATGCCAGGAGCGGGTAAATCGGATAGGACTCGAGGATGTTGTTGATCACCTCCTCGGAGTACACCAGATAGTCCACGGCGATAAAGTTAAACCGCACACCGAACTCATCCCAGAACAACCACTCCGCGACAGCGGTAAACAGCATGACAAACAAACTAACCCCGACCACACCCAGCAACAGCCGCTTATGCCAGCGCTGTTGCCACAGGCGGCGCGGGCACAGCAGCAGGTAGAGGGCCATAGGCGCACTGGCATAGAGCAGAAAGCTCAGGTCATACACCAAACCAACCCCGTACAGGCTGAGCAATTGCCCAGCACCCACGTTGGCATCAGCCAGATGGGTGGCCAATAAGGCGCTGCGGGTTAGAAAAAACACCAGCAACCATGTCAATACGATGATCGACAGATAACGAAGAGGCGCGAAGTGGAGATGAGGCATCGTATGATCCTGCTTGGATGAACGTGCCGCAGTGTGTAATGGCCTCTGTGAGGCGCTTGTCAAAGCGATGTGAAAAAAACGTCAACGCCTAAAGAGAGCAGCAACCCATGCGTATTCTGGTCATCGAAGACAACCGCGACATCCTGGCCAACATCCTTGACTACCTGCAGCTCAAAGGTTTCACCGTCGACTGCGCGCAGGATGGCCTGGGTGGCCTGCACCTAGCCAGCACCGGCCACTATGACCTGATCGTGCTCGACATCATGCTACCCGGCATCGACGGTTATCAGGTGTGCAAACGCCTGCGCGAGGATGGCCACAACGAAGTGCCAATCCTGATGTTGACCGCCCGCGACGCGCTGGATGATCGCTTGCAAGGGCTGAATGTCGGCGCCGACGATTACCTGATCAAACCCTTCGCCCTGTCCGAGCTGGTGGCGCGGATCGAGGCAATCCTGCGTCGCAGCCAGGGCAGCCGCAAGCGCCAAATGAAAGTCGCCGACCTGCTCTATAACCTCGACACACTTTATGTCAGCCGGGCTGGCCGGCCGCTCAAGCTCAACCCCATCGGCCTCAAACTATTAGCCGTGCTGATGCAGAAAAGCCCCGCGGTGGTCCGCCGCCAAGCATTGGAAGAAGCGCTCTGGGGCGATGACAGCCCCGACAGCGACAGCCTGCGTAGCCATATCCATCAACTGCGCCAAGTACTGGATAAACCCTTTCCCACGCCGTTGCTGCATACCTTGCACGGCGTCGGCTATCGCCTAGCGGAGCATGCCAATGGCGTCTAAGCAGCCGTTCGCCCAACGTATCCTGATTGCCTTCGTACTGATGACGACGATCGTCAGTGGCCTGTTCTCACTGAGTATCGTAGTGGTGGTGCACGCTCTTGAAGAACACCTGGTGTCCGAGGAACTCAACCGTGAGCTGAACACCGTGCTGCATGAAGACCTCAAACAAGGCAACAGTCCACGCCTGGACTCCAGCACCCGCTTCTTTGCCTCCAACCTGCCTAATTACCTAATCCCTCCGCAATATGCAGGGCTTGCGGAGGGCTTTAACGAGGTATTTGACGAGGAAAAATCCTTCTATGTGTATATGCAAGAAATCAACGGCAACATCTATCAACTGGTGCAAGAGCAGCATGAGTTCGAAACCCGTGAACAAGCCCTGTACAACGTCGTACTCGCCGGCTTTCTGCTCACTGTGATGGGCGCCTGGGCGCTGGGCCTGGTGATGGCGCGCAAGGTCATGGCACCGGTCAGTCGACTGGCGCAACAGGTCAGCCATCGCGATCAGCAGCACTCCCTGGCACCGCCGCTGGCACCGGATTACCCCAATGACGAAGTGGGCCAGCTGGCTGCCGCTTTTGATAGCACCCTGGGTCAGGTGCGTCAGTCGCTGGAGCGTGAGCGTCTGTTTACCAGTGATGTCAGCCATGAGTTACGCACGCCGCTGATGGTCATAACCTCCTCCTGTGAGCTACTCGCGGAGGCCAGCCTAGACCCTCGGCAACGCGAGCAGATTGAGCGCATAGCCCGAGCCAGCGAGGAAATGCGCGAGCTGGTGCAAACCTTTCTGCAACTGGCTAGGGACAAGGCCAATGAGACGGCGTTTATCGCAGGCAGCAGCCTCGCCACGATCGCGGCTGAGCAGATTGAGCGCTGGGAGCCCATGTTCAACGATAAGGGATTAACCTTCCAATACCGCGAAGAAGGCCGCGATAGCGGCCTCTACAACGCCACATTCCTCAGTACGGTGATGGCCAATTTGCTGCGCAATGCACTGCATTACACCGAACACGGCTTTGTGCGCCTGGTGCTGGAAAACGGCGGCTTTCGCGTGGAGGACAGCGGCGCAGGCATTCCCCACGATCAGCACGCGCAGATTTTCCAGCCGTTCGTACGCGGCACTCACGCCCGCGGCGAAGGCCTTGGGTTGGGCTTATCACTGGTAAAACGCATCTGCGCCAAACAGGGCTGGGCAATCTCAGTGCGCAGCCAGCCAGAGGGGGGCACCTGCTTCAACGTGATGTTTCACGGCGCAACTGACGAAATTTTCACATCGCTTTGACGGGCTGTTGATGCCCTTGCGCCTAGTGTGCTGAGTGTTCTCCTATCGGACGCCCAGCCATGCCTAGATTGTTTGCCATCGAACACCCTTGCCGCCCAGATCCATCACTTGCGCACACAGCACTCAATCGCGGCGCTCAAACGCTGGTACCGCGACGATGAACAGTAAACCACTGGACGGTGCAACCGGCGCCCAATCCTTGAAGGGGCGCACCGGGATTAGCCGTATTT
>JAGGNC010000246.1 GCA_017886405.1 Pseudomonas sp. | reverse complement strand
GCGGCTTGAGTGCTTTGCAGGCGGGCGAAGTCATCGTCCAGCTGCTGCTGGGCCATGGCATTGCGTTTAACCAGGATGGCGCTGCGGGCGTGGCGCTTTTGCGCTGCGCTGACTTCTGCCTGGCGCTGACGGACAATCGCCTGAGCAGTGATTTTCTCGCTCTCGCGCAGGCGCACTTGGGCGCTGGCGGTGAGCTGGCTGTTCTGCGCTTGGCGCATTTGTGCCTGCGCTTGGGCGAGTTGAGCCTCAAGCACCTGCGTGTCCATGCGGGCAATGACTTGCCCCGGCTGGACGAATTGGCCTTCCTCGGCCTCGATACTGGCGATGCGTCCGGGCAACTTGCTGGCCACATCGACGTCGGTCGCCTCAATTCGGCCGTTGCCGCTGGCAAAGCCTTCGGCCAAACCCGTGGGGTGCAGTTCGTACCAGAGCAAGCCAGCGATGATCGCCAAGGCGACAACACCGAGGGTGGGGTAAAGCCACTTTTTGCTCATTAGCCGTTCATCCATGGGTACAGAGAAGGTGATGCCGGTGAGCGATCTGTCCGCCGCCGGGTGCGTAGCAGTCGACGTTGGCGAGTGGTGTGCTGCCTGTCCGGGCGGATGCTGTTGATAGGGGTCAAGAGGCTCTGCCGTTGTGAGCTTTTAGACAGCACGGCTCGGTAGAAGTTGGCTGCACCGATTCAGTGCGCGGCGCATTAGCGCAAGGCGAGGATCGCGTTCCAGTGTTCAGCGCTTACCGGCATAACCGATAGGCGGCTGCCCTTTTGCACCAATGGCAGCTCCATTAAGGTGCTTTGGGCTTTTAGTTGTGCCAAGGGGATAACGCATTTGAATGCCTCAACAAAAGCCACATCGACTGCGCTCCAAGGGTTTTTGGTAGCACTGGCTTTGCTGTCGAAATAGTGGCTCTTAGGCTCTAGCGCGGCGGGATCGGGGTAATGCAGTACGGTGATGCGGCCGATCCCGGCAATCCCAGGCTCGGGGCAACTGGAGTGGTAGAAGAAGAACAGATCTCCTGGTTGCATGCTGCGCAGGAAGTTGCGCGCCTGGTAATTGCGCACGCCATCCCAGCGTGTCTGCTCAAGTCGCTGCAGGTCGTGGATTGATAGTTCGTCGGGTTCTGACTTCATCAGCCAATAAGGCATGAACTTTGCTCCAGTAATTCGGCCGGTTAGCGGGCACCGTCTTTATGCTGGGCTTTTGCCAAGCTGCCGCTTAGTCAAGTTGACTGTGTGGAGGCGCACCGTTGCTGGATCTATAACAATAATTGCCGCGGATACACCGCGTGCCATGCCTTTAAGGAGAGGCATTTAATGAAACGTAAACCAGATGTGTTGTGGGTATTGGTAATTCTGTTCAGCCTGGGCATGGTAACCACGGGTTACACCCAGAGCTTGTGGGAGCGCCAACCTGCGCCGGTTACGCAGTCCAATGCGACAGGCTGAGCCGCTCACGTACCGCAAGGAATGCGGTACAGCTTTAGTCAGTCAATACCATGCTTTGTCTGTCACCGTGCCTTGCAGTGGTACATCCCAGCTGGCCATTGCCAGCCGCTCAACGTGCTGACATTCGTGGGCAAGGCCCAGTAATCTAGGTTTATGCCAACTCCTTCGCCGGCTGAGGTACGCCAGGCTGCGATCATAAAATCCTGCACCCATGCCCAGTCGTCCGCCGAAGCGGTCGAAGCCGACCAGCGGCAGCAGAACTAAATCCAGTGTCCAGACCTTGCGTTGCTGTTTGTGCTGGCGGCGAGGCTCGTAAATGCCAAAGCGGTTCTTCGATAAAGGTTCTCTGGCGCGGATGCGTTGGAACACCATTTTGTTGCGCGGCCAGGCACTGAGCACCGGCAGGTAGGTGACCTTGCCACGTCGCTGCGCAGCCTGTAGCAAGGGTCGCGGGTCGATCTCGCCATCATTAGGCAAGTACAGGGCGACGTGCTGTGCGCGGCGAAATAGCGGGTGCTGTGCGAGTTGTTTATAGAGCCCGCGTGCAGCCTGGCGCTGGGCGTGGCGGCTAAGCGCACGACGCTGTGCACGCAAATGCCGACGCAGTTGCGCGCGGCTTAGTGCAGGTGTGTTGAGCATGGGTTGGCGCTGTAGCGATTGCCGCGAGTGGGCAACCGGCTGGAAAAAGTGACTCCCCGACGTGCCGCTGTCGGCTTAGCCCTTGAACCCGAAAGTTCAAGGTGGAGGTTGCAGGAGGCGTTAAGGCTTTCCGTCGAGCGGACATGCACACCGGCCTCAACATGCAACCTCCGGGTTTGTGCGTATCGGCTCAGGGACATCACCAACTGGCGCACACTCCAGGGAGCTGTTAGCAGTATACCCGAAAGTGCTGGCGCACAATCAGCTGCCTTACTCATCGGCATCCCGGGCCAGGGCACTATCGACCCGATCAAGCAGGCTGCGCACCTGATCGCGGCTGGCACCGGCCTGCTGATCAAGGTGTTGCTGTTTGTGTAGCAGGTCATGGGTGATGTTTAGGGCGGCCATCACCGCGACGCGGTCGGCGCCGATGACTTTGCCGCTTGAGCGGATCTCCCGCATCTTGCCGTCCAAGTAGCGCGCGGCGCTCTCCAAGTTGTTGCGTTCATCACTTGGACAGGCGATGCAATACTCCTTGTCCAGAATCTGTACGTTTAAGGTGTTCGATTGGGTCATTAATCCTGCTCCAGGGCTTTAAGGCGCGAAATCATTGATTCGACCTTATGCCGGGCCATTTCGTTCTTTTCAATTAAGTGAGCACGCTCTTCGCGCCAGGCCTTTTCGCCTTTTAGAAGCAGCCGGTTTTGCACCTTGAGCTGCTCGACACGCTGGAGCAGCAAGTCCAACTTGGTCGTAAGAGCCTGCAGGTCGGCATCATCCATGGTTCTCTACTCGTGCTAGGTGAGTGGGTGGCAGATGAAAAGTAGCGTCTCTAAGGCGTCTTCGACAGCACCAGACGGTTTGCAGCGAAGTCGCTGAGCGGGTTTGGCAGTGTGTGACAAATTGGCGCGCTAGAGCTTGATACCTTTCACCCGCCGATCACGGGGTGCTAATTATTCAAGATTGATGCGGCGCTGAGCGCGCATCCGTCGAGCACCTTGCATAGTCTTGGTAGGCTTGCCGGTGCTAGGATACAAGGCCTCCATTCTAGTGATTGCGCAGCTTAGCGCCTAGTTATCTATGCCAACTTCGAATTCCCCGTATTCCGCTTTTGCCGCGTTGCTTGCCAGTAGCGGTTACACCGTTTCACCTGCCGAGCTGCATGGCCTGCTGCTCGGTCGCAGCTGCGCCGGTGCCGGCTTTGAGATCGACCCTTGGCTGGTGGACGCCGCCGAGCTGCTCGGCACTGCCCCGCAAGATAGCGTGCGCCAGGCGCTGATTGGCCTGCAGGAAATGGTCAAGAGTGAACTGACCAGCAGCGATGTCACCGTGGTGCTGCTGTTGCCCAACGACGATGCGCCGCTTAGTGAGCGCGCCGTGGCCCTTGGGCAATGGTGCCAAGGTTTCCTTGGCGGCTTTGGCCTGACCGCCCGAGATAGCGCGCTGAGCGCGGAAGCCATGGAGGTGCTGCAGGATCTTGCGGCGATTGCCCAGGTGCAAAACGCTCTGGAGGAGTCTGAAGACGGTGAAAGCGACTACATGGAAGTGATGGAATACTTGCGCGTTGCGCCGCTGTTGCTCTTCAGCGAGTGCGCCAAGCCTGAGGTGGCGGCGGTAAAACCGTCGCTGCATTGATTTTCATGTCACCTGTTTTCAGGTAACCAGAAGTGGACTCAATCTGCCCATGATCAGCATCCCCAAGTCGGAATACGCCCGTCGGCGCAAGGCGCTGATGGCGCTGATGGAACCCAACAGCATTGCGATTTTGCCGGCTGCGCCGGTGTACATTCGCAACCGCGATGTCGAGCATATTTACCGCCAAGACAGCGACTTCCAGTACCTCGCGGGCTTCCCTGAGCCGGAAGCGGTGATTGCGCTGATACCCGGGCGTGAGCATGGTGAGTACGTGTTGTTCTGCCGCGAGCGCGACCCTTTGCGGGAGATGTGGGACGGACTGCGCGCCGGCCAGGAGGGTGCGATCAGCCAATACGGCGCCGATGATGCGTTTCCGATTGGCGATATCGACGACATCCTGCCGGGGCTGATTGAGGGCCGTGATCGGGTCTATTCCGCCATGGGCACCAACCACGAGTTCGACCGCCAGCTGATGGAGTGGATCAACGTGATCCGCTCCAAGGCGCGCCAAGGTGCCACCCCGCCTAATGAATTCGTCACCCTCGAACACCTGCTGCATGACCTGCGCCTGTACAAGTCGTCCGCTGAAGTCAAAGTCATGAAAGAGGCCGCGGAGATTTCCTGTCGCGCCCATGTGCGCGCCATGCAGGCCAGCCGCGCTGGGCTGTTCGAATACCACCTAGAAGCTGAACTGGATTACGAATTCCGTAAGGGTGGGGCAAAGATGCCGGCCTATGGTTCCATCGTCGCGGCGGGCAAGAATGCCTGCATCCTGCATTACCGCGAGAATGACGCGGCGTTGAAAGACGGCGACCTGGTGTTGATTGATGCGGGTTGTGAAATCGACTGCTACGCCAGCGACATCACCCGCACCTTCCCGGTCAGTGGCACGTTCTCCCCCGAGCAGAAAGCCATCTATGAGCTGGTGTTGGCCTCGCAGGAAGCCGCATTCAAGGAAATTGGCCCCGGCAAGCACTGGAATCAGGCCCACGAAGCCACCGTACAGGTAATCACCGCCGGGCTGGTGGAACTTGGGTTGCTGCAGGGTGAGGTCGCTGAGCTGATCGCCACTGAGGCCTATAAGCCGTTTTATATGCACCGTGCCGGTCATTGGCTGGGCATGGATGTACACGATGTCGGCGAGTACAAAGTTGGCGGCGAGTGGCGCGAGCTGGAGGTTGGCATGGCCATGACCGTCGAACCGGGTATCTATATCGCCGTGGATAATCAGGACGTGGCGAAGAAGTGGCGGGGCATCGGCGTGCGCATTGAGGATGACGTGGTGGTGAGTAAAACCGGCTGCGAGATTCTCACCAACGGCGCCCCAAAAACCGTCGCCGAGATCGAAGCGCTGATGGCTGCAGCTCGCAGCGTGGCGGCGTAAGCATGCAGCGGGGGGATATCGCGATTATCGGCGGCGGCTTGGTTGGTGCCAGCCTGGCCGTGGCCTTGCAGGCGCAAGCCAAGCAGCGCGGCTGGACGATCTGCTTGATCGAACCCTTCACCCCGGGCGTCGGCTATCAGCCCAGTTACGATGCACGCTCCACCGCGCTGTCGTTCGGCTCGCAGCAAATCTATCAGCGCCTCGGCCTGTGGCAGTCGATCAGCCAGCGCGCCGAGCCGATCAAGCAGATCCATGTCTCCGACCGTGGCCGCTTTGCCGCCGCACGCCTGAGCGCCGAGGAAGAAGGTGTGCCGGCGCTGGGCTATGTGGTGGAAAACGCCTGGTTGGGTGAATGCTTGTGGCAGGCGCTGGATCAGCAGGTGGTGAGTTGGCGCAGCCCGGCGCAGGTTGCGCGTATGCATGCGCTGGCTGACGGTTATCAGTTGGCCTTGGACGACGGTAGCGAGCTGGTGTGCAGCCTGGCGATCATGGCCGAAGGTGGCCGCTCCGGGTTACGTGAGCAGCTAGGCATCGACATCAGCACCACGCCCTACGGGCAGAGTGCGCTGATCGCCAATATCAGCCCGCAGGACGCTCACAACGGCCTGGCCTTCGAGCGGTTTACCGAAGAAGGGCCGATGGCCATGTTGCCGTTGGCGGATAACCGCTGCGCGCTGGTCTGGACCCGCGCCAGCCTGGAAGCCGAGCGCCTAATGGCACTCGATGATGCGGCGTTTCTCGCCGAGTTGCAGCTGGCTTTCGGCTATCGCCTGGGCAGCCTGCGCCAGGTCGGCACGCGGTATCTCTATCCACTGGCCCTGACGGCGGCCAAGGAACAAGTACGCCAGCATCTGGTGGTGCTCGGTAACGCGGCCCATAGCCTGCATCCGATTGCTGGGCAGGGCTTCAACTTGTCGCTACGCGATACCTGGGTGCTAGCTCAAACGTTGAGGGAAAGTACCGCGCCGCTGGGCGATCTGGCCACACTGAGGCGTTACTTGAGCAGTCAGCAGAGCGATCAGCAGCTCACGGTAGGCTTCTCCGATCAAGTCACCCGACTGTTCAGTACTGGTCAGCCGCTGCTGGTGGCCGGTCGCACTCTCGGTTTACTTGGGCTTGATTTGTTACCGCCCGCGAAACGCTGGTTTGCCCGCCAGGCCATGGGCCTGGGCACTCGTTCGGAGCCTTGAGCCATGTCGGCAAAGAAACTGGCGCGCAAGGCGCGTTGGCTGCGTTGGGCGATGAACCTCTATCCACCCTACCTGGGGGCTGGTATTCGGGTGCGGCAGATCAGCGCGGACTTTCGCCAGGTGCAGGTGAAGATGGTCCTGAGCTGGTATAACCGCAACTATGTCGGTACCCATTTTGGCGGCAGCCTGTACTCGATGACTGACCCCTTTTTTATGCTGATGATTATGGAAAATCTCGGGGGTGATTTTATCGTCTGGGACAAGGCAGCACGAATCGACTTTATCGCCCCGGGGACTGGTCCGGTATATGCCAATTTCAGCATCGACGAGCAGCTGCTCGAAGACATCCGCAGGCACTCGGCAGACGGCGATAAGTACCACCCCGAGCTGCAGGTGGAGGTGCGCGATGGCAGCGGCAGTCTGGTGGCGCGGGTGCACAAAACGCTCTACGTGCGGCTCAAACCGCGCATTCGGCAGGCAGCCTAAGAACCTGTTCAAAGTCTGCTGCGCGTCGGCCCTGCGGCGTTAAAAACAGGCCGGGACGCGGCGTCTCGGAAGCCGCTTGTGGCTAGCGCGCTTTAGCGTGACCCGAAGGGCGAGCGAAGCGAGTAATGCTCATGTACAACAGTACACTCGCGTGCGAGCCCAGTCCGCTTCCTCGCCGTATTGACCAGCCGGAGGCTGTTACTAACGTAGCGCCTTGCATGGCTCTAGCTCGCGAGCCTTTGAACAGGCTCTAAGTAAGAAGGAAACACAATGCACGCGGATTTGATCATCGTCGGCGCTGGAATGGTAGGCAGCGCCCTGGCGCTGGCCCTGCAGGATCAGGGTTTGGAAATTCTGCTTATCGATGGCAGCACGCTGAGCGTCAAACCCTTTGACCCGCAGGCGGCGTTTGAACCACGGGTCAGCGCCCTGTCAGGGGCCAGCCAGCGCATTCTCGAACGCCTCGGGGTATGGGATGGCATTCTCGCGCGGCGTGCCAGCCCCTACGGTGATATGCAGGTGTGGGACGGTTCTGGCACCGGGCAAATTCATTTCAGTGCGGCCAGTGTGCATGCCGAGGTGCTCGGCCATATTGTCGAGAACCGCGTGGTGCAGGATGCGCTGCTCGATCGCTTGCATGACAGCTCGATTGGCCTGCTGGCCAATGCCCGGGTCGAGCAGCTACGTCGCTCTGGTGACGGCTGGTTGCTGAGCCTGATCGACGGCCGCGAATTGCGTGCACCGCTGTTGATTGCTGCCGACGGGGCCAATTCGGCAGTCCGTCGTCTGGCCGGTTGCGCCACCCGTGAGTGGGATTACCTGCACCATGCCATTGTCACCAGCGTGCGCTGTGCCAAGCCGCATCAGGCTACCGCCTGGCAGCGCTTTACCGATGATGGCCCTCTGGCCTTTCTGCCGTTGGCCGGGCCTGAGGGCGAGCACTGGTGCTCGATTGTCTGGTCGGTTACCCCAAATGAAGCCGAACGGCTGATGGCCTTGGATGATGCCGGCTTTCGCCGTGCCCTGAGTTTTGCTTTCGAGCATCGCCTCGGCGAGGTGCTACATGCCGACTCACGGCTATGCATCCCGCTGCGTCAACGCCATGCCAAGCGCTATGTCGAAAACGGCTTGGCGCTGATCGGTGATGCAGCCCACAGCATCCACCCGTTGGCTGGCCAGGGCGTCAATCTGGGGTTTCTCGACGTGGCGGTGCTGGCTGAAGTGCTGTTGCACGCCGCGCAGCGTGGCGAACGGCTGAGTGATGTGAAGGTACTCAGCCGTTACGAGCGACGGCGTATGCCGCACAACCTCGCCATGATGGCCGCGATGGAAGGCTTCGAGCGCTTGTTCCAAGCCGATCCACTGCCAGTGCGCTGGCTGCGCAACAGTGGCCTCAATTGGGTCGATGAGCTGCCGGAAGCCAAGGCACTGTTCGTGCGCCAGGCGTTGGGGCTTTCGGGAGATCTGCCCGATCTGGCTCGGGTTTAACGAGAGCAGACTCTCCAGCTTAAGTCGTGCTGCGCAAAAGCCAGTCTTGATCTCGTTGCCAACGGCCTGCTAATGGGCTGCGGATAGTTTGTTAGTCATAAATGCGGCCGCGTTGCGCGGCCTGCAGCCGCTGCGCAGCGTTGTCACGGATCAAGGACTAGACTACTAATCGCGGGCAATGTCGCCCGGATATTTTCCAAGGAAATAAGAGGAGTCTTTATGAGTCTGTTTGCCTTTGTCAAAGATGCCGGTGTGAAGCTGTGGGAGTCGGTGGTCGGCCAGGAAGCCCAAGCGTCGGAGTCGCTAACGGCTCACGTTGCCAAGGTCGGTTTGGGTAACCCGAATATTCAGGTCAGCGTGGAGGGTGAAAAAGTCATCGCTCGCGGTGAGGTCGCCAGCCAGGAAGAGAAGGAGAAAATCCTCCTCGCGCTAGGCAACGTTGCCGGTGTGGCGGAAGTGGAAGACCACATCAGCGTGACGACTCCAGCAACAGCTGCGCGCTTTGTGACGGTAAAGAAGGGCGACACGTTGAGTGCGATCGCCAAGGCTGAATACGGTAACGCCAATGCTTACCCGAAAATCTTTGAAGCCAACAAGCCGATGCTTAGCCATCCGGATAAAATCTACCCAGGCCAAGTGCTGCGTATCCCAGAGTAATTGGCCTGTTGGGAGGGGCTTTAGCCAGGAATGTCACGGCTAAAGCCGCTTCCCCATGCCGTCAGCGTGTCCGGTCCAGGTTGCGCAGCAGCTCCCGGTAATCTTCCACTGCAGCAAATTCCTCGGTGTTTTTCGCTTCCGCCTGGCTGTCTGGCTGGCGCACGGCGAGCAGGTGGCCGACGCCAAAGCGCCCGGCGCTGCGCAGAATCGGCAGGCTGTCATCGATAAACAGGCTGCGGGTCGGGGTGAACGGGCAGTCCTGCTGCAGGGCATGCCAGAACTGTTGGTCTTCCTTGGGAAAGCCGTAATCGTGGGAGCTGATCAGGCGGTCGAAGTAAGGCGCCAGCTCGATACGCTCAAGTTTCAATGACAGCGAGTCGCGGTGTGCGTTGGTGATCAGCACCACCTGTTTACCCGCATCGCGCAGGGCTTTGATAAAGGTGTCGGCATCCGGGCGCAGGGCGATCAGGTGCGCCACTTCGCGCTTGAGGTCGCGAATCGACAGCTTTAGCTCACGGCTCCAGAAATCCGTGCAGTACCAGTTGAGGGTGCCGGCATGCTCACGAAATAGCGGCAGCAACTCGGCCTCGGCCAGTTCGCGGCTGATGCCGTGGTGCTCGGCATAGCGCTGCGGCAAGTGCTGCAACCAGAAGTGGTTGTCGAAGTGCAGGTCGAGCAGGGTGCCGTCCATATCCAGCAGGACGGTATCGATGGCATTCCAGGGTAAGACGGGCATGCGAGTTCTTCGGGCTGGTGCGCAAAAGATCGCGATTGACGCCTGTGGCGGGCTGATCGCGCAATCTCCTGGGCAGATAATAGGAAAAGCCGCGTTATGATAGCCTGCTAAGCCACGCTCAGGAGCTGCCCCATGCTTGAGAAACCCACCGTACTTGCTCGCGAAATCGTCGCCAGCAGCCGCCTGTTCCGTGTCGAGGAGCTGCAACTGCGCTTCAGCAATGGCGTGGAGCGCACCTATGAGCGCCTGGTAGGCAAGGGCGCGGGCTATGGCGCGGTGATGGTGGTGGCGATGCAGGATGCCGAACATGCGCTGTTGGTCGAGGAATATTGCGGCGGCACCGATGACTACCAGCTGTCACTGCCAAAAGGCCTGATCGAGCCGGGCGAGGACGTGCTGGATGCGGCCAATCGTGAACTTAAAGAGGAAGCTGGTTTTGGTGCGCGGCACTTGGAGCATCTGGCCGAACTGAGCCTGTCGCCGGGGTATATGAGCCAGAAGATTCAGGTGGTACTGGCCCAAGACCTTTATGAAGAGCGCTTGCCCGGCGATGAGCCGGAGCCGATGCGCGTAGACAAGACCAGCCTGCGCGAGCTGTCGAGCCTTATCCAGCATCCGCAATTTACTGAAGGTCGCGCCCTGGCGGCGCTGTATCTGGCCCGTGATCTGCTGACTCAACGTGGAGAATTTAAACCGTGAGCCATCCCCTGATTCCGACGGTGATCGAACTGGTGCGCCAGGCCGGGGCCGCCACCTTGCCTCACTGGCGGGCCAATGTGACGGTCAATGAGAAGGCCGACGCCTCGCCGGTGACGGCTGCAGACATGGCCGCGCACCATCTGCTTGATGCGGGTCTGCGCGCGCTGGCGCCCGATATTCCGGTGCTCTCCGAAGAGGCGGCCGACATTGCCCTGACTGAGCGTGCGCAGTGGAGTCGCTGGTGGCTGGTCGACCCGCTGGATGGCACCAAGGAATTTATCGCAGGCTCAGAGGAGTTCACCGTTAACGTGGCGTTGATCGAGCAGGGCCGCGTGGTGTTTGGCGTGGTTGGCATCCCGGCCACCGGCCTGTGCTACTACGGCGGTGCTGGCCTGGGTGCCTGGCGCGCCGATGCAGCGGGCGCGAGCGCGCCGATCAGCGTACGCCTGGCCCCGCAGGAGGCCTTTACCCTGGTGGCCAGTCGTCGCCATTCCAGCCCAGCTCAGGAAGCCTTGCTTGCAGGGTTGAGCGAACGCTTCGGCGATCTGCAACTGGCCAGTGTCGGCAGCTCGCTGAAGTTCTGCTTGCTCGCCGAAGGCAATGCCGATTGCTACCCGCGCCTGGCCCCGACCTCGCAGTGGGACACCGCTGCGGCACAAGGCGTGTTGGAAGGTGCCGGTGGCGAGGTGCTGACACTCAAGGGTGAGGCGCTGAGCTATGAGGCGCGTGAATCCCTGCTTAATCCGTACTTCTTAGCCCTACCCGCGGCGGCCGCCTGGCGCGCTGAATTGATCCAGCTGGCCCGTGCGCTGGATTAAGCGCGCTGCTCGGATGATGGGTATCGCGTTGCTCAACCTACGCGGCCCGCCCCATCCTCCGTCGCTCACGATCTGTAGCGTGTAGGGTGGATGTCGTTGTTTACATCCACCAACCGTTCACTCAATCGAGCATATCGCCGTAGCGCTCGTCTTTTTTGAATACCAGCGGTTGGGCGAAGCCCGGCACCTTGATCTGCTCGGGGCTGATCTCGATCTGCTGGTCGTCGATCAGGTCGTGGCCGAAGTTGTAGATGATCCCTAATTGCCCCAGTAACGCCTGAGCATCGTAAGCTTGGGCGGCGGCGCGTGTGCTTTCCCGGCGCTGCAGGTAGGCGGCAAAGGCCGCTTCGCCATGGCGCTTGCGCACCATGCGCTCGGCCACATGGGGCGCCAGCAGCAGGGCACTGGCGTTGTTGCCGCCAAATCCTTTGGAGTTGATCACGCACAGGTCCAGCTGCTCGGGTGCACGGCGGCGGTCAGCGGTGGCGAAACTCAGGTGTTGCTGCTGCACATCGTCGGCCACGCTATCGATGGTTTTGATCCCCGGAATAATGCCGTACTTGAAACTGCCCAAAGCGGAGATCACCTGGTCGCCACTGGCGGTGGCCAGGGAGTGACCGACAAAGGCCTTCACTGCCGTGACCGGCCATTGCTCGATAGCGAAGGTGCTGGCAATACGGTTGAGAATTTCCGATTCGGTGACCCGGTTGGCCGGGGTGCTGGAGCCGTGGGCGTGGACGAAGCTGCGCTCGCGCACGGCGTCAATGCCGAGCAGTTGCACGGCACTGGCCACGGCCTTTGCCACCGTGAGGTAGTTGCCGGGGCCGGGGGCGGAGATGGATTTCTTGAAGCCGTCGGCGTTGATAAACACATCCGGCACCGCGCCATGGATATCCGCGCCCAGCGCTAACGCCAGCGCATCGTCCATCAGCACCACGAACTGGCAGGCTTCGGCGAGGGTGAAGCCGCAGTTCTCGCCAAACGGGCGGCTGGCGCGGCGCCAGTCTACCTCGCTCTCGCTCTGGGCCACCTCGTCCTTGCCTTGAATCTGGCGCAGACCCTCTTCAGTGGCGAGGGCGCCCATGGCGCCGTAACCCTCGATACACTCCTGATTGATCGGCGCTTCGCTGTTGCCGACGATGACCACCCGCGACTTGCCGCTGGCGATCAGCTCGGTGCCTTTTTGCAGGTTGTAGAGGAAGGTCGCGCAGGCCCCGGTGACGCTGCCGGTGGTGCCGACGCTACCCAGCACATAGGCGTTGATAAAGTCTGCCGGCATGGTGTTTAGGCCCAGGGCGAGCTGCTTGGCGGTGACGCGGCCGCCCTTGAGGCGGGCCTGCATCAGGCCGCCGAAGCCGTTTTCATCCAGCTGGCTCATGATGCTGCCGGCAAACACCGCCACTTCATCGGGTGCCACGTGCTGCATGATGGTTTGCCAATCGATGCCGGTGGCGCGCAATGCATCGGTGACGCCGACGATGGTCATCGCCAAACCGCGTGGGTGGAAGCGGGCGTTGTACAGTTCGCTCGGCTCAAAACCAGTGGGCAGTTGCCCGGCGGATTTCACCGGCAGGGCGCGGTAGCTGTCGACCTTGAATTCGCAGTTGTCATGCAGGGTAACCAGCACCTCGGTAGCATTCAGCTCATCCACTGCCCAGTCCGACGGCAACGGGTTCGGCAGGTGTTTGCGCAGGGTGATAAAGCTCAGCGGCTGGCCGGCGGTGGCGCTGATGTCGATGGTCTTCTGCCAGTGCACGGCGTCAACATCAAGGTGCCTTTTTTCGATACGGCGCACCAGGGTTGAGGCAAGAATCTGCTCGGCGAAGCGGCTGTCGATCTCGGCCAGGCTCAGGCTATTGTTCAGGTCATCGTGGTAATCGCCTTCAACGACCTTGACCAGTTTCATCATCACTGCCAAACCGGCGAGTGTTTGCTGACGCGTGGCGGTGTCCAGCGACTCAATTACGGTACGGCGAAAACCATGGTGGAAGGAGCTGCGCCCGGCTGCGTTATAACCACCAAAACCAACGATTACAGGTAAGCGTGCGGTCACTCGATTACTCCTTCTATAGGTAACGCCGGGCAAGCGCAAATAAAGCGGTACATGCTTGGCCGGGAAAGTTGCCGGGCTCTGTTGTGGGTGTTTCATCGCGCTCAACACCCAGCCTAGCTGATCGGGTGCCTATGCTGACGTGATTGCTGACTTATGAGTCACGGTTTCGACCAAGGTAGCGCATCGCTAAAGCCCTACCGCTGTTATGGTTTCTTCAGCCCGACGTCAGCTGGAGAACAACAATGCACAGCGTCAACCCCTACGAGTACGGCATGCCGCGCGATGCGGCGAATTTTCAGGCGCTCAGCCCGCTGAGCTTTCTTGAGCGTGCGGCCAGCGTTTACCCGCAGCGCCTGGCGCTGATCAACGGCAGCCTGCGGCAAACTTGGGGCGAAACCTATGCGCGCAGTATTCGCTTGGCCTCAGCCTTGGCCCAGCGTGGTATTGGTCTAGGCGATACCGTGGCGGTGATCGCGCCTAACGGCCCGGCGATGTTCGAGGCGCACTTTGGCGTACCGATGTGCGGTGCGGTATTAAACGCCATCAATACCCGCCTGGATGCTGAAGCCATCGCCTTTATCCTGCAGCACGGCGAGGCCAAGGTGCTGCTGGTGGACAAGGAGTTCGGCGAGCTGGTGGAGCGCGCCACCAGCTATTTGCCAAACTGTCCGCTGATTATCGCTATCGATGACCCGGAATATACGCAGGGTCAGCTAATTGGCCAATTCGACTACGAGGCGCTGCTGGCCGAAGGCGATGCCGACTATGCCTGGCAGATGCCTAGCGATGAGTGGCAAGCGATCTCGCTCAACTACACCTCCGGCACCACGGGTAACCCTAAGGGCGTGGTCTACCACCATCGCGGCGCGCACCTAAATGCGTTGTCCAATGCCATGTGCTGGGACATGAGCCGCTTCCCGGTGTACCTGTGGACGCTGCCGATGTTCCACTGCAACGGCTGGTGCTTCCCTTGGGCGCTAGCGGCTTATGTTGGGGTCAACGTGTGCCTGCGCCATGTGCGGGCCGAGGCCATCTATCCGGCGCTGGCCGAGCATGACGTGGATCATTTCTGTGGCGCGCCTATTGTGCTGAACATGTTGGCCAATGCCTGTGATGAGTTAAAAGCGTTGAAGACTCAGCCAGTGAAAGTGCTCACCGCTGGAGCCGCCCCCCCGGCCGCAGTGATCGAAGCCATGGAGGCGCTGGCGTTTCGCGTCACCCACGTATACGGCCTGACCGAAACCTATGGCCCCAGTGTGGCTTGCGAGTGGAAGAGTGAATGGGACAGCGAGACTGCAGAGCAGCGCGCCCGCCTCAAATCCCGCCAAGGCGTGCGCGCGCCGTTGCTCGATGGCCTGATGGTGGCCGATCCGGACACCCTGCAGCCGGTGCCGAAAGACGGCCAAACCATTGGAGAAATCATGATGCGCGGCAACGTGGTGATGAAGGGTTACCTGAAAAACCCGTCGGCCACCGCCGAAGCCTTTGCCGGCGGCTGGTTCCATTCCGGTGACTTGGCAGTGTGGCATGCCGACGGCTATGTGGAGATCAAGGATCGCTCCAAGGACATCATCATTTCGGGTGGCGAGAACATCTCATCCATTGAGGTGGAGGATGTGCTGTATCGCCATCCGCTGATCCTTGAAGCTGCTGTGGTGGCCATGGCCCACGCGAAATGGGGCGAAACGCCCTGCGCCTTCGTCACCCTCAAGCCGGGCGCCGCGCTGACGGCGGAGGAGGTTATCGCCTTCTGTCAGCAGCGTATGGCGCGCTTCAAGGTGCCGGGCTGCGTGGTGTTTAACAGCTTGCCGAAAACCAGCACCGGCAAGGTGCAGAAGTTTGTCCTGCGTGAACAGGCCAAGGCATTAGCCGAGCAGCGGACGGTAGCCTGATCATCAGTCCTCGCGATCAAACCAAAGTGAAAAGGGTTTTTTACAGGTTTCAGCGGTAAACGGGTTGAGAAACTAAATGCTATTCACTATTATTTAGCAACTTAACTCATCCATACCAAGAGGCAGTCACCATGCAAGTAAGCAAGCGTCTGTTCGCCGTTCTCACTCTCACCGCACTGGCCGGTGCTGTTCAGGCCGCCGATGAAGTGGTGGTTTACTCCGCGCGAATCGACGAGTTGATCAAGCCGGTTTTCGATGCCTACACCGCCAAGACCGGTGTGGCAGTGAAGTTTATTACCGATAAGGAAGCACCGCTGCTGGCCCGCCTTAAGGCCGAAGGTGCTAACACCCCGGCGGACATGCTGATCACCGTGGATGCCGGTAACCTTTGGCAAGCCGAACAGCAAGGCGTGCTCAAAGCGCTGAAGTCGGACATTATCGCCGCCAATATTCCTGCGCAGTATCGCTCTAGCACGGGTAGCTGGACTGGCCTTTCGCTGCGTGCGCGGACCATCGTTTACTCCCCAGAGCGCGTCAAGGCTGGCGAACTGACCACCTACGAAGCCCTGGCCGATAAAAACTGGGAGGGTCGTTTGTGCCTGCGCACCAGCAAGAAGGTTTACAACCAGTCACTGACCGCCACCCTGATCGAGACCCATGGTGCCGAGAAGACCGAAGCGCTGATTAAGGGTTGGGTCGGTAACCTAGCCACCGACGTATTCGCCGACGATACCGCGCTGATTCAGGCCGTCGATGCCGGTCAGTGCGACGTTGGTATCGTTAACACCTACTACTTCGGCCGTCTGCAAAAGCAGCAAGCGGATCTGAAAGCCAAGCTGTTCTGGCCCAACCAGTCCGACCGTGGCGTGCACGTTAACCTCTCCGGTGCCGGCGTGACTCAGCACGCCCCAAATGCCGAAGCCGCGCAAAAGCTGCTGGAGTGGATGACTGGCGAAGAAGCCCAAGGTCTGTTCGCCGGGCTCAATCAGGAATTCCCAGCCAACCCGCAGATTGCGCTCTCCGCAGAAGTGGCTGCCTGGGGTAGCTTCAAGGCCGACAGCCTGCCGTTGGAAGTGGCCGGCAAGCGCCAGGTCGAAGCGACTATGTTGATGGACCGCGCTGGCTGGAACTGAGGAATTGTTTACGATCTGCTGCGCGTCGGCCCTGCTGCGTTAAAAACAGGCTGGAGCGCCAGCCGGGTCGGAAGCCGCATGCGGCAAACGCGCTTCAGCGTGGCCCGCAGGGTGAGCGAAGCGAGTAATGCTCATGTACAAAAGTACACTCGTGTGCGAGCCCAGTCGGCTTCCTCGCCGTTTTGACCAGCCTAAGGCTGTTACTACGTAGCGCCTTGCAGGACTCTAGCTCGCGAGATCGTGGGCAGGTTCAAAGGTCTACGCAGGAAGTCAGCGCGTAGGTGGGTTAAGCGCAGCAATCAGTCCTGCGACTGCCGTTATACTCGACGCCCGCTTAGCCCGGGGCGTCGTGTTTTCGTTTTGAGGATTTTGCGTGGCCCATCCTGCCCAGCGCCGCTGGTACCCCATCGCGTTTGCCGTTGCTTTGCTGGTGCTGCTGCCGCTGAGCGTATTGCTATTCAGCTGGCATGAGATCGACCAGCAGATTTGGGCGCACCTATGGCAAACCCAGTTACCGCGCCTGCTCGGTAATACCCTGATGCTGGTTGTTGGCGTCGGCTTCGGGGTGACACTCCTGGGCGTCAGCCTGGCCTGGTTGACCAGCCTTTGTGAGTTCCCCGGCAGACGTTGGTTGGATTGGGCGCTGATGCTGCCCTTCGCCATTCCGGCCTATGTGCTGGCTTTCGTCTTCGTCGGTTTGCTGGATTTCGCCGGCCCGCTGCAAAGCGTGCTGCGCGAGTGGTTCGGCGCTGACCTGCGCCTGCCGCGGGTGCGTTCCACCGGCGGGGTGATCATTGTCCTGGTGCTGGTGTTCTACCCCTATGTTTACCTGCTCG
This sequence comes from Pseudomonas sp., assembly GCA_017886405.1. Classification (GTDB taxonomy): domain Bacteria; phylum Pseudomonadota; class Gammaproteobacteria; order Pseudomonadales; family Pseudomonadaceae; genus Aquipseudomonas. The sequence goes on along the minus strand of JAGGNC010000246.1, from coordinate 3,339 downwards.
CGCGCAATGCCTTCCTGGCCCAGGGCAAGGGCTTGATGGAAGCAGCGCGGGTGCTTGGCTTGAGCCCTTGGCGCGCATTCTGGCGCGTGGCTCTGCCGATGGCGCGGCCGGCGATTGGTGCTGGCTTGGCTCTGGCAATCATGGAAACCCTGGCGGATTTCGGCGCGGTATCGGTGTTTAACTTCGACACGTTTACCACCGCGATCTATAAGACGTGGTATGGCTTCTACAGCCTGACCAGTGCCACGCAACTGGCCAGCCTGCTGTTGCTGGCGGTGATGCTGGTGCTCTACGGCGAGCGCCGCGCTCGCGGTGTGGTGCGACCGACCAATGAACGCCCGCGCAGCAAAGCGCTTTACCACCTCAAGGGCGGCAAGGCCCTTGCTGCCAGTGCCTGGTGCGGCCTGGTGTTCGCCTGCGGATTTGTCATCCCAGTATTGCAGTTGATCGTTTGGTTCTGGCAGCGCGGCCGCTTCGATCTAGATGAACGTTACACGGCGCTGATCCTACACACCCTCTACTTGGGTGCGATGGCCGCACTGATCACCGTCAGCGTAGCGCTGCTGCTGGCCTTCGCCCGGCGTCTGACGCCCACCCGGCTAATGCGTTCAACCGTTGGCTTGGCCAATCTCGGTTATGCCTTGCCTGGTTCAATGCTGGCGGTGGCGATCATGCTGGCTTTCAGTTACCTCGATCGTGAACTGGTGATGCCGCTATCTAGCTGGCTCGGTGGTGCGGGTGAACCGGTGCTGCTGGGCAGCCTCTCGGCACTGCTGTTGGCCTACCTGATCCGCTTTATAGCGGTAGCCTATGGGCCGTTGGAAAACAGTTTGGCGCGCATTCGCCCGTCGCTGCCGGAGGCCTCCCGTAGTCTTGGCGTGGGCGGTGCCGGGCTGTTCTTCAAGGTGTATCTGCCCTTGCTGGTGCCGGGGGCGTTGTCGGCGGCGTTGCTGGTGTTCGTCGATGTGCTCAAGGAAATGCCGGCGACCTTGCTGATGCGTCCCTTCGGCTGGGACACGCTGTCGGTGCGCGTGTTTGAAATGACCAGTGAAGGCGAGTGGGCGCGCGCGGCATTGCCGGCCCTGACCCTTGTAATTGTTGGCTTGTTGCCGGTGATTCTGTTGATCCGCCGTTCGGCGCGTCGCCTGGGCTAACGCGTCGGGGTGCAGCGCCAGGATGACCGGCCTCAGCGTTGCGGCTACAATGCGCGCCATTCGCAGCGGCCCAGCAGTATTGAGCCCGCGCTTGGCCCCTATTTATCGGGCTTTAGCCGGGTAGCCGCTGCACTGCCACGCCCGCAGGGAGACACTTATGGGACAGCGCACACCGCTCTACGATCTGCACCTTGCATTAGGTGCCAAGATGGTCGACTTCGGCGGTTGGGACATGCCGTTGCACTATGGCTCGCAGGTCGATGAGCACCACGAAGTGCGTCGCGACTGCGGGGTTTTCGATGTGTCGCACATGACCGTGGTGGATGTCAGCGGTAGCCAGGCCAAAGCCTACCTACAGCACCTGCTGGCCAACGACATCGAGCGCCTGCAAAGCGTCGGCAAGGCCCTCTACAGCGGCATGCTCAACGAGACGGGCGGGGTAGTGGATGATCTGATTGTCTACCTCACCTGCTCTGCTGATGGACAGTCGGGCTACCGCGTGGTGGTCAACGCCTCGACCCGCGACAAGGACCTGGCCTGGATGCGCTTGCAGAGCGTCGACTTCGACGTGCAGTTGCAGGAACGTGCCGAGCTGGCCATGTTGGCGATTCAGGGGCCGCAGGCGCGCAGCAAGACCGCCGAGCTGGTCAGCCAGTCCCGCGCCAACCTGATACAGCGCCTTAAACCCTTCGAGGGTCTGCCTGATGGCGACTGGTTTATCGCCCGTACCGGCTACACCGGTGAAGATGGCCTGGAGATTATGCTGCCGGCCAGTGATGTGGTGGACTTCCTCAATGAACTGGTTGGGGCTGGCATCTCTCCGATTGGCCTCGGCGCGCGCGATACCCTGCGCCTGGAAGCCGGGATGAACCTGTACGGCCAGGACATGGACGAAAGCGTTACCCCGCTGGCCGCCAACATGGCCTGGACCATCGCCTGGGAGCCTGCCGGTCGCGACTTTGTTGGGCGCAGCGCCTTACACAAACAAAAGGCCGAAGGGGTCAGCTCCAAGCTGGTAGGGTTGGTACTGGAAGAGCGTGGCGTGCTGCGCGCTCATCAGGTGGTACGGGTTGAAGGGGTAGGTGAAGGCGAGATTACCAGCGGCAGTTTTTCTCCAACCCTGGGTAAATCCATCGCCTTGGCTCGTGTGCCAGCGGCCACTAATGAGCGGGCCGAAGTAGAAATTCGCGGTAAGTGGTACCCGGTGCGTGTGGTTAAACCGACCTTTGTGCGCAACGGCAAAGCCCTGATCTGAGCGTTGATTTGGCCATGGATGGTTGAGCGCACCCGCGCTGGAGCGAGGTGCTAGGGTTTTAAAGACTTTCTTTCGGTATGGCCCAGGCCTGCTAAATTTCCATGACGGCGTACTCGACGTCATGCCAGATGAGGAGCAACACATGAGCACTATCCCCGCCGATTTGCGTTACGCCGCCAGCCATGAGTGGGCGCGTCTGGAAGCCGATGGCAGCGTTACCGTGGGTATTTCTGATCACGCCCAGGAAGCCCTGGGTGATGTGGTATTCATTGAGCTGCCGGAAGTCGGCAAAGCACTGAATGCCGGTCAGCAAGCGGGTGTGGTGGAGTCGGTTAAAGCCGCGTCCGACATCTACACGCCGATCTCGGGTGAAGTGATCGCAATCAACGACGGTTTGTCCGATAGCCCGGAAAGCGTCAACAGCGACCCGTATGGCAGCTGGTTTTTCAAACTCAAGCCAAGCGATGCCAGCGAGCTGGATAAGCTGCTCGATGCTGCCGCCTACAAGGCTACCGCTGACAGCGACGCTTAATGGCTACGAGTTAAACGACAAAGCCCCGCAGTGCGGGGCTTTGTCGTTTACACGGTTCTGGGTCAGTCTGGCTGCGCCGCTACTACCTTTAGCAGTACACCTTCCTGGCCCACCACGCGCACGGTGGTGCCAGCCGGAAGATCAGCACCAATCACCAGCCATAGGCTGTCGCCGGCCTTGATCTTGCCGCGGCCAGCATTAATTGCGTCATGCAAAACAAAGGTGCGGCCGACGAACTCGCTGCCGCGATGGTTCAGCCCCGGTTGGTCGGAGGGCTTGGCGGCGCTGCGCTGGCGCTGCCACCAGAACACCGCAGTGAACACCGAGAGCAGGCCGAACAGGATGAACTGCGCTGCCCACGGCAGGCTGGGGAAGATAAACGTCAGTAGGCCGACGCT
>JAGGNC010000277.1 GCA_017886405.1 Pseudomonas sp. | reverse complement strand
GGCTTTGCCGGCCTGGCGACAGACTGCCAAGTTGTTCAGGGTGACCGAGGGATGTGTGAAGTCGATCAGCACATCAAACTGGTCGAGCACCGCCACCAGATCGCCGGACAGATTGATGCCAATCTTGCCCTGCGCCACCAGCTCACCAACATCAGCGCCAACTAAGCTGCTGTCAGCGCGATCAACCGCCGCACTTAGGCTTGCGCCATCAACCAGCTGCACCGCTTCAATCAGGGTTTTGCCCATGCGCCCGGCGGCGCCCATCACAGCAATACGTTGCATAGCAATCAGCTCCAAACTGTCGCAACTGGCTGCGCGACCTTGTGGCCAACGCAGCCTGTCAGCGGGATTACAGGTCGCCAAAGAAGCGCTTAACGCCTTCAAACCAACCATTGGCTTTCGGCGAATGCGAGCTGTCACCTTCCAAGGTTTTACGGAACTCGTCGAGCAGTTCACGCTGACGTTTGCCGAGGTTGACCGGGGTTTCCACCACCACCTTGCACATCAAGTCACCCGCGCCACCGCCACGCACCGGGGCCACACCCTTGCCGCGCAGGCGGAACATTTTGCCGGTCTGGGTGCCTTCGGGAATCTTCAGTTTGACCCGACCATCCAGCGTCGGCACTTCCAGCTCACCACCCAAGGCTGAATCGGCGAAACTGATCGGTACTTCGCAGTACAGGTGCTTGCCATCACGCTGGAAGATCGCATGCTCGCGCACATTCACCACCACATAAAGGTCGCCAGCCGGGCCGCCCATGGCGCCCGCCTCACCTTCACCAGACAAGCGAATGCGATCACCGGTATCGACGCCAGGCGGTACTTTCACCGACAGGGTCTTGTGCTCTTCCACGCGACCCTGACCGTGGCATGAGCCGCAGGGGTCAGTGATCATCTTGCCGTTGCCGTGACAACGCGGGCAGGTCTGCTGCACCGAGAAGAAGCCCTGCTGCATGCGTACCTGGCCAATACCACCACAGGTGGTACAGGTCACCGGCATGGTGCCCTTCTTCGCGCCTGAGCCATCGCACGGCTTGCAATTGACCAGAGTCGGCACGCGGATGGTCACCGTAGTGCCACGCACGGCTTCTTCCAGATCAAGTTCTAGGGTGTAGCGCAGATCACTGCCGCGCTGCGCACCGCCGCGTGAGCCGCCGCGACCACCACCACCGAAGAAGTCACTGAATACATCACCGAAGATATCGGAGAAGTTTGCACCACCTGGGCCGCCACCGCCGCCGCCCATCTGCGGGTCGACACCGGCATGCCCGTACTGATCGTAGGCCGAACGCTTGGCCACATCGGAGAGCACTTCGTAAGCCTCGTTGGCTTCCTTGAACTTGTCTTCCGAGGCTTTATCGTCTGGATTACGGTCCGGGTGATGCTTCATTGCCAGACGGCGGTAGGCTTTTTTCAGCTCCGCTTCGCTGGCGCCGCGCTCAACGCCGAGCACTTCGTAAAAATCACGTTTAGCCATAAATCTTCAACACCTTAAAATCGTCTACTCCAGACACGCCAACGCGGGAGCAAGCTCCCGCGCGGCGGATCATACCGAACGTAACTCGCGTCACACCCGGCCAGAGCGGCATAAGCTTGCGCCCATTTGTGCCTATTTGTTGTCTTTGACCTCTTCAAACTCAGCGTCGACCACGTCGTCAGCTGCGTCCTTGGCTTGCTCGGCATCCGGCGCTTGCGCGCCTGCCTGCGGCTGCTCGGCATACATCTTCTGCGCCAGCGGAGCGGTCAATTCGGACAGGGCAGTCATCTTAGCTTCAATTTCAGCTTTGTCGTCGCCCTTAACCGCCACTTCTAATGCGCTCAGTGCGGTTTCGATAGCCGTCTTCTCGTCAGCAGTGGCCTTGTCGCCCGCTTCAACAATCATCTTGCGAGTCGCGTGAACCAACTGGTCGCCTTGGTTGCGGGCACCGGCCAGCTCTTCGAACTTGCGATCTTCTTCAGCGTTGACTTCGGCATCACGCACCATCTGCTGAATTTCGTCTTCAGACAGACCGGAGTTGGCCTTGATCACGATGGACTGAGTCTTGCCGGTCGCTTTGTCTTTAGCGCCCACGTGCAGAATGCCGTTGGCGTCGATGTCGAAGGTGACTTCGATCTGCGGCACGCCACGCGGAGCTGGCGGGATCTCGGCCAGATCGAACTTGCCCAGCGACTTGTTACCGGTGGCCTGCTTACGCTCACCCTGCAGCACGTGGATGGTGACCGCGCCCTGGTTGTCATCGGCAGTGGAGAACACCTGCGACTTCTTAGTCGGGATGGTGGTGTTCTTCTCGATCAGCGCAGTCATAACGCCGCCCATGGTTTCGATACCCAGGGTCAGCGGTGATACGTCGAGCAGCAAAACGTCTTTTACGTCGCCTGACAATACCGCGCCTTGGATAGCCGCACCCATGGCGACAGCTTCGTCCGGGTTAACGTCTTTGCGGGCTTCTTTACCGAAGAACTCGGTCACCAGCTTCTGCACCAACGGCATGCGGGTCTGGCCACCGACCAGGATCACATCGTTGATTGCGCCCACATCGATACCGGAGTCTTTCAGCGCGATACGGCAAGGCTCGATGGTGCGTTGAACCAGGTCTTCCACCAGCGCTTCCAGCTTGGCGCGGGAGATTTTCACGTTCAAGTGCTTCGGGCCGGTGGCATCTGCAGTGATATACGGCAGGTTCACATCGGTCGAATTGCTCGAAGACAGCTCGATTTTGGCTTTTTCAGCGGCTTCTTTCAGGCGCTGCATGGCCAGCGGGTCACCCTTGAGGTTCATGCCGCTTTCTTTCTTGAACTCGTCGACGAGGTAGTCGATCAGACGAATGTCAAAGTCTTCACCACCGAGGAAGGTGTCACCGTTGGTGGCCAGTACTTCGAACTGGTGCTCACCATCGACTTCAGCGATCTCGATTACGGAAACGTCGAAGGTGCCGCCACCCAGGTCATAGACGATCACGGTGTGGTCGCCCTTGGCCTTGTCCATACCATAGGCCAGGGCAGCTGCGGTCGGTTCGTTGATGATGCGCTTAACGTCAAGACCAGCGATGCGGCCGGCGTCTTTGGTGGCCTGACGCTGGCTGTCGTTGAAGTAAGCCGGCACGGTGATCACCGCCTCGGTCACTGGCTCGCCTAGGTAGTCCTCGGCGGTCTTCTTCATTTTCTTGAGAATTTCAGCCGAAATTTGTGGCGGCGACATTTTCTGGCCATTCACTTCGACCCAGGCATCACCATTATCAGCCTTGGAAATCTTGTACGGCACCATCTGGATGTCTTTCTGCACAACGTCTTCGTCGAAACGACGACCGATCAGACGCTTTACCGCGTACAGGGTGTTGTGCGGGTTAGTGACAGCCTGGCGCTTAGCCGACTGACCCACCAAGATCTCGCCATCGTTGGCGTAGGCGATGATCGACGGCGTGGTGCGCGAACCTTCGGCGTTCTCAATAACTTTGGCTTTGCCATTTTCTAAAACGGAGACGCAGGAGTTGGTGGTCCCCAGGTCGATACCGATAATCTTGCCCATGTTTACTCTCCCGAAACTTTGATAATCCCGCCACTGTTTGTTGTCAGCAGCGGTAGCACTAAAACGCTTGACTGTTTAATGGGGCCAGCTCGGCGAATTTCAAGCCTGCTCATCAATCGATGGCGGCACTTCTAACGGAGCCTTGCTGACCACTACCATGGCGGGGCGCAGCAAGCGGCCATTCAGCATGTAGCCCTTCTGGAACACCTTAAGCACGCTGTTGGGCTCAACACTGGTGCTTTCTTGCATGGCCATGGCCTGATGGTGCTCGGCATTGAACGGCACACCATGGGGATCAATGGCTTCCAGCTGGAAACGTTTAAACGTGTCATGGAACAGCTTGAGTGTCAGCTCCATACCCTCACGCACGGACTTGATCGCTTCATCATTCGGGCTCGACAATTCAAGGCCACGTTCAAGACTGTCCACTACCGGCAACAGCTCGTTGGCGAATTTCTCCAGCGCAAACTTGTGGGCCTTCTCTACATCCTGCTCGGCGCGACGGCGCACGTTTTGCAGGTCGGCAGCCACGCGCAGCGACTGATCCTGCGCAGTAGCCAGTTGTTCTTCCAGCGCTTGCACGCGAGCAACTAGGTCATCACCCGCAGCGGCTTCGGCAGCTGTTAGTAGATCGGGGTTCTGCGTATCCAGGGTCTGTTCGTCAGCCATGCGTCTCTCCTCTTAAAATTCGACGCGAGTCTTAACTCACGTGTCTGACGGCTATATGGGGTCAAAATTAATCGTTTCAAGGAAACAGACGGATTGTCAGCACACAAAAAAACACTGTATAAATAACCAGACATGAACTTGGGAGGCCCTCGCCATGCTGGTGCACCTGTCGGTACACAACTACGCCATCGTTGAACACCTTGATCTAGAACTGGATGCCGGCATGAGCGTGATCAGCGGCGAAACCGGTGCCGGTAAGTCGATCATGCTCGACGCCCTCGGCCTGACCCTGGGGGATCGCGCCGACAGTGGCGTCGTGCGTCCCGGCGCGGACAAAGCGGACATCCTCGCCAGCTTCGACCTGACCGATATCCCCGAAGCACGCGCCTGGCTGGCTGAACGTGACCTCGGCCAAAACCGTGATCAAGATGGCCCGTGCATCCTCCGTCGCGTGATTACTGCCGAAGGCCGTTCTCGCGGCTATATCAACGGCTCACCTTGCCCACAAGGCGATCTCAAGGCCCTGGGCGAGCTGCTGATCGACATCCACAGCCAGCATGAACACCAATCCCTGCTCAAGCCCGACACCCACCGCCGCCTGCTTGACGAATACGCCGGGAGCCAGGAGCTGGCCCGCCAGGTTCATCTGGCGGCGCAGCGCTGGAAACAGACTCGCAATGAACTGGAGCGAGTATCCAGCCTCGGCGACGAGCAGCGCGCGCGTCATCAGCTGCTGAGCTACCAGCTAGAAGAACTCGACAACCTGGCCTTGGGTGAAACCGAGCTTGAGCAGCTGGAGCTCGAGCATAAGAATTTGACCAACGCCGAAAGCCTACTGAGCGCTTGCCGCCTGGTAATTGAGCAATGCAGTGAGAATGATGCCGGCAACGTGCTGTCTGCGCTGACCAGCAGCCTTAACCGCCTCAGCGCCTTTCAGGGCCAACCGGGAGCGCTCAGCGAAGCCACCAACCTGCTCGCCAGTGCACAGATTCAGGTCGAAGAAGCCGTCGGCGAACTGAACCGTTTTCTCGACCACTTCGACGCCGACCCTGAGCGCTTGCGTCAGATGGAAGAGCGCCTAGACGCGATCTACACCCTGGCACGCAAGCATCGCATCCAGCCAAGTGAACTGGGTGCCAGGCAGCAGCAGTTATTCGAAGAGCTGGAGAGCCTGAACGCCGACGACCAGGCCGCCGAACGCCTGAGCGAAGAGCTGGCCGCCTTCGAACGGCATTACCAGGAAAAAGCAGCAGAACTCAGCACCCTGCGCAACACCGCCGCCAGCCAGTTGGCCAGCGCAGTTGAGCAGGAAATGCAGACCCTCGGCATGCCCGGCGGACGTTTCAACATCAAGCTGAGCGCCAATAGCAACAGCGAGCCGCACCCCAACGGCCTTGAGCAGCTGGAGTTTCTGGTCAGCGCCAACCCTGGCCAACCGCTGAAAGCCCTAGCTAAGGTGGCATCAGGCGGCGAGCTGTCGCGCATCAGCCTGGCGATTCAGGTGATCACCGCGCAAACCTCGCGGGTGCCGACACTGGTATTCGATGAAGTCGACGTCGGCATCGGCGGCCCCACCGCCGAAGTGGTCGGCCAACTCCTAAGAAAGCTTGGCGAGCGCGGCCAAGTGCTCACCGTTACGCATTTGCCGCAGGTAGCCGCTCAAGGGCATCAGCATCTGTTTGTGCATAAGGTGCGTGAAAATGATGCCACGCGCACCGCAGTCAGCAAACTCAGTTCAGCGCAGCGCGTCGAGGAAATCGCGCGCATGCTCGGCGGCGTTGACCTGACCGAGGAGTCCCTGGCCCATGCACGGCAGATGGTCGGCAGCGCACAAGCCTGATTCAAGCACCTTAGAAACAACAAAGGCGACCCGTGGGTCGCCTTTGTTGTGCACGTTTCTGATCAGCTCTTCTTGCGCACATAGAGCACAAGATTGTGATCAACCAACTCAAAGCCATGCTCTTTGACGATTTCTTTCTGGCGCCTCTCGATCTCTGCATCGAAGAACTCGATAACCTCACCAGAATCGACACAAACCATATGGTCGTGATGGCCGCCATCAGCCAACTCAAAGACCGCATGGCCGCCATCAAAATTATGGCGAACCACCAGACCAGCGGCTTCAAACTGGGTCAATACGCGGTACACAGTAGCCAAACCTACGTCATCGCCCGCCTCCATCAGTGCTTTGTAAACGTCTTCTGCACTCATGTGGCGCTGGCCGTCAGAATCGAGCATTTGCAGTATTTTGACCCGCGGCAGGGTCACTTTCAGGCCAGCCTTGCGTAGTTCGCTATTTTCAACCATGGTCTGCTTTCTCACGGAAGCGGCTTCGCAGCTTCCCTTAATACGGGTATGATCCGGGGTTATATTGCCAAGCCAAGATAGTGGAAGTCGCCCACCGATGCAAAAGACCAAACTCCTGCTGACCAGCCTCTCCCTTATGGGGCTACTCGCACTCGCCGGCTGTTCATTCCCCGGGGTTTATAAAATCGACATCCAACAGGGCAATGTCGTCACGCAAGACATGATAGACCAGTTGCGCCCGGGAATGACCCGTAAGCAAGTGCGGTTTATCATGGGTAACCCCCTGCTAACCGACACGTTCCACGCCAACCGTTGGGACTACCTGTACAGCATTGAGCCGGGTGGTGGTCAGCGCCTGCAAGAGCGCGTTAGCGTGAACTTCGGCGCTGAAGATCAATTGGTTGGTTTGTCTGGTGACTTTATGCCAGGCGTAAGTCGCGACCAGGCCATCCTCGGTGAAGGCAGTGGCGTGACCACTCCGCAAGCTGCTCAACAGCAGGTTGAAGAAAAACCTGCGCCGGGTTCACTGCTTGAACAGATTCAGCGCGAAGTGGACGATGTGAAAGTCGTACCTGTGCCTACGCCAGAACCGCTAGAAAGCACCCCGCAATAATTATTGCGCAGTAAAAAAGCCCGGACATGTCCGGGCTTTTTTGTGGTCCATGACGGTCAGTTACCTGCTTCTACTGCCCAGCATCCTCGGCCTTAGCTAGCGCCGCTTTGGCAGCACGCTGTTTGCGTACCTCTTTCGGATCGGCGATCAACGGCCGATAGATCTCCACTCGCTCGCCATCCACCAGCTCGCGTTCATCCGGCGTGCTTACCGCCTTGCCAAAGATACCCAGTGGACTGTTGTGTAGATCCACATCGGGAAAGTGCGCATGCATGCCGGACTGCAACGCTGCCTGACGAACCGTGGAACCACAAGGAAGACTCAGGCGCAGCAGCTTCTGCTTATCAGCCAAGGCGTAAACCACCTCGACCACAATATTTGGCTTATCCATACAGTTGCTTAGCCCTTTGGCAGAAGGCATCGACCAGCGTATTGGTGGCCTGGTTGAACAATGGCCCGAGCGTCGCCCGCACTAATGGTCCTGCGTAATCGAAGGTCAGGTCTAGGCTGATCTTGCAGGCTTTATCACCCAGCGCCTTGAATTCCCAGTGACCATAAAGCTGAGTAAACGGCCCCTCAACCAGGCTCAAAGTGATTCGATCGCCAGGCACCAAGGTATTAGCGGTAACAAACCGCTGGCTCATCCCCCCTTTGGCCACCGCCAGTCTGGCGCGCATGTGCGTATCGCTGACCTCTAGCACCTCACTGGCCGAACACCAGGGCAGAAATTGCGGGTAACTGGCCACATCATTGACCAGATCAAACAACGCCTGCGCGGGATAAGGCAGCAGCGCCGAACGCTGAATATGAGTACTCATAAAAGGCGCTTCCAGATATTGCCCAGGCCGACTGCCGATCCGGTCGCCGCCAGAATTAATACCCAGCGGCTGGCCCAGGCACCGTGTATCGAGACGCTATCGTTCGCCATACTCGGCTTGCCCACTTCACTAAAATAGATAGCGCATTGTCGGGGATTCACCAAAGCGCCTCAAGCGCGGCAGACGCCCACTCACGCAGAGGTACAGGCTAAAGCTTACTTTGCCTGCCGCACACATAGCGCCCGCGCGAGTGACTCCCTATAATACGCGCCCTATGGCTAAACAAAAGAAACACCCGCAAGGCACCATCGCGCAGAACAAGAAGGCGATGCACGACTACTTCGTCGAAACCAGGTTCGAGGCGGGACTCGTCCTGGCTGGCTGGGAAGTGAAAAGTCTGCGCGCCGGCAAAGCTCAGTTGGTCGACAGCTATGTGCTGCTCAAGAACGACGAAGCTTGGCTGATGGGCTGCCACATCACCCCATTGACGGCGGCCAGCACCCACGTCATCGCCGACCCAACGCGCACCCGCAAGCTGCTGCTGAATAAGCGCGAGCTGGACAAACTGTACGGTGCTGTACAGCAAAAAGGGTATGCCTGCGTGGCCCTATCGATCTATTGGAAGGCGCATCTAATCAAGTGCGAGATTGCCTTGGGCAAGGGTAAGAAAGACTTCGACAAGCGCCACACCGAGAAAGAGCGCGATGCCGACCGCGAAGTGCAGCGAGCTATGCGCACTAATGGCAAAGACGAGTAAGTAGTTACTGCCGCAAACAAAACGCCCCGCTGATGCGGGGCGTTTTTGTTAGTGCGGGCGGCTTAGCGCAACTCGCTCAGCGCCAACTTGACCCCCAACCCTACCAGCACCGCGCCCATTAGCCGGTCAAACCAGTGGCCCAAGCGGGCAAAGCCGGCGCGCACCCGCTGATGGCTGAACAACTTAGCCACCATACAGAACCACAGTGTGGTCGCCAGCGCCAGGTAAACCCCATAACCCGCCTGCATCGGCAACGGCGTATGCGGGTTGATCACCACGGTGAATAGCGAGAGGAAGAACAGCGTGGCCTTGGGGTTCAGACCATTTGTCACAAAACCTGCCATAAACGCTGCACGGGGCGAACGCACGACTTCATCCAAACTCAGCTCTGCAGCGCTCGGGGCTGCGGGCTTAGCGCGCAGCGCCTTAATGCCGATGTACAGCAGGTAGGCGGCCGCCAGCCATTTCAAGGCATTGAACAGCACAATCGACTGCGACACGATCAGCCCGATGCCCAGCAGCGAATACGTCACGTGGATAAAAATCCCGCAGCCCACACCTAGCGCACTGAAGATGCCTGCACGACGCCCATGAGCGACACTTTCGCGCACCACAATCGCAAAATCCGGCCCCGGACTGGCCACCGCTAGCAAGTGGATCAGGGCCACGGCTAAAAATTCAGTCCAATACATGGGCAGCTCCGCGACGTCGAAATGATTCTGTTAGGCTCGCCACCTTACTCCCCGCTCAAACCCGCAGGATAGATACAGCTGATGAGTAACAGTCACCACGCGGTCTTTCTCGACCACAGCTCACTCGACTTGGGCGACCTTGATTTATCCAGCTTGAGCGCCTGCTTCGCCGATCTGCAGCTTTACCCCAACAGCAGCGGCGAAGAAGCGCAGACCATTGAACGTCTCCAGGGTGCGCAAGTCGCGATCAGCAACAAGGTGCCACTCGGCGCCGCCGTGTTCGCCGCTTGCCCAGAGCTGAAACTGGTACTGGTCGCGGCTACCGGTACTAATCCGATTGATCTGGATGCTGCACGCGCCAACGGCGTCAGTGTGTGCAACTGCCAAGGCTACGGCACGCCATCAGTGGCGCAGCACACGTTGATGCTGCTGCTCGCGCTGGCCACGCACCTGCCCGATTATCAGCAGGACGTTCGCGCCGGCCGCTGGCAACAGGCGCAGCAGTTCTGCCTGCTCGACCACCCGATCATCGAACTGCATGGCAAGACCCTCGGCGTGCTTGGCCACGGCGAGTTGGGTAGCGCTGTCGCTAGGCTGGCCGAAGCCTTCGGCATGCGCGTATTGCTCGGCCAATTACCCGGCCGCCCGCTGCGCGCCGACCGCCTAACGCTGGGTGAGCTGCTGCCTCAGATCGACGCACTCACCCTGCATTGCCCGCTGAACAGTGACACCCTGAACCTGATTGATACCCGCGAACTTAGCTTAATGAAGCCTGGTGCCTTGTTGATCAACACCGCACGTGGCGGCCTGATCAACGAACAAGCCCTGGCCAACGCACTGCGCGCGGGTCATCTCGGCGGCGCGGCTACCGACGTATTGACCCAAGAGCCGCCAAAGGAGGGCAACCCCTTGCTTGCTGCCGATATTCCGCGCCTGATCATCACCCCGCACTGCGCCTGGGGCAGCCGTGAGGCGCGCCAACGCATCGTCGATCAGCTGCGTGAAAATGCCTTGGCATTCTTCAGCGGCACGCCCATGCGCCTTGTTAACTAGAGTTTTTTGCCGCTTCAACGCGGTTTGCGCTGAAACGGCAACAGACCCTAATCTACGCGACTTTTTTCAAGGAGCATTTATGGACCCGCGAAGCGAAGTGCTGCTGCGCCAGGCTGACCTATTCACCGGCCCGCTGCTCCTTGCCGGCTTGCCGGCGGATGACCTGCTCGGTCAATTCCCCGAGGCCCAGGGCTGGAGCTGGCATGCCGGTGAACACGCTCTGCTTGAGTCGCGTTTCAACCACCGCTGCCATTTCGGCACACACCCTGCCGAACACGACGTCCAAGCGGCGGTATTGTTTCTACCTAAATCTCGAGAACTCACCGAATACCTGCTCAACGCCCTCGCGGCGCGCCTGGGTGGCCGCGAGCTGTTCCTGGTGGGTGAAAAACGTGCCGGCATTGAACGCGCGGCCAAACAGCTGGCAGCCTTTGGCCAAGCGCGCAAACTCGATAGCGCTCGGCACTGCCAGCTCTGGCAGGTTCGTGTTGAGAACACACCAAACACACCGGATCTGCACAGCTTGGCGCAGCACTACGTATTGCCTCTGGCTGACGGTCCACTGAAGGTTCTCAGCCTGCCGGGGGTATTCAGCCATGGCCGCTTAGATGTTGGCAGCGCGCTGCTGCTTGAACACCTAGATGACTTGCCGAGCGCACACATCCTGGACTTCGGCTGCGGCGCCGGCGTACTCGGCGCGGCGCTGAAACGCCGCTATCCGGACAGCAAGATCACAATGCTGGACGTGGACGCGTTTGCCGTGGCAAGCAGCCGCCTGACCTTGGCAGCCAATGGCCTGCAGGCTGAGGTTCTCAGTGGTGACGGCATCGATGCGGCCCCCATTGGCCTCAGCGCAATTCTCAGCAACCCGCCCTTTCACCAGGGTGTGCACACCCACTACCAGGCCACCGAACATCTGCTGCGTCAGGCGAGCCAACACCTAACCAGCAAAGGTGAATTGCGCCTGGTCGCCAACAGCTTTCTCAAATACCCACCGCTGATTGAACAGCACCTAGGCCCCTGCCGGACCCTGGCTGACGCAAAAGGCTTTCGCATCTACCGCGCAAGCAAGCGCTGAAACGGCGCTTGCCTTAACCCGGACGCGCGGGCAAAATGCGCGCGTCCTAGGGGAGTAGTCTCCCGCGAGCGCCAGCTCGCCCGGCACCCGTCAACATACTTGCTCAGCAGAGCATGGCGCGTGCGACCCAAGGCCCACTCAAAGTGGCCTGCGGTTTGACCAGACCTATGACACGCACACCTTACCCGGGGCGGGAAGGCTGTACGTGTCATAGCCATGTCGACCCGCCCTTTAGGAAAGGGCCTTATGCTCGAATCTCTGTTTATCCCAACCTTTATCGTTGCCTTGGCCGAAATCGGCGACAAGACGCAATTGCTTGCCCTGCTTCTGGCGGCACGCTTTCGCAAACCCTGGCCGATCATCTGCGGCATCGTGGTCGCCACTCTAGCCAACCATTTCGCCGCAGGCGCCATCGGCAACTGGGTTGCCAGCTTCTTCTCCCCCGCTACCCTGAGCTGGCTTCTCGCCGCCAGCTTTGCCGCAGTAGCCCTGTGGACATTGATTCCAGACACGCTCGACGGGGACGAGGCGTCCGGCCTGCAGAAATACGGCCCTTTTCTCACGACCCTGATCGCCTTCTTCCTTGCTGAAATGGGCGACAAGACTCAAGTGGCAACGGTGATGCTCGCCGCACAATACCCGCATTTTGTTTTGGTGATCATCGGCACCACTCTGGGCATGCTGATTGCCAATGTGCCGGTGGTACTGGCGGGCAACTTCGCGGCCGAGCGCCTACCACTGACCCTGATTCGTCGCCTGGCAGCCTGCGCTTTTGCAGCACTGGCCGTGTATACGGGCTATCAGGCAGCGAAATTCAGTGGGCTAATTTGACGCCACGTTGAAGCCAGCGCATTAACGAATCAGCCCATACACAGGCCTTCGAACAGCTGTTAATGGGCGCAGCATTCTGCCCACTGCCGTCAGGAAGACACGCATCTCACTGGATGATCGAAAAAAACCAGTACACCACCCTATCGAACTGTCGTGGAACAAAGATCGAACGGCACTTGCAGAGCAGATGCACAGCGCGGATTTCCTCTACAAGAGTTCGTTCCTTGGCCAACCACTGTCCAGCGCAGCCGTTACCCAGAGGGTGCAGAACATCCGCCACGCTATGCCAGACTTGCACGTGGTGAGCGAGGAGTGCATCGCTGAAGGCGATAAGGTGGTCACCTGGAGTACCTTGATTGGCACTATCCAGAAACCTGCGCTCGGCTATCCGCCCAGCGCCAAAATACTGAGCATCTCGGCCATGGCTTTCTGGACTATCACCCCTAGCAATGCAATCCGGGAAATCTGCACCAGGTTCGACATGGCAAGTTTCCGCTCACAACGAGGCTTGGCTACACAGCCTTTTGCCGCCAAGGCCCTGCCATGACGGCAACTCGAACAGCCCACACCAAAAAGCCCCGCTGGCATGCGGAGCTTTTGGATTGAAGCGTTTTAGCGCGCCTGTTCGTACAGCGGCATCACCTTGGGAATGGCCGCCTGCAAAGCAGCAATTCGAGTATTTGAAGACGGATGGGTGCTCATAAATTCAGGCGGCGCACCTTCGCTGGCGGCTGCCATTTTTTGCCATAGACTGATGGCGGCATTGGGGTTGTAACCGCCACGGGCCGCCAACTCCAAACCCAGCAGATCGGCTTCGTTCTCGTTGCCGCGGCTGTTGGGCAGGGTCATGCCGTATTCCACGGCAGCATCGGCCATGGCCATACCACCTTCGCCCAGCCCCAACAGGGCACCAGCACCTTGCTTGGCCAGCGACACACCATAGGCCTTGGACATCGCTTCACGGCTGTGTTCGCGCAGGGCATGGGCCATTTCATGGCCCATGATCGCGGCGATCTCATCGTCGGTCAGCTTCAGCTTCTCGATGATCCCGCTGTAGAAAATGATTTTGCCGCCCGGGCCGCAGTTGGCGTTCAGCTCGGGGCTCTTGATCAGGTTGACTTCCCATTGCCACTGCGCGGCATCGGGACGGAAGCGTGGAGCCTGAGCGATCAAGCGGTTGGCAATCGTACGCAGTCGCTTGGCGTTATTGCTGGTTTTATCCAACACGCCCTTGCTAGAAGCCTCACCCAGGGTCTGCTGATAAGACTGGGCATACATCTGATTGACTTCTTGGGTCGAGAGCATGCTGAACATGTACTGCTTGCGCTCTACACCTACTACGCCGCCACTGGTGGTATTAACGACCTGGCATCCTGCCAGCAGTAAGGCCGCAGCCAGCGCAGATAATGACAACAAGTGTTTCATGCTGAAGCTCCCGATGAACAAGGTTCGTATGCTAGGCCGCCCCCTCCCACCGAGCAACAGCTGAACTTGCACAATCAGCCGAAGCCCTCTTTTATCTGCACACAGGCACTACAGGTTTCATCCCAGCCTGCCGATAGGTATGGATAGGACCATACTGTCACCGGAGCATCCATGAAGCTTAAATCCATCCAGTTTTCTGTTGCAGCGCTGGCCGGCGCGAACGTCCTCGCCGTGGTTGTCGCACTTGTGCTGTACGCGCTTTTTGCCAGCAGCAGAAGCCAGGAACTGGTTCAAGTCCGCACCCAGGCCTTGCTTGAGCACGCTATCCAACAGCGCTTAACCACCCTAGCTCAGGCTCAGGTGCTCGAAATCCAGCGCGAACTCGAAGCGCCGCTGCAGATTACCGCCGACCTGGCACGGGTCAACGCTCTGCTCGGCCTGCAGGACAGTAGCGGCAGCCCGCTGCTGTCCACCAGCCGTGAAGAACTGAGCAATCTGGTAAAGGAAACCACGGCGCAAAACCCCAAACTGCTAGGCAGCTACATCGGCTGGGAGCCGAATGCCTTCGACGCCAATGATGATGTCTATGCTGGCCCGAAAGAAAATGGCTATGACGGTACCGGGCGCTTTATACCTTGGTGGTTCCGCAATACGGATGGCAGCCTGGGTATCGACGCCCTTGGCTCTATCGAAAGCGAAACCCTGCTGCCTACCGGTGTGCGCGAAGGTGAGTATTACCTCTGCCCGAAGGAAGGTAAAAAGGCCTGCGTCATTGACCCTGCGCCCTACGATGTCGGCGGTAAGATGGTCATGCTTGCCTCTTTCACCTCACCCATATTGGTCAACGGTGAGTTTCGCGGTATTGCCGGAGCTGACCTGGCGGTAAATTTCATTCAAGAGTTGCTGGTTAAGGCTAATGGACAACTCTATGAGGGCGCTGGGCAAATGGCGTTGATCGCCAGTAACGGGCGCTTGGTTGCATCGACTCAGGCTCCTGACAAGCTGGGTAACCCTGCCAGCGAGTTGCTGGACACGAACGAGGTGGCAAATTTACAAGCCATGAAAACAGGTGAGGTCACCTATGGCATTGTCGAGCAAGACGATCCAGCCAAGAACCACATTGAGTTATTCCTCAGCTTTGGTATCGGTGAGACCGATGCCCGCTGGGTGCTGATGGTGGTGTTGCCGGTGAACACCGTAATGGCTGACTTACACAGCATGCAGGCTGACCTGAGGGCGCAAGGCGAGAAAGACACCTTGGGCATGGCGCTGGTTGGTTTACTGATTGCCGTCATTGGCTTACTGGTGGTGTGGTTTGTTGGCTACGGCATTGCCCGCCCACTAAAACAAATGGTGGCGATGCTGGATGACATCGCCAAGGGTGAAGGCGACCTAACCCGCCGCCTGACTACCGACCGCGCGGACGAGCTGGGCATGATCGCACTCGGTTTCAACACCTTCCTAAGCAAGCTGCAGGCAATGATCAGCCAGGTGGTGAGTTCAGTGCAGAAGGTCAGCGATTCGTCCGAGCACACTGCCGACATTGCCATCCGCACCAACCAGGGCGTGCAAAAACAAATGGCGGAGATCGAATTGGTTGCCACCGCCGTGCATGAAATGACGGCCACTGCGCAAGACGTGGCGCGAAATGCCACCCACGCCGCTGAGGCTGCCAACCATGCTGACCGCGCGGCCAATCAGGGCAAGCAGACGGTGCACAACACCGCCGAGGCAATCGCAGCACTGGCCCAAGAAATTGGCCGCGCAGTGAGCGTGGTGCAAACCCTGGCCAAGGACAGCGAGAATATCAACGCAATTTTGGTGTCCATTCGCGGTATTGCTGAACAAACCAATCTGCTCGCACTCAACGCAGCCATCGAGGCGGCACGCGCCGGCGAGCAGGGCCGCGGCTTTGCCGTGGTGGCCGATGAGGTGCGCAACCTGGCGCAGAAAACCCAGAAGGCCACCGAAGAAATCCAGACCATGATCCAGCAGCTGCAGCAGGGCACGCGCGAAGCGGTCAAGGTCATGGAGGACAGCCAGAGCAAAACCGAAATCAGCGTGCAGCAAGCCAGCCAGGCCGCTGCAGCCCTAGAGTCGATCACTCAGGCTGTCTCGGTGATCAACGACATGAACACACAGATCGCCAGCGCTGCCGAGGAACAAAGCGCAGTAGCCGAAGACATTAATCGCAACGTCACCAGTATCGGCCAGGTGGCCAATGAAGTAGCCGGCGGTGCTGACGAAGCCAGCCAGGCCAGTACTGAGCTGACCAAACTGGCCGAACAGCAACGTCGCCTGATCAACCAGTTCAAAGTCTGATCGATCATCAACAAAAAGGGCGGACTGCCATGCAGTCCGCCCTTTGCGTTTATACCTCGCCCTAACCCCTTATCACTGCTCTACGCAGGCGTCAGGCACTCTGGCGCATCCAGTTTGGGATCATTGATCAGATTGGCCAGCACCCGCTCGCGCAGCACTGGCTGCGGGCTCGCCAGTAAAGCCTGCAAGTCGCCCGGCGCGGTATCGGCAGCCAACCAGGCCGCTTGCCCCGCCTCGTCGAGAATCAGCGGTCGACGCTGGCTGGCTGCCGCCTGAGTCACCACCGCCACACTCAGATAAACACAACCCTCAACTGGGTAGGCCTCCCACAAGGCGGCAAAATGCAACAGGGGTGCAGCGTCACCACTCATCCAGAAAGGACGCTTACGCGCAGAACCACGCCATTCGTAGAAACCGTTAGCCGGCAGCAAACCACGGCGCAAACGAAACGCCTCACGAAACATCGGTTGTTCGGCCAAGGTTTCCGCACGCGCCTGGGCTGGCGTCTTAGTCAGATCAGTCAACCAAGGCGGCGTCAGCCCCCAGCGCGCGCGCGTAAACTCTCGCTCGCCCTCAACGTTGCGCAGCAGCAACACCTGGCTATGGGGCGAGATACTCCAATGCGGCAACTGGTCAGCGGGAAAACCGCGAATCGCCGCAAATGCAGGCGTCCAACGGAACAGGGCAAAACGTCCACACATGGGAAAACTCGATAGCGCTTGAGTAAAAACAGTAGCCGCGCAGCGGCGTCTGCACACCTGCTTTATGGTCTCGTGAGCTAAAACCATACAGGTCGAGAGCAGGCAGTCAGCAGAGCAACGTGCCGTGGACACTATCCGGTTCATCGCCGGGCAACGGTAGCGCAGCATTGTACTCGGCGATCAGCTGTTGTGCGCTGTGCGCCTGCGCATCCTCCACCATCAGCCCAAGCAAGCCGCAGGCAGGCAACTCACCCGCTGCGCCAGCCAGATGCTGCCCGGTGAGATAGGCTTCAATCCCTTCACTGGCCAGCATCCCCAGCAATAGCTCGCCTTCCATCAAGTCCTGCGGTTCGTAGATTCGCTGCATCAGTCATTCTCCCCGCGCACATCCAGACTCCACTCCTCGCCATCGGTCTGCAGTGAAAACACGATCGGGCGGCAACACACCGAGCAATCTTCGATGTACTGCTGATCACCAGCAGAAAGGTCGAGTAGTGCTTCTACCTGTTCCCCACAATAAGGGCACTGAAAGTCTTGGCTTTCCAGCATCGCTGTCTCCTTGTGACTTGGGCGTATAATCGCCGGTCTATAGATGGCCATACAGTCGTGAAGCAAGCATTGCCGAGCACGACGACAAGCTCAGTGAGCATCTCCAAAGCCAACCACAACAAGAGAACCTGATGGGCGAATTCGATGCCATCCGACCTTACGCCGATGCTGAAGTCCCTGCCGTGCTGGTGCGCCTGCTGGCCGACGATGAATTTCTCCGCATTCTCACTCAGTTTCGCTTCCCACGCTTGGCTGCACCCTTGGGCTGGCTGCTTAAACCACTTATAGCCTATCGCCTGCGTCTTGAGTTTCGTGATGTGAGTTCTGTGGCGCAATTGCAAACGCGTATCGCGCGCTATGTCGACCATACCATTGAGCGTGCAACCGATGGCGTGAGCTATTCCGGCATCGAGCACCTGCAAGCAGGCAAAGCCTACCTGCTCCTCGCCAACCACCGCGATATCGTTATGGACCCTGCGTTCGTCAACTACGCGGTGTACCACGCCGGCTTGCCGACGCCACGTATCGCGATCGGCGACAACCTGCTGCAGAAACCTTTTGTCAGCGACCTGATGCGCCTGAACAAGAGTTTTATCGTCCACCGCTCGATCAGCGGCCGACGTGAAAAGCTGGCGGCTTATCAGTTGCTGTCAGCCTATATCAATCACTCGATCCGCGTTGACAGCGAATCGGTGTGGATCGCCCATGCCGAGGGGCGCGCCAAAGATGGTGATGATCGAACCGACTCGGCGATCCTGAAGATGTTCCACATGAGCCGCAAGGGCGAACCCTTCGCTGAGGTGATCAATAGCCTGCACCTAACGCCAGTGTCGATCAGCTACGAGTATGACCCCTGTGACCAAGCCAAGGCCCACGAACTGTTCACTCGCGCCAGCAGCGGCAGTTACACCAAGGCGGCGGGCGAGGATGACCAAAGCATCGCCCTGGGCATAACCGGTTACAAAGGCCGTGTGCACGTGCACTTCAGCACGCCGGTCAGCGCGGGGTTGGCAGATAGCAAACTGCTGGCAGCGGAGATGGACCGGCAAATCCTCAGCGGTTACCGGCTATTCCCTGTGCACTACCTGGCCTATGCCATGTGGGCTGACCGCGACCCGACGTTGGCCGTGCCAACCGCCGCCGAGCTTTTCCCTCACGCGGAGCTCAATAAGGCTAAAAGCGAATGGCAACGCCGGCTAGCCGACTGCCCGGATGAGCAGCAACGCTACCTTATCCTGCAGTACGCCAACCCGGTGCGGAACCAGTATCGGATCAAGGCCGGCCTGCCGCTCTAGAGGCGCGCCACAACAAATAACGGCAGCCATTGGCTGCCGTTATTTGTTGTTCGCTAAACGCTATAGCCGACACACAATCGGACCGTCCAAATACGGCGCCGAAGTCTAGGAAGGAAACCGTGATTGCGCGTCGATTCCGCCAAACCGCAGCGAATATAACCAAACGGTCTAAACACTGTCATCTACATGACCTAAGGTCTAAAGGTAGCCCTTGCGATCTAGACTAGAAAGACTTCAAAGCAAGGGCTAGACCCCGAAAAAGCAGGGGCTAGGCCTCGAACCCACACGAAGGAACGTGCAATGCTAAATGCTCAACCGCAAAACCGTGACTCCCAGATTGATTCACTGGATGACATAGACGAAGTCATCGATGGACTATCAATTAACGTCCAAGACGACCACTGGTTGGTGTATTGCGCCATGGGCGGCCACGAGCATTACGCGCAGCCGGAGATAGACGAGCGCACGGGCATGAGCATGCCGGAACTCTACAACGAAGCGGCCTGAAGCCTAAATTACCGCTGCGGCCCCTACCATGCAGATGTAAAAAAGCCCGGATTTTTCCGGGCTTTTTCATTCAACTCAGCAAGACCTATTGACCAAGCATCTGACCGATGGTTGGGTCTTTGAAGGCGCGGGTCAGTGCATCGCTCAACACATCGCTGATGAGCTTAGTGTTAGTAGTCTCGTTCGGGGCCATGCCGAAACGCTGATTAAGCGATGCGCCGTAGCGGCCACTGTAGCGACGGCTGCTGTTCTGCACATCAAGGCGGAAGGTCGCGGTCATATCAGCTTCGGTTACGTACAGGCCTTCCTTCGGCGACTGGTACTTCAGCTCCGCCAGGGTCAGGGTCAGTTGCGGCGCATTGAAGGCGTTGGCGCTCGGGGTAAAGCCGAGCAGGCGCACAGCCGCTTCAGCCTGAGCCTGCAGTTTGGGCAGGATGTCCTGACTGGTCACGCTGATGGCGCTGGTTTCCGGGTAGAGACCACCGCGAGTACCCAACACCGGAGACGGACGACCATCGGCTACACGAACCACTACTGGCTGGCCTTGGCCAACTGCGGTGAGCGGAATATTGAGTTTGGGTTGCGGGCTGAGTTGTTGCGGGCTGTGGGCGCAACCCACCAGGGCAAGACTGGCAACAGCCATCAGACCAAACAGCAGACGATGCAACATGCTCAACTCTCCGTAGATAAGGGGTAAACGTGCTTCGCAGTATAACCAGCGCGGCAAACGCCTGACAGCGCTGCTTTCTAGGACGGTTATCGCGGCCACTGGTTCCCGTAACGCGCTTGTCATGCGCATCAGGCATAAGCCTTCAGTCTTACCTGTTCGTGAGTGATTCGCCATGTTCTCACTGCGTAGCCTGCTTGCCCCACACCGCCCAATGCGCTTGTTTGTTCTGATCGACGCACAAGGCATCTGCCGCGCCCTGCGCCAATCAGCCCAGGCGCCGCAAGGCTCCGGCTGGGTTGAGCTGCAACAGAGCTGCCCTAGCTGGCTTAATCGACCGCTGCCGGCCGGCGCCAGAGCCACCCAAGTCACGCCATGCCTGCGCATGCAGCAAACGCTGGCAGCCTGACCGGCGGAAGAAGAAAAATCACGTCAGACGATCAATTTCCCTGCTTTGCCTTTATAATCGCACCCCGAACATAAGGACGCCTCCTGTTCGGGCATTGCCATCACGCTGATGCATCATTCATCGGCTGCGCCCCAGAGAGTCGCCCACTTCGCGCTGCCTTCGGCTGCCGCTTTTTCCCACTGTCAAGCGCCATGCAATTACTGCGATGGTCGCTTTACGTCGTTGAAAATGCCGGCCCATGTAGGCGTGTTTTGAGG
>JAGGNC010000151.1 GCA_017886405.1 Pseudomonas sp. | reverse complement strand
AACCGGCCCATACCCGACGCTCGCAAACACTATGGTTCCCTCTGGGGGCCACTTGTTGGGCAACGGCAGCTGGTGATGCACTGCCCTCCCTGAGTCTTCCCCGCCTCATTGTCGCTCAGGTGGTTGGAAACCCTCGCAGGGCTATGCCCACCCCAATTGGCGCAGGGAGATGGCGTCGTTCCAAAGCTTCGTCATGTGGCTAATCAGCTCACCGTCATACTGCATGGCATAGACGTAATCGGCTGCAACCGTGTTTCCCGTCGGTTCACCGGGTCCACCAGGTCCTGTCTGCGTACCATGGAATACCCCGTATGCCACCACGCAGTTGTGCTCCTCGTCAGCCGCAAAGAACTTCAGTTCATAGCGACCATCAGGACTGGGGGTCAGCAGATTCTTCATCCACTCGCAGTAGCCCTCCAAACTCGAGATTTCAGCAAGCGCGTCGGTTTGTGCCGAAAACGTCGCCGCCGGATGGCAGATCACGATTAACTACCCCCAGAAAACGTGGTCTGCCCCCTATTATTCCTAGCGCACCTTGCGCAGGATGAAGTCGAACGCGCTTTCCTGCTCGGTGGGCATGATGTTCATTTGTGGAATATGGAACTGGCCTTTCAGGCCGACGCGCATCGCCTGCGCCTGCAGCGCCCTGGCGTGGTAGGGGTGGTGGAAGAGAATGCTGGCGGTGTTGGGGGCGGTTACCATGATCTTGCGATTGGCCACCCAGATTTCCGGGTCGGCGCTATCCATCAGGCCCAGCAGGTCGACCTCTTGGCGATACTGGACGATTCGCGGGTCATGCAACTGTTGTAGGGTTTCGATGCCATACAGCACCTTGGCTTTCTCCAGCGTGCTGACGGTAAAGCGGTATTCCTCGAACACTTCCTCCCAGCGCACGATGTCTAGGGTGGCCTGAACTTCAGTTGCGACGGCACCGCGCACGCGAGTGGATTGGCGTTCGAGCGGGTCCTGGCTGTGCGGATCGGCCATATCGTCGTGGAGCGCCAGCCAGAGCGCGGTGCTGCCCCCCGCCGAACTGCCCAGCAGGACGATCCGCTCGGGGTCGATGTTGTATGTCTCCCAGTTTAGGCGCAGAAACTGCAACGCCCGCCGTGCACCGTGCAGCGATTTGATCAGGCCCTGACGCTCATGTCGCTCCAGCAGTGGGTAGTTGATCGAGGCATAGGCGATCCCGTGCTGCAACAGCAGGGCCAGCTCTTGGCGATTGCCACGCGTGTAGGCTTGTTTCTTGCTGCCTGAAGAGAATCCGCCACCGTGGATGAACACCACCAAGGGCGTTGGGCGCTTCGCTGCATAGGCGTTGGCGGGGAGGAAGATATCCAGGGTGTTACGCGCGTGTGGGCCATAGACCACGTCGCGGACGAACAGCGCGGCGGTGCCGTCCAGGCTAAAGGGTGGGCTGCTCAGGTGCAGGGGGACTGCCGCGAGTGCTGACGGCAGGCTGACGGCGAGCAAGGCGAGCAGCCAGCGCAAGATCGGCGTGCGCATGGGAAACTGTGGAACTGCAGACATATGGCTCTCCAGCCGGCGGTGCGAGTCGATTATTACTCGGCCAAAGCGGCCGCAGCTTACTGCAGGTAAAGCGTCAGTTAGAGGGTGGTGACGGCGGTTCGATGCAACGGTCGGCTACAACCCGTTAGTCTCAAAACGCCCCATATGCCCTGTCCACGCCAATGGCGTCGCGCCGTGCTTGATACGGTGCGTCGCGCCTGCATCGGTGTCGTCGGCCAAAGCCAGCACCAGCGTCCTGCCATCCAGCCACTCGATGGTGATCAAGTCGGCGTCTGCCTGGCGGGTGTACCGCAGGCCCTTGATGCGGCTGCGGCTGGCGCTCACGGTTTCCGCGTCCGGGTCGTAGTGGCCATGGGGTTCGAGCAGGGAGACGAAAGTGGCGTCGGTCACAGCGTTTAGGCGTTGGATCAGCACCGGTTGCCGGCGCAGGTTGAAGTTAGGGTCGTTGGCCCCGGTTTCGGCGAGGATCAGCTGGGCGCTTTCCGGCAGCAGCATGCGGTAGGTATAGAAACGCTCGCCGTTTATCCAGGTCAGGCTCGAGTCGTTAGGCCCCGGTTGGCCGATGGCGTCCACCCAGAGGTGCTGGTAGCCGTTGGCTTGGCCGAGCACCGGGCGGTTGGTGGGGTGAGATTGCAGCGGGAAGCCCGCGTCGAGCAGGTGGCCGGCGTAGTGCAGTGGTAGGTCGTATTGCGCTGGTTGTTCGCCGTCGACGCGCAGCAGGTCGAGTACCAGCGGCGCGTCGCTATCTGCGACCTCAAGTTGCACCAGGCTGCGACGAAAGCGTACGCCCGGGTAAGCGCCTTTCATCTCGGCGGTGCTGACCCGAGTCAGTGGCTCGTCGATAAAGGCCAGCTGCTCGGGTGCCAGGGTTTCGCCGAGCTTCCAGTCGCCGCCGAAGTGGCTGCTCTGGTTCACCACCAGGGTGTTGTGGGCCACGCTCTGCTTGGCCCAGCTGTCGTTTTCCGGCAGGTAGCGACCGCCGTTCTTGGCTTCGATATTGAGAAAGCGCGCCGCGCCATAGTCGGTCACCAGCGCCTGGCCGTTGTCGTAGAGCAACCAGCTGAGCTTGTCGAAATGGCCGTGGCCCATGCCCTGGCCGCTGTTCTTGGCCACTAAGGTCTGCTCGCCCGAGCGCAGCACGGCGACGGCACCTTGGTCGCCCTTGGCGCCGTCGCGCAGCAACAGCGAGGCGAACGGGAACGGCCGCTGTTGCCCTTCGGCCAAGTCGCGGGCCAATTGCAGACCTTCCGGGGTCAGCACGGTATGCCCCTGCCAGCGGGCAATGCTTAGCAGGCCGGGGTTTTGGCTCTGCGCATAGCCGATGGCGACCGCCTGGTAGAGCTCGTCGGTGCGCAGGCTCTTGTCGGGCATGGCGTCGTTGAGGGGGAAGAAGTAACCGTTGTAGGTCAGCTGGATGCTGGTGTTGATTGCCTTGAGCAGGATGCCGTCGCGGTAGGCGAATATCTGCCGCTGTGGTTCGTTGAGCTCGATGGCCTGGGCGAAGGCGACAAAGGGCAGCAGGGCGTAACGCTGGTAGTAGGGGCCTTCGGAGTAATAGCCATCCGTCGAGAACAGCAGATCGAGCTGGCGCAGGAAGCCGCTGTTACCGTCCTTCTCCAGGCCCTTGAGCGCCCGTTCCACGAATTCAGTCTCGCCCAGTACATAGCCAGTCATGCCGACGGCGGCGCTGGCCCAGGTGGCGTGGTTGTGGATCAGGCCGAAGGTTTGCGGCTGTCCCTCGGAGAGGAAGGTGGCCATCGGTCGGAACAGCTTCGCTTCGAGCAATTGGCGTTGTTGCAGGCTCAGGGTCGCGCGAATCGCGTCGTAACCCTGGATCGCGTAGACCAGCCAGACGGCGTCGTTGAGGCTTTGCCAGAACAGCCGTCCCGGCGCGCTGCCGCTGGCGGCCGGGTGCGGCCCGAGTGGCGGATAGAGTTCGGCGTAGGCCAGCAGCAGGTCGCGCGCATAGTCGGCATAGGCCCGTTCGCCGCTGATCCGGTAGAGCAGGCCGGCGTCGTAGAGCGCGCGGTAGTTGCGCTTGTGCTGCTCGTGGCTGGGGCCGCCGCCGGGGTCCGTAGGGTAGGGCACCTTGATGCCGTCGCGCTGGGCGCTTTCGACAGCCATGCGCGCGCGCAGCAGGGCATCGGCAAACAGTGGATAGGCCATGGTCTGCTCGGCCGGTAGTGGCCATTCATTGGGCGTAAGCAGCACGGGCGCGAGCGGCGATTGCGCCGCGTGAACCGCGCTCGTCAGCAGGCCAATCAGGCCGAACAGGATCGGTTTTATTTCCATAGCAAGATCCACTCCTTGTTGCCAGCTGTTGAGCATCAACTGCATCTTTGAGTGCGCTGGTCACGAAAGTTTCGGCGTCGCAAAGATTTATTTATGGATAGCGCTGTCGGCACGAGGCGTGTGCAGACAGTCGCTTTTTGTAGTGGTCAAGTGTTCCCAGGCACTACGGCAGGGTTTTATCAGCCGATTTATCGCTCGGGGTAACAAGGGGCAGGGCAAATAGGGGGCAAACTGGATTTGTTTTCAGGCGGGGGCGTATCGCGCCCTGTTTCGGCAGGCGTTGGATGCCCGTGAAGTGGAGGCGATTCGTACCGCATTGAGCCCATGCGGCTTTACGGCAGCGAGCGCTTCAAGAACGCCATCGAGGCCACGTTGCAACGACGGGTGTGACCGGGCAAGGCGGGACGGCCGCAGAAGGCTGTTGATGGGGGAATCTCAGTCTGACGCCAATTACCCTCAGGGTTGATTGCCCTTGTTCCTTGACTTGCCTGGCAGCCTTGCCTAGCGTGCTGGCCTTTATGTGCACAAGCAGGACATAGGCATGAGCGCTGCAGATAACGTCAAACTCGAAGCCGGCTGGAAGGCGGCGCTGCATGATGAGTTCGACAAGCCCTATATGCGTGAGCTGAGCGATTTTCTGCGGGCGGAGAAGGCGGCGGGCAAAGCGATTTACCCGCCGGGCGCGCTGATCTTCAATGCGCTGAATTCCACGCCATTGGCTGCGGTGAAGGTGGTGGTGATTGGCCAGGACCCTTACCACGGCGAGGGTCAGGCCCATGGTCTGTGCTTCTCGGTGCAGCCGGGGGTGAAAACGCCGCCGTCGCTGGTGAACATCTATAAAGAGCTTAAGCGCGACCTGAATATCGACATCGCCAGCCATGGCAACTTGCAGCACTGGGCGGAGCAGGGCGTGCTGCTGCTGAATACCTCATTGACGGTTGAACACGGTATCGCGGCTTCCCACGCCAAGATTGGCTGGCAGAGTTTTACCGACAAGGTGATCGAAGTGGCCAGCCAGCAGCAGGCGCGGCTGGTGTTTCTGCTCTGGGGCGCGCATGCGCAGAGCAAGGAAAAACTGATCGATGTCAGCAAGCACTTGGTGCTGAAGTCGGTGCACCCCTCGCCGTTGTCGGCGCACCGGGGCTTTATCGGCAATGGTCATTTCAGCCGTTGTAATAAATTCTTGCAGCAGCATGCGTTGGGCTCAATTGATTGGCGACTACCCGAGGCTTAAGCCTCGCACTGCTCTGCCGTGATGTCGCGGCTTAGGTCACGAAAGCGATGGGCCAGGCGCTCGCGTTGGGTCTCGTCGGCGCTGCTCAACAGCTGGCTGAGCAGGGTCGCCAGCGCCTGACGTGAATGGCCGAAACGGGCGCGGTAGTCCTCGCTGTAGAACGCTTCGCGCTGCTGTAAGAGGCGCGTCAGGCGTTCGGCGAAATCGCCTTGGTCGCGCCCGGCAACGGCGGCGCGCAGCTCTGCTTGCCAGAGCAGGCGATTGTCCAGCCACAGGCGGTTTTGCTCACCGAGGCCGTTGGCCCACTCGGCAATGTGACTGAGTTGGGCGCTGTTCAGGCGGCCCAGCCAGGGGCGCATGCGCTCCTGCATACGCTCGCGGCGCTCATTGATTTGCACGTTCACGGGTGGGTCGAGAAAGTCCTGGCGGTCTTCCAGGTTGTCTTCGTCGAGCGCGGCATACAACTCATTGACCTGCTCCTCACTCAGCCCTTTTAGCAGCTCGATGGCCGTGGGCGTGATCTCGCGGGTGATGCGTTTGAGCTCGACATCCAGCTGCATCAACTGCGCAACCAGTTGGTTGCTGTCCGGCTGCGGCTGGTCAAGGATGGTTTTG
>JAGGNC010000067.1 GCA_017886405.1 Pseudomonas sp. | reverse complement strand
CGTTGTGTTAGCGATAGCACCTAGGGTTCGAATCCCTATCTTCCCGCCATATCGCAAGTCTAAGCCCCCGAAATTCACAGAGTTTCGGGGGCTTTTTCGTTTCTGGCTGGGCAAGTATCGAAAGAGTTTTTGGGTATTAAGGGCATGCAGAAAGAAACAGCGAGGCAGGTGCTAAACGCTAAACGAACTCTGAAACATTCCTGGCTTAGTGAAGCCTTAGCAGGCCGGTGGGTCGATACGCTCCATGGTGACAGTCATCTGAAGTAGCTCAATCAGGTCACCAAACTGCGTATAGATGGCCACATCCGCCGCGTCACGGCCGTAGGCAACTATTACTCGGGCGCCCTGCATATCGCTTTGCGTTGGATCGAAGGTGTACCACCGTCCCCCCACGTAAGCTTCGAACCAGGCATGCATATCCATCGGTTGCAGGTTTTCTAGATAACCCACGACCATGCGCGCGGGGATCGAGAGGGCACGGCAGCAGGCAATCCCCAAATGCGCCATGTCTCGACACACTGCTTGTGATCGCTGATTGACCTCACAAGCACTGACAATTAGCTGCCCGGCACCCGGCGTATATTCGATAGTTTGGCGAACGTAATCTGCGATCGCGCTGCATTGGTCATACCCTGCGAGATGCCCTGCCACAATAGAGGCTGCCAGTTGCGTGCAGCGGTCCGATTCGCAGAACCGACTGGGTAGCAAGAAAGGCAGGGTCTCTTCAGGCAGATCCGGCACTTCGACAAAGTGGGCTCCGGGGGCAATATCAGAGGCTTCAGCTGTTTGCACGTCAAACGAGGTGCGGATAGCGAAGTGCCCGGCCGGAGCCACCAAACGCTGGCAAAGATTGCCAAAGGAATCTGTAAATTCAACTACCGACACACAAGGAGTTAACAGGTACTCCTCACGGCCGATCCACTGTTGCCAGCCGCTGCGTGGCCGCAGCATAAATATGAATGGCGTCGCAACGAGGCTGTTGAAGTCAAGTGAACAAGTCGCACGCATCCACATAGAAGACCTACTCCATTGCACGGATCTGACGTCGAACCACACTCTACCACCTCTAGGTAGGGGCTTGACGCTTAAGATGGCGCTGAGAAGCGCGCTTCAGCTCGACCAGTAATCCTGGCTGAAAATACGGTTCAGATAATACAAATCGATACACGGCTGGCCGCATGTGGCGCTGTTCTTAAGGCACTAATTGAGTACACTGCAAGTTATAAGAAAAAAGAAAGCGCCGCTGACTGGCCGCTAACGGAGACATTATTCCGTGCATCTGAACCGTTCCTTTCACCTCGTGGTCGCCATTCTATTCACGTGCCTGAGTCTGAGCGCTTTGGCGCAACCAGAACCGATTAAGATAACGCCAGCGCCAACCATTGAGGCTCACTTCCAGTTTTGGGAGGACGCCGCAGGCGAAGCTTCTATTGATCAAGTGGTTACCCTTCCTGAAGAGCGCTGGACGCTTGAGCCCAATGGCAGTGCCACCTTCGGCCTCACTCAGTCGGCATACTGGCTGCGATTTGAAGTAAGCAATCAGACGCAACTCAACCTTAATCTGATTGCCGAACTGGGCTATTCCCAGTTAGACGATGTGGTCTTCTACGTTTATTCGGGAGGCGCTTTAGTCAAAGAACTGAAAACCGGCGACAGCTTGCCTTTCTATCCACGTGATGTGGATCATCCGAGCATGTTGTTGCGTACCTCCCTGGCACCTGACGAAATGCAGACGGTCTACGTTCGGGTTGCGACGGCCGGCTCTATGGTTGTGCCGCTGCGCATCTGGCGCGAACAGGCTTTTTTTGAAACCGCCGCCAATGAGCTGAAGCTAAATTTTCTCTTCTACGGCAGCCTGCTCGTCATCATCCTGATCAATCTCGCCGTGTACCTGAGCCTGCGCGAGAAGTTGTATCTCTACTATGCCCTTGCAATATCCGGGTATCTGTTGTTTTTCGCGTCCATCAAAGGCTTCAGTTTCCAGCACCTTTATCCCTTCGCGCCGGAACTGCACGCTAAGGCGCTGCTCGTGTCGATACCTGCTTTGGCGCTGTTTTCACTGCTTTTCTGCCGCGAGTTTTTAAACACCAGAATTCACAGCCCTCGGCTGGATAAGCTGCTGATCGGGATGATGGTATTCGAGATGCTATTTCTCATCTCAGCGCCTCTACTCGACTACGACACGGGTATCCGGCTGGCATCGTTTTCTGCGCTGTTCTATTTTTCGCTTTTGCTTGTTGTGGGGCCCGTTGTCTGGATGGAAGGCGTCCGGGCTGGGGCATTTTTCACCTTGGCCTGGACCCCCCTGACTATCGGGGTACTGGCAACCGCCGGCACGGCGCTGGGGGTCTTTCCGGAGAACTTCTTTACCGAATACGCCATGCAGATCGGTTCTGGGCTTGAGGCCTTTATCCTGACCCTGGCGCTGGCGGATCGGCTATACAGTGAGCGCGAAGACAAAATTACCGCCCAAGGCATCAGCCTGCAGGAAGCACAGTCGCGCAATGTTGCTCAGAACCTGCTCACCGAAGCCTTAACCCACGACCCCGTTACCGGGCTCCCCAACCGCAACCGATTTGAGTGGATGGTGGGTCAGCAACTAAAACAGGCCCCGCACCGCCGTTATATGGTGGGGTTGGCCCGGATCACGCGCCTGGATGAAATTAATCGCACGCTTGGTCTGGCCAGGAGTGAATGGGTAATGAAACGAGTAGCGGAACAAATGGTGGAGCTGGCAGCCGGTCTACCTTTCATACAAGCCATTCAGGACGACCAAGGCCGCGAAGAGCGGGTTTATTATCTATCGAACGACTGTTTCTGCTTGATGGTTGACGTGGATAAAGCGGGTGACGATTTTACGGCCCTCAATGCCGCGCTAAGGCGATTGGCTGAGCCGATATGGCTTGATCACCTGGCGATTGAGCTACAGCCTCGCTTCGGCGCAGCCAGTTACCCCGAGCACGGTCAATCTGCCGCCGAGTTGATCCGCAATGCTCATGTCGGCATGGAAATCACCCCCGGGGGCGGTAACGAAACCGGCATCTATTCCCCACTGCACGATATTTACAACGAGAGTCGACTGACGTTGATGGCGGATCTGCGCACGGCCTTGCAGCAGAACCAGACCACGCTCTATTACCAGCCCAAACAGAATCTAAAGACCGGGCAGATTGTTGGCGTGGAGGCGTTGATTCGTTGGCATCACCATGAACGCGGATGGGTAAGCCCGGACGATTTCATTCCCCTAGCCGAAGAAACGGGCGTCATCACACAGCTGACCCGATGGGTCATCGGGCAGGCTACAAAAGATTTAGCCGAGTTGCAGAGGGACAACCCAGAGTTGACCGTCGCTATTAATATTTCTGCACGCGACCTAGAATTTAAAGAGCTTCAGGGCGTGTTGGAATTGGCGCTTAAGGACAATGGGCTCCAGGCCAGCTGCGTAACCCTCGAAATCACCGAAACAGCCGCCATGGTCGACCCTGTTTGCAGCCTGCGGGCACTGAATGTCTTGGCCGAGCTGGGGCACCATATAGCCATTGATGATTTTGGCAGCGGCTATTCCTCTCTGTCGTATCTCAAGCAGCTGCCTGCCTCAGAGCTCAAGCTCGATCGATCACTTATTCATGATGTTTGCATCAGCGATAGCGCCGAGGTGATTGTGTCTACCGCCATTCAGATGGCCCACAGCCTTGGTTACCGCGTGGTGGGCGAGGGCATCGAGGACGCCGAGACAGCCCACCGATTGAAGTCCCATGGCTGCGACATGCTGCAGGGTTACTGGCTCTGCAAGCCAAAGCCGCTCGCTGAGCTAAAAGCATGGTTGAAAAACTTCGAGACAGAAGAGCGCACAGCTCGTTCAAAGTGCCTGTAACTCAGCGTGTTTTTGCAGAGGATTTCCACCCCAGCGATTTGATGGGTATCGCGTCGCTCAACCTATGCTGCGCGCTGTCGCCTTTTTATTCATTTCTCCGATAGAGCAAGGCGGTAGATAAAGCTGTGCTTTTTTAAGTCGGCACCGGGAGGAACAGCGACAGGCAGGACGGCAAACCCGGGCTGCTGGCTAGCGCTGGCAGGCTTAAGGCAGAAACCAATGGATTCTTGTCGAGGCTGTCCATGCTAAAAAGCCAGGTAGTTGCTGCTTAAGACTTTTACCGGTTGCTGCAAAAACTGCCGCACTTTAACCCTCCTGCGCCCGATACGCCCCAGGCGTTAGCCCGGTCCACTTTTTAAACGCTCGGTGAAACGCAGAAGGCTCGGAAAACCCCAGTTGTTCGGCAATGTCTTGAATCGCCAAATCGGCACGCCCCAAGTGGTAGATGGCCAGGTCGCGGCGCAGGTGATCCTTGAGTTGTTGAAAGCTCGAGCCTTCCTCACGCAAGTGCCTGCGCAGGGTTTGTGGGCTCATGTGCAGTTGTTGCGCGACGGCATCCAGGTCCGGCCAATTACTGCAGTCGCGGCCGAGCAGGCGGCGGATTTGGCTGATCAGGCTGTCGCCGCCATCTGGGCGGGCGAGTAGGTCGGCGGGGGAGTGTTGGAGGAATTGCTTGAGGGTGCGTTCATCTTGCAGCAGTGGCATGGCCAAGTAGCGGGCGTGGAACAGCAGGCTGGTGCGCCCCGCCGAGAAGCGCCGGGTGCAGGGGAACAGCAGTTCGTATTCGGCCGCATGAGCGGGCTGGGTGTAGGTGAAGGTGGCTTCTTCCAAACGGATGCGCTGGCCAATTAGCCAGCTGCCAAGGCGATGCCAGATCACCAGCAGGCATTCCAGCAGAAAGTGGTCGGGGTCGCGCAAAGTTGAGTCGTCCACGGTCAGGCGCGCCCAGTCGCCTTCACGCTGGATGCTGATGGTCGGGCCTTCGGGGAACAGGCCGTAGAACAGCGTGCCGCGGCCGAGGGCTTTTTCCAGCGAGTGGCAGTGGATGATGGCGTAACACATCATCGCGAAGGTGCCGGGCTTGCTGCGCAGGCGGCCAAAGCCGAGGTACTCATCATCGAGGCTTTCCCACAGCAACTGCACGAGGCGGGCGAACTGCTCGGGGGCGACCCGCGCACGAGGTTCATCGAGCAGCGCGGGCTGAATTCCCAGTTGGCGCAGCAGTGCTGTGCAGTCGAGGCCCTGGTGCTCGGCGCCGCGCAAGGCGGCGCGGACAAAGTGGCTGGCGATGGTGCGTTCGCGCATGACGGCTCCTTTAAAGTACGCCGATGGTAGGCGGCCCATTGCACACAGGACAAGCCGGTCGAGCGATTGGGTCAATCCACGCTGAGCGCATGGGTCATTGAGGCGGGTGGCCGGGCAGGCCTAATCTGCAGCACGCCTTCCGCTCTAGGAGCCAACTGCATGCAGCGCAATATTTTTGACACTGAACACAATATGTTCCGCGATTCCTTTGCCGCCTTCCTGAAGAAGGAAGTGGTGCCGCATCAGGACGCGTGGGAAGCCGCCGGCATGGTCAGCCGTGAGGTGTGGAAGAAGGCCGGTGACATGGGCTTTTTACTGCCCTGGGCCGATGAAGAGTACGGCGGTGCTGGGCTTAAAGATTTTCGCTATGAGCAGATCATGTGCGAAGAGTTAGCCATGGTGAACGAGGCGGGGTTTTGGTTGCCGCTGCACTCGGCGCTGTGTGGCCCTTATATCGCTGAGTACGGCAGCGCTGAACAGAAGGCGCGGTTCATGCC
>JAGGNC010000113.1 GCA_017886405.1 Pseudomonas sp. | reverse complement strand
GACGCTATCTGGCGCATCCGGAAGCTTGGCCAATACCAGATGCAGAATGTTATCGACTAGATCGTGCTCACCACCGGTAATCCAGATCTTGGTGCCGGTTATTGAGTAGCTGCCATCGGCTTGTGGCACTGCACGGGTGCGGATCAAGCTCAAGTCTGTACCGCACTGTGGCTCGGTCAAGCACATGGTGCCTGTCCATTCGCCGCTGATCAGCTTAGGCAGGTAGCGCTCCTGCAACTCACGTGCACCATGGGCAGTCAGTGAATTGATGGCGCCGTGGGTGAGGCCTGGGTACATACCAAGGGACAGATTTGCCGAACAAACCATCTCCTCAACCATCATGTTCAGCACATGAGGCAAACCTTGACCGCCAAACTCAGTGGTACAGGCCAGTGCGGTCCAACCGCCTTCGGCGAACTGCTTGTAGGCAGCGCGGAAGCCGTCAGGAGCTTTGACCAACTTAGTTTCCGGATCGTAATGGCAGCCTTGTTTGTCACCTGGCCCGTTAAGCGGTGCCAGCACGTTTTCTGCCAATTTGGCAGCTTCTTCCAGAATGGCGCCACCGAGGTCGTCTCCGAACTCGCGCTGACTAGGCAGCGACTGCAAGGTGGCATAGGCGTCGAGCACCTCGTCAAAAACGAAACGCATATCACGAAGGGGTGCGCGGTATTGGGGCATGTCGCTAAGTCCTCAAGCTGTACAGGTGGGTACAAGCTATACAAAAATAAACTGTGTACAGCTTTTGTATAGACTAACGAAGCAAATGGCAAGTAATTCCTGTACATGATGTACAAGTAAATGCAGTCAGCAGCAAAAGACAGGCACAAGAAAAAACTGCGGCCATGGCCGCAATCTGTGGTGATAGGTGGGTTTAGCGCAATGGATCAGGTGTCCAAGTGCCCTGCAAGAAACTGCTGCAGGCGGCGCAGCATCAAACGTCCTTCGTTGCCCAGACAGGCAATCGGCGAGCCGCTGAGGCTCTCCTCAGCCAGATCAGCACCATCACCGGCCAACACCAGCGGGCAATCCAGCGACAGCGCAAGGCGTGACAACACCTTTGGCAAATCATCATTGGGCGGTTGGTTGGAGAACAGCACGAGGGCCTGGGGCTGAACTTTTTCGCAGATCAGGGTTAGCTCTTCGAGTGGCTGGCCGAGCCCGAGCACACTGACGGCGGTGTCTGCACTGCTGAGCAGCAGCCCAGCGACCAGCAGCTCCAGCTCACGGCAATGGCCCGGAAAAGCCGCCAACAGCACCCGCTCCTCGACCTGGGCGCGCAACACGTGTAGACGCTGCAGGGTGCGGGCGCGCAGGAAGGTGTCGAGAAACAGCCATTCGCTGGTCTGACCGAAGTCGTCCTGACGCAGCAACAGCTCCTGCCAGAGCGGCATCAGAATATCCTGAAACACCACTGGCAATGGGTAGCTGGAGAATATCTGACCATACAAGCGATCCAGCCGCACTTCATCGAAGGCGCTGATGGCGTGGCGCAGCTGAGCTTGCCACTCGCTCCACTCGCTGGCGCTGATCTCCTCATAGACCGGTGAACTAGCAGACTTGATCAGGCTGCTTTTGGCGAGAATCTTACCCACCTTGCTCACCGCTACGCCGCGCTCCATCCACGCCAGGATGCTGCGGACCGACTCGATATCCACCTGCGAATACAAGCGATGACCACTGTCGGTGCGCGTTGGCTGGATCAACCCATAACGTCGCTCCCAGGCCCGCAGGGTGACTGGATTGACGCCTGTCAGGCGCGCCACCTCACGGATAGGAAATAGCTCTTCCTGCTTGAGGGCACTCGAAACGAGGGAAGAAGCACCAATGGGATCGGACATGGCAGCGAGCATCACAGAAAAAATGTTGCAGGCATTGTAACATCAGGTGCTTAGCGCATACTTTGTACAAAACCTATACAAAGAGCCAGACTATGAATAAGCAACCAGATTGGCCCCTGACCCTCTACTACGATGGCGACTGCCCACTTTGCGCGCGCGAAATTCAACTGTTGCGCCGGCGAGCCAGCCTGCAACGCCTGTGCCTCGTTGACATTAGCCTTGGGGAATTTAATGTCGAGTGCATTGGCCAGACCAAAGAAGCGCTGCAAAACCGTTTACACGCACGTTTTGCCGACGGCCAATGGGTCACCGGCTTGGATGCCACCCTGTGGAGCTGGCGCGCTGCCGGTCTTGACCGTTGGGCTGCACCACTGACGTGGCCAGCATTGCGCCCCTTGCTAGAACTGGCTTATCGACTGTTCTGCCGGTTACGCCCGCACCTCGATTGGCTGCCCCACCCAGACGCCAGCCGGCGCTGTAAAGACGCACAATGCACAACCGATAAAACGCCACACTAAATTAGCCCAGGCAGAGCATTAGCCCCGGATCCGCCTCACGCATCACAGGCCGACCGATAATTTCGTCGTGGCTTTCCGGCTGCAGTAAAAGCACCTGGCGCACACCACAACGGCGCAAGCGCGCCTTGAGCAGGCCCAGCCCAGGCCAGAGCGGGCGTTCAGATCCATACGCCAGCGTGTGCACGCCTCCACTCCGGTTAACCACACGCACCTTGTAACCGCAAGAGCGCAGCGCCAGCACCTCGACACGGCCTACCCGCCCAAACAACACTGCCATGCTTAACTGCCAAGGTTTCATGACACCCATACCTGTACAAGAAAACCAATTTTGTACACTAAAAAACAATTTTATTCAGCCTGCCACTGCCAAAAATAGCGGCGTACCTCAATGAAATAGGCAAAAATCCATCAGCCGTGCAGTAACCATACAGGCCGCATGGTTGTACAAAGCGCGCCACTGGTATAACTTTGCTCTCGGTTCAGTCGGTGCTGTGTCTTACTGGTCAGGTATCCCGGCGCAGCGTCGCTGAACCCACCTTTTTTCTTCTGCCGAGTCGACCATGAGCGTCAGCGTCGCCCCTATCTTGATTACCGGAGCCAGTCAGCGTATCGGCCTTTACTGCGCCGAACGCCTGCTCGATGACGGTCATTCGCTGATTGTCACCTACCGCAGCGAACGCGAGGGCATCAAGCGCCTTAGGCAGCTTGGAGCACTGGCTCTGCAAGCAGACTTTTCTAGCGAAACAAGCATCCTGGCATTTATCGAACAGCTAAAAATGCACACAGACAGCCTGCGCGCCATCGTGCACAACGCCTCTGACTGGTTGATTGAAACCCCTGGCGAGGAAGCCGCCGCTTTTCAACGGTTGTTTAGCGTGCACATGCTGGCGCCATACCTGATCAACCTGCATTGCCAGGATTTGCTCGCCCGCTCCACGCCAGCCGACATCATCCACATCAGCGATGACGTTGCCCGTACAGGCAGCGCCAAGCGCCCGGCCTATTGCGCCAGCAAGGCTGGAATGGATAGCCTGACCCTGTCATTTGCCGCACGCTTCGCACCACACATTAAGGTCAACGGTATTGCTCCGGCGCTGATTATGTTTAACCCGGAAGATGATGCCGATTACCGCCGCAAAACCCTGAAAAAATCGGCACTGGGCATCGAACCTGGGCCACTGGTGATCTACCAGAGCTTGCGCTACCTGCTTGATAACCCCTACGTCACTGGCACCACAATGACTGTCAACGGCGGCCGCCATCTCAAATGAGTCTGGTCGCGAGGACCTTTGCAATGAACCCTGAACTGCCCAACCACTACCGTGAAATTATCCTCGGCATAGGTGAAAATCCCGAACGCGAAGGCCTGCTTGACACGCCAAAACGCGCCGCCAAGGCCATGCAGTATTTGTGCAACGGCTACCAAAAGAGCCTGGAAGAAGTGGTCAACGGCGCGCTGTTCGAGTCGGATAACGATGAGATGGTGATCGTCCGTGATATAGAGCTGTACTCGCTGTGTGAGCACCACATTCTGCCGTTTATCGGCAAGGCCCATGTGGCTTACATCCCAACCGGCAAGGTACTCGGCCTATCGAAGGTGGCACGTATTGTCGACATGTTCGCCCGCCGTCTGCAGATCCAAGAAAACCTCACCAAGCAGATCGCCGACGCCATCCAGCAGGTGACCAACGCTGCAGGCGTAGCTGTAGTAATCGAAGCCAAACACATGTGCATGATGATGCGCGGTGTGGAGAAGCAGAACTCGGTGATGACCTCCTCGGTCATGCTTGGAGCCTTCCGTGAATCCTGCAACACTCGCCACGAATTCCTGCAACTGATCGGACGGGGTAAGTAATGCCGCGACTGGAACCTGGTATGGCGCGCATCCGCGTCAAAGACCTGCGCCTGCGCACCTACATTGGCATCAAGGAAGAGGAGATCAACAACAAGCAGGACGTGTTGATCAACCTGACTATCCTCTACCCCGCCTTGGATGCAGTGCGTGACAACGATATAGACAACGCGCTGAATTACCGCACCATCACCAAGGCGGTGATCCGCCATGTCGAAGAAAACCGCTTCGCCCTGCTGGAGCGTATGACCCAGGAAGTTCTCGACCTGGTCATGTCCAATCAGGATGTGCGCTACGCTGAGGTGGAGATCGACAAGCTGCACGCCCTGCGTTTCGCTGAGTCGGTGTCGATTACCCTCGCGGGTCACCGCTGAGCAGCCACTAGGCGACTGGCATGATTCCCGGCGCGTCCGGCGCTGGGACGTTACCGCCAAGCACTCAGGCTTCTATCAGCGCGCCACGCCTCCCCTGCCTGCCATCAGAGAGCATCGCCATGACCGATCAAGAACGCCTTGAGCTTGAAGCCGCCGCCTTTCGCAGACTGCTGCAACACCTGCGTTCACGCCCCGATGCACAGAACATCGACATGATGAATCTTGCCGGTTTCTGCCGTAACTGCCTGTCCAAATGGTTCAAAGCGGCAGCGGATGACAACGGCGTCGCCATCACCCTGGATGAAGCGCGTGAAGAGGTTTACGGCATGCCGTATGCCGAGTGGAAAAGCAAATACCAGAAGGAGGCCAGCGCCGAGCAGCAGGCGGCCTTTAACAAAGGGAAAGACGCATGAGCGCCCTCCACGACTTTCGCGCCACGCTGCACGGCGATCACTTCACCTTCGCCGAAACCCTGGCGTTTATAGCCGAGCACTATCAGTACCAGCCGAGCGCATTCAGCAATGGCAATGTTGAGAGCGCTGCAGGGCAGAACGAAGGCTCGTGCAAGACCCTCGGCCTGGCGCTGCTCGAAGGCCTGAGCCTGGAAGAGACGCTGCAGTGCTTTGGCGAACATTACCGCAGCGTGCTGGCCTCCCCTAGCGGCAACGACCACAGCAATATCCGCGCACTGCTGGATACCGGCCTGGCTGGCGTTCGCTTCGAGCAAGCGTCGCTGCAACGCAGGGCGCTGTAAACCAACACCCAAGCTAACCGCGCGCAGCAAAACAGCGCGCAGAAAGGTGGGCAACTGTCGATAATGGCTGACAGACATTACTCCTTCATCACGCTAAGCGGCGCGACGTTACTCGAACGAGAACACCAGGGAAGGTACTCTATGCCGCGTTATTGCCGCACCTCCTAGGTTTATCCACCCTTACCTGGCTTGGAGTCGCTCAATGCAGCAGACCTTGGTATGGAAAGCCTGGCATAACCCTGGCGTGGAAACCTGCGCTTGAACATCGATGAGCACGGCATCAACGCCACCCGTGATCTGATGCAAAGCCTGCAAGGCAACAACATCGCCGCCACCTAAATGCTCGACTGCGACCCGCGCTGGCCCTTTCGCCGCCTATGGCTGAAGGTCGACAATCACGGCC
>JAGGNC010000190.1 GCA_017886405.1 Pseudomonas sp. | reverse complement strand
GCGCTAAATTGTGCGGCGCAGGCTTATTTCGCACCTTACGATCAGCATGCATTTTGCTTACGACTCAAATAGCAACAGGGTCTTAAGGTCAGACTACTATAAAGCCCATACCCAAATCCTATTGGCTGGTTCGCAGTCCAGCTACCAAACTTGTTTCATCGCTTTTGCTGAATAGAACAGGAGACAGTCATGTCTAATGATGCGAAGTGCCCATTCTCGGGTGCTGCTGGAAAAAATAGTGTTTCTGGCAGCGCGCCAAAGAATGCAGATTGGTGGCCCAACCAGCTCAATCTGAAGGTTTTGCATCAGCATTCCTCAAAGTCCGACCCTATGGGTGAAGGATTCAACTATGCCGACGAGTTCAATAGCCTTGATCTGCATGCTGTGATCAAGGATTTGCACGCGTTGATGACTGACTCTCAGGACTGGTGGCCAGCCGACTGGGGCCACTACGGTGGGCTGATGATCCGCATGGCTTGGCACGCGGCCGGTACTTACCGCATCCAAGACGGGCGCGGCGGTGCAAGCTCCGGCAACCAACGTTTTGCCCCAATCAATAGCTGGCCGGACAACGGTAACTTAGACAAGGCGCGTCGCTTACTCTGGCCGATTAAGCAGAAGTATGGGCGCAAGCTTTCCTGGGCTGACCTGTTTGTACTCACCGGTAACGTCGCTCTGGAATCGATG
Source organism: Pseudomonas sp. (assembly GCA_017886405.1). Classification (GTDB taxonomy): domain Bacteria; phylum Pseudomonadota; class Gammaproteobacteria; order Pseudomonadales; family Pseudomonadaceae; genus Aquipseudomonas. The sequence continues at coordinate 5,064 of JAGGNC010000190.1, read as the reverse complement.
GGCTTCAAGACCTTCGGTTTCGCCGGCGGCCGTGCGGATATTTGGGAGCCGGAAGAAGACACGTACTGGGGTTCGGAGAAAGAATGGCTAGCGACCAGCGACAAACCCAATAGCCGTTACAGCGGCGACCGTGTTTTAGAAAATCCGCTGGCTGCCGTGCAAATGGGCCTGATTTACGTCAACCCAGAAGGCCCGGATGGCAATCCCGATCCACTGGGCTCAGGCCGCGATGTGCGTGAAACCTTCGCCCGCATGGCCATGAATGATACAGAAACCGTGGCTCTAGTCGCAGGCGGTCATACCTTCGGTAAAGCCCACGGTGCGGGCGATCCCACCTTGGTTGGTCCAGAGCCGGAAGCAGCGGGCATTGAAGAGCAGGGCTTTGGCTGGATCAACGCGTTCGCCAGCGGTAAGGGCGCGCACACCACCACCAGCGGTATTGAAGGTGCCTGGAAGCCCAACCCCACTACGTGGGACAACGGCTATTTCGACATGCTGTTTGGTTACGAGTGGGCGTTGAGCAAAAGCCCGGCGGGTGCTCATCAGTGGACCCCGATCAACTGCAAACCTGAGCACCTGATCCCCGACGCCCATGACCCTGCGTTGAAACATCCGCCGATGATGACCACCGCCGATATATCGCTGCGCATGGACCCGGCCTACGAGAAGATTTCACGTCACTTCCACCAGAACCCTCTTGAATTCGCCGATGCCTTTGCCCGTGCCTGGTTCAAACTAACCCACCGTGACATGGGCCCGCGCGCCCGTTATCTTGGCCCGCTGGTGCCTCAGGAAGAGCTGATCTGGCAAGACCCGGTTCCAGACATTGACCATGCTCTGGTTGATGCCCAAGACATCGCCGACATCAAGGCTAAAGTACTGGTTTCTGGTCTGTCGATTGGCCAACTGGTCAACACCGCCTGGGCATCGGCATCTACCTACCGTGGCAGCGACAAGCGCGGTGGCGCCAACGGCGCACGCATCCGCCTCGCCCCGCAGAAAGACTGGGAGGTCAACCAACCGGTCGAACTGAGCAAGGTATTGGTCGCGCTGGAAGCCATTCAGAAGGACTTCAACGCCTCGGCAAGCGGCGGCAAAAAAGTCTCCCTGGCTGACCTTATCGTCCTCGCTGGGTGTGCTGCAGTCGAAGCTGCCGCGAAGAAGTCCGGTGTCGATGTAAGGGTGCCGTTCGCTCCAGGCCGGACAGATGCCACGCAAGAGCAAACCGAAGTCGACTCCTTCGATGCACTAGAACCTAGGGCCGATGGCTTCCGCAATTATGCCCACAAAGGTGACGAAGACGTCACCGCCGCGATGATGATCGACAAGGCGCAACTGCTGGAACTGACCTCACCAGAGCTGACCGTGCTGATTGGTGGCCTGCGCGCGCTAAATGCCAACGTCGGCCAAGCTCAACACGGCGTATTAACCACACGCCCGGAAACGCTGAGCAATGACTTCTTCGTCAACCTGCTCGACATGGGCACTAAATGGCAGAAGTCGACCACCGATGGCGTGCTGGAAGGCCGCGACCGCAAAACTGGCGATCTCAAATGGACCGCTACCCAGGTTGACCTGGTATTTGGCTCCAACTCCCAGCTGCGGGCCTTGGCCGAGGTGTATGCCACCGACGATGCACAGGCGAAGTTCGTCCACGACTTCGCCGCAGCGTGGAACAAGGTGATGAACTTGGATCGTTTTGATCTGGCCTAACCGTCACACATAAATCGCTAGTGGCCTAAACAAAAAGCCGCAGTCTGATTGAGGAGTTCTCCTTATCAGATCGCGGCTTTTTCATAGCAACAGCGAGCGCGTCTAGGTGTAATGAGGCCTTACACGCGACGCTCAATCGGCCGGGCAGTGTACTTGATTGCGACCATTCTTCTTGGCTTGGTAGAGCTGCTCATCGGCTAAGGCCACCAGTTCTGCGGCTTTACTGCCTATTTTGGGCTGCAGGCTGGCCACCCCAATCGATAGAGTGAGCTGCTGACTGATGTCGGAAGCGGGGTGCGCAATCGCTAACTTGCTGATGCAGTCCTGTATTTGTTCGGCCAGATTCATCGCGCCATGGGCGGAAGTATCCGGCAAGATGCAAGCAAACTCTTCGCCTCCGTAACGCGCGGCCATGTCATAAGGACGGTTAACCGATTGCGCGATGGCTTGGGCTACCTGACGCAGGCACTCATCCCCTTTAAGGTGGCCTAAGTGATCGTTATAGCACTTGAAATAGTCGATATCGATCATCAGCAAAGACAGCGTTCCACCGTCTCGGCAGGCTTGATTCCAGGCTTGAGCAAGACGTTCATCAAAGGATCGGCGGTTTGCAATACCCGTCAAGCCGTCAAGACGCGCCAGCCCTTTGAGGTAGTCAGTTTGGATCTTGAGGGTCAGGTGCGTTTTAACCCGTGCCCGCACAATAGAGGGGTTGAGTGGTTTGCTGATGTAATCAACCGCTCCCAGTTCAAATCCCAGCGCCTCGACGGTTTCATCGACCTTGGCAGTGATGAAAATGACCGGTATCGCAGCCGTGGCCGGATCGCTCTTCAAGCGTCGGCAGACCTCAAGGCCGTCCATACCCGTCATCATAATGTCGAGCAGAATCAGGTCGGGCACTAAGGACTTGCTGATAGCAATGGCTTGTTCGCCATTCGTGGCCATGTGCATGTCGCATTCGGCGCGAAAGAGCTCATTGATAACCCGAATGTTGATGGGCTGGTCGTCCACCACCAGTAATTTAGGGCGGCTCTGGCAATGCTCTATCCAGACACTCATATCAACCCTCTTGAGCGAGATTAAGCAACTCATCACCCAGAGCAATTGCACTGGGGAAATCTAGAAAATCGACAGCTTGGCAAAACTTGGCAAAATGGCTTTGCCATTGCCGAGGAATGCCAGGGGCCAGCGCTTCGGTTTGCTCAATGGCTTGCAGGTTACCGGCGGCAAGCAGTTTAAGAATGGTGCGCAGCGCCTGTTGCCACTGGGCCAAGGACGGTTGCGCATCGATTACCTGCTCTATGTCATCGGTGGCGAGAAACACTTGATGAAGCTCAGTAACACACTGCTTGAGCACCTCAGCTAACTCGTCACGCCAGCCCCGCTGGCCCAGAAATGCAAACGCCTGCACGGCATCAAGCTGCTGGATTTGCTGCTCAAGCCCTGCCGCATTTTCTGCAAGTAACTGGGCGCCCATAGTGCCCGCGCTGCCCTTAAGCATATGCAATTGAGCCAAAACCGCTACAGCGTCACCCTGTGTAGCATGTGAGTTAAGTTGCTGCAGCTGCTTTTGCATTTCAGGCTCGAAATTGATCAGCATGCGCTGCAGCAATTTTAAATTCCCACCGAAACGGCGTAACACTGATTCGCTATGCTCGGTTACAGCGCCAGAGGGTTGTTTTTCTTGCGCAGCTGTTCCCGCCCAATGCAGCAGGCTGGCGACCAATTTCTCCAGATCAATGGGTTTGCCGATATGGTCACTCATTCCCGCAGACAGGCAAACCTCACGGTCAGCAGCAGATGCGTTAGCGGTCATGGCGATGATGGGCAATTCAGTAAAGCGGGCGTCTTGGCGAATCAACCGTGTGGCTTCAAGTCCGTCGATTCCAGGCATCTGCACATCCATCAGCACCGCATCAAGCACGCTTGCTTGTGGGCCAATAACGCTGTCAATGCCTTGTTGTCCGCCTTCTGCCAGCAACACCTCAGCCCCTTCACCCATTAGTAGCTCCTGAGCGACTTGACGGTTTAACGCGTTGTCTTCAACCACCAATAGCCGTAACCCTTGCAAGCGCTTTGAGACATGGTAATCAGGCTTGATTGGCCTCGCCGGCGCGCCACTGAATACACGCGCAATGGTGGCGGCCAGTTGTTTGGGGGTTACGGGCTTGGTCAAAAAAGCGGCGAAGGGTGTATCCGCGTCGTGCTCGCTATCGGCCAGCGCTTCTCGGCCATGGGCAGTCACCATCACCACGAGAGGAGGGCGAACATCACCGGCGGAATCACGCACGAGCCTGGCTACTTTGAGGCCGTCCATGCCTGGCATCAGCAAGTCCATCAATATCAGGTCGAAAGGCTGACCTTGAGCATTTGCGGCCTTGATACAGGCCAGAGCCTGGTTACCGTCATGCGCCGCTTCGGCGGTCCAATCAAGCTCGGCACTCATTTGCACAAGTAACTCTCGTGCCACTGCATTGTCGTCAACCACCAAAATATGCAATTTCTTGTCGACCACAGCACATGCAGCTTTTAATGGCGTTTGATCTGCGATGCCAAACTCAACATCGAACCAGAAGCGACTCCCTTCGCCAACCCGACTGTCTACCTGCAGCTCACCGCCCATCAGCGTGATCAGGCGAGTGCTGATAACCAAGCCCAAACCAGTACCGCCATAGCGGCGGCTGGTGGACGCTTCTGCTTGGGAGAACCCTTCAAATAGGTGAGTGAGTTGCTCATCACTGATACCAATCCCGGTATCACTGACGGCTATGCGGATCTTAATCCGTTCTTGGCTTCGCTCAAGCTGACGCACGCTTACAATGACATTGCCTTCTGCTGTGAACTTAAGTGCGTTACCGGCTAGGTTGATCAGAATTTGTTGCAGACGCTGACTGTCGCCTATCACCACCTCTGGTAAGGCGGGGTCGAGGTCAAACATCACCTCAATGTTCTTATGCCCATGATTACCGCTGAGCACCACCGCCAGATCGCACATCAAAGGCTCCAGCTCAAGCGGATGCAGATCCAGTTGCAGCTTGCCGGCTTCGATCTTGGAATAGTCGAGAATATCGTTAAGCAGCCCCAGCAGCGATTGGGATGCGCCATAGGCTTTCTGTATGTAATCGAGCTGACGCTGACTCAAATTGGTGCCCTGGACCAAGTGCAACATACCTAGCACCGCATTCAACGGCGTGCGTATTTCATGGCTCATGTTGGCGAGAAAGGCACTTTTGGCCGCGCTAGCGGAGTCAGCCTGTTGTTTGGCTATGCGCAGGGAGGTTTCCACCTCATGTTGGGACGTGATGTCGCGATTGAACCCGGTGACCTTGGTCGTTTTACCGTCTCTACCCG
>JAGGNC010000080.1 GCA_017886405.1 Pseudomonas sp. | reverse complement strand
CAATATATTCTTTTATATAGTGAATAGCAAGCGGCTGCCTGTAACAGCTGGCCTGCTGCATCGCTCAAGTCATCGCTAAAAATGAGGAGCCGATGCTGGCGTTATCGATACCTAGCCACGGCCAGCCATAAAGCAGCCCGCAATAAAAAGCCCGCCGAAGCGGGCTTGGACGAGCCAGGGCTTTGCTATGCAGCGGTAGCAGGACGCAGCGAGTAGGTTTTCAGCTGTTCGGCAAACTCGCGCAGCGACTGAATACCACTGCCCTCGGCGTCACTGATCCAGTGCTTAATGGCTTCGAGCATGTCATGGCCGTTGGCGCTGGTTTTCACCCAGATCTGCTGCAGGGCGAGGCGCTTCTCGTAGATCACTTTGAGCGCCTGGCTTTGTTCCAGCATGCGCTGAATACGCATTTGATGGCCTTCATCTAACAAGCTTGGCTCACGGGATAGCAAACGCTTGGCGCGGTGGAAGTGATGGCGCACCGACGCATCGGCCTTGCTCAGTTCCTGCTGCACCAGCGGCGCGATCACCAACTTGCGGTACTGCGCCATGATCTGAAAGCGGTTGTTAAGAATGGCCATGGCGGTGTCCATGTCCAAGCTGCGCTTACCGGCTACCCGGTGAGCGATCGGTGCAACGCGCTGCACCTTGGCCAGGCCGAGCATGCTGAACAGCTGGATCCAAAACCAGCCCATGTCGAATTCCCACTTCTTCACCGACAGCTTGGCGCTGTTGGGGTAGGTGTGGTGGTTGTTATGCAGCTCTTCGCCGCCGATGAGAATGCCCCAGGGCACCAGATTGGTCGCCGCATCACGGCATTCGAAGTTACGGTAGCCGACCGCATGGCCAAGGCCATTGATCACGCCCGCCGCCCACACCGGAATCCACATCATCTGGATCGCCCAGATGGTGATACCGGCCGCGCCGAACAAGGCCAGGTCGATGGCGCCCATCAAAGCGATACCAGCAATCGGGAAGCGCGAGTAGAGGTTGCGCTCAATCCAATCTTCCGGGCAGTTCTTACCGTAGATACGCAGAGTTTCCGGGTTCTTCGCCTCTTCGGCATACAGCTCGGCGCCGGTACGTAGCACGGTGCTCAAGCCCTTGATCACCGGGCTGTGCGGGTCATCAATAGTTTCGCATTTAGCATGGTGCTTGCGGTGGATGGCGGTCCATGCACGGGTATTCTGCGCCGTGGTCAGCCACAGCCAGAAACGAAAGAAGTGTTTCAGCGCCGAGTGCAGTTCCAGCGCGCGGTGCGCCGAGTAACGATGCAGATAAACCGTCACGCCGACGATAGTCACATGCGTCAGCAGCAGGGTGACTGCGATCAACTGCCAGACTGACAGGTCAAGAATACCGTTGTACCACATGGGTCGTGTGCCTCGTGCAGAAGGAAAGACGATGCCTCTTTTTAGCATGCGTCGCAGCCATTATCCCTGACCTTGATCAGAACACCAGTTGGTCTTTGGCATAAGAATATTGCCACCTTAGCAACATCTATCCTGACGGCCCAATGCTACGGCTGACTTTTAGCCTATAAATGCTCAGCAAAGCGCCTGTTGCTTAGCCCTTGCAGCGCCACCCACAGGTGCTATTGCGCCACGCATTACTGCGTCGTCATGGGCCGGCCAAGGACACCTTACAGAGCGAATTATTTCAACAACTCAATAGCGACAATGCTCAGGGCTATTATTTCGGGCATTCTCAACCATCAACGCAACCGATCAGACAATTAGCATTACGCCTCGACACGCGGCGAACCTGGGCACAACGCATGCTTGTAATGATTCTTGAAGACGACAGCTGGATCGCCGATCTGCTTAAGCAGATTGTTCTCAGCCTGCGCCCCGGCTGTCAGGTGGTATGCCTGAGCAACGTCAGCGACGCCTTACGCGAATGGCAGCAGCGCCCTGCCGACCTGGTCATCACCGACTGGAATCTGCCGGATGGCCCCGGCACCCAATTGCTTGAACAGGTCCGGCGCGATAACACCAGCACACCCTTGGTGTTGATTACCGGCCGCGCCGACCGTGCCAGCGTGATGGCTGTCCGTGCTCTAAAGATCAATGCCTTTATCAGCAAACCCTTCCAGGCCGCCCATGTTGCCGCCAGCCTGGAGACCCTGCTACCCCCAGACATTGAAGAACAACAAACCCAGGCCAGCGCGGAGCAGAACGACCTGCTTGCTCACCTGCACAGCTTGCCCAGCAGTGAATTGCAGCTGCCTCTCAACGCGCATGTGCGTGATCGCCTTATGCAAAGCTTCAAAGGCGAGCAAATTGATCTGCGCAAGCTAGCCAGTGAGTGGCAACAAGACCCCGCGCTCAGCGCCCGTCTGCTTGCCGTGGCCAATAGCAGCACCTATACGCAGGCAGGCAAGCCCTGCTCAAACCTACTGGAAGCGTTGCAAAAACTGGGGGCAAGCAACAGCTTGAACCTGGCCATGGGCCTGGCACTGCGCCGATCCAGCGCACTGCAAAACCCGCTGCTGAGCATGTTTGCCCAGGCGCATCTGGACAGCACCGAACTGCTGATCGAACGCAGCACCCGCCTCGCCCGCCAATGCGCTATGGACCCTGCACCCTTCCACTGTGCAGCCCTGCTGCACCGCATGGGCGAACTCTGTGTGCTCTACCAAGCGCAGGCTTGGCAGGACAGTGGGCAGAGCTTCAGCGAAGACCAAGTCTTGCAGGCTCTCGACCAGTTCAGCGGCCCCTTTGCCATCAGCATCAAGGCGCAATGGCAATTACCGATACACCTGCGCGAACTGATCGGCGCGTGCTATGCCCTGCCGAGCAATAACGTCAACCGCGAAAATATTCTGATGCGCCTCGCTGCCTGCGAGCTCAACACAGCCCACGATGACCCTGAGCAGGGCCGTCTGCGCCGGCTGGCAGGCCTGGCTTGAGCATCACGTCAGCACACCACAACCGTGATGGAGCGGGTTGATGCATACACCGATCAACCCCAGCGCAACCCAATGGATTGTCGGTCTCAGCAGCCTCGGTTCAGCCATTTTTTTTAGCGCGCTCGCCGGCGTTGCCTTAAGTAAGCAGAAAACCCCCTGGAACCTGCAAATCGCCAAGCAACATAAACTGCAACGCCTGGCCCAAGTGCTGGCCAACCTGCTGCCGAATGCGGCGAAGTTCTCGCCCAAGGGCAAAGCTGTAGACGTGCGCGTGCAGCAGCATGACGCACGCATCCGCGTCAGCGTGACCGACCACGGCCCCGGTGTAGCGGAAAATTTCCAACCGCGCATTTTCAGCAAATTCTCCCAAGCCTACGCCACCGATACTCGGCAAAAGGGCGGCACAGGTCTTGGCCTGGCTATCAGCAAGGAAATCATCGAGCGCATGGGCGGGCAGATCGGTTTCGAATCTGTGGCAGGTCACGGCGCGACTTTCTGGTTCGACCTTCCCATCAGCGTCGCAACAACACAGGAAACCAGCCTATGAATAGGCGTCCGGGGCTTCCTCCAGCCCCACGTAACGAACCCAGTCGCCTGGCGGCCCTGTTGGCCTTCGAGGTGCTGGATACGCCCGCTGAGCAGATGTTCGACACCATCACAGCACTGGCCGCGCAGATCTGCGGCACGCCCATCGCGCTGATCTCACTGATCGACGCCGAACGCCAGTGGTTCAAGAGCCGGGTCGGTCTGGATGCCAGCGAAACGCCGCGAGAAATAGCCTTCTGTGCCCATGCAATCAACGGCGATAACCTGTTCGAGGTGGACGACACCCTGCTTGACCCGCGCTTTTGCGCTAACCCGTTGGTCACCGGCGACCCGGATATTCGCTTCTACGCTGGTATACCCCTGAGCGATGGCCAGGGCCACAACCTGGGCACCCTGTGCGTGATCGACCGTCAGCCACGCCATCTAAATGACGAGCAACGCCACGCCCTGCGCCTGCTGGCAGAGCAGACCATGCAACTGTTCGAGCTACGCCTGCAGGCCCGTCTCCAGCGCGAGCAAGCCGCCCTGCACAAGGCCATGTTCCGCAGCGCCGGCAACGCCGTGTTGGTCACCGATCTGCAGGGGTTGATCCAACAAACTAGCCCCGGCGTGGCCACCCTGCTCGGTTATAACCCCGAGCAATTGCAGGGCCAGCCCCTGGAGCTGCTACTGCCTCAGAACAGCGATCAACTGCCCGATGATCCGCAGCAACCACAACTAGCAACATTGGCGGGCGAGGGCCAGGTGCATGAGGTGCAGTTACGCCACAGCAACGGTCATAGCGTTCCGGTGCTGCTGACCCTGGCCCCGATCAGCCTGGAGGCTCAAGCCCCTATGGGTTACCTGTGTATCGCCCATGACCTGAGCGACCGCGAAGAAGCCCTGCAACGTCTGCACAAAGTGGCGGCACACCTGCCAGGCATGGTCTATCAGTTTGTCCAGCGCGCCGACGGCAGCAGCTACTTCCCCTATGTCAGCCAGGCTATCGAGCAACTCTATGGCCTGACCCCGGAAGCAGTCCGTGAGGATGCCCGCTCGGTGTTCGCCCGGATCTACCCGGATGATCTGCCCGCCGTGCGCGAGAGCGTCGCCCTGTCGGCGGCCTCCCTGCAGCCCTGGTACTGCGAGTACCGCGTGTTGCACCCACAACGAGGGCTGCTCTGGGTCGAGGGCCGCTCCACGCCACAGCGCCTGGACAATGGCGAGATCATCTGGCACGGCTTTATCAACGACATCAGCGAACGCAAGCATATGGAGCGGTTAAAGGGTGAATTCGTCTCTACCGTCAGCCATGAACTGCGCACCCCGCTGACGGCCATCGCCGGCTCCCTTGGCCTGATCAATGGCGGCGCGCTGGGCCAGGTGCCTCAGGCCATGGCCGAGATGCTGAGCATCGCCGAGCAGAACAGCCAGCGCCTCAACCTGTTGATCAACGACCTGCTCGACATGGAAAAACTGGTGGCCGGCAAGATGCTCCTAGAGCTGCAAAACGAGGCCCTGCAACCATTGCTGGAACAAGCCATTCAGGAGAACCAGCCATACGCCGACCGCTACCACGTGCAGTTCAAACTGCATGGCCCGACCACCCAGGCTGTGGTGCACGTCGACAAACTGCGCCTGGCGCAGGTTCTGGCCAACCTGCTGTCGAACGCGGCGAAGTTCTCGCCCCGCGACCAGGTCGTGGACGTCGGCGTGCAGCAACACGAAGCGCGCATTCGGATTAGCGTGACCGACCACGGCGCCGGTGTACCGGAAAATTTCCAAACGCGCATTTTCAGCAAATTCTCCCAAGCCGACGCCACCGACACCCGACAGAAAGGTGGTACCGGGCTTGGCCTGGCCATCAGCAAGGAAATCATCGAGCGCATGGGCGGACATATCGGCTTCGAATCGGTAACAGGTCACGGCGCGACTTTCTGGATCGAACTGGATACTCTGGCCCAAGAGGCGACGCCCGAATCGCCATCGCAACCAGAGAACACTTGGAATGCCTGAACTACAGCGCATCCTGCATGTGGAAGACGACCCGTCGATTCAGGCCGTGGCTAAACTCGCCCTGGAAGCGGTTGGCGGTTTTAAGGTGCTCAGCTGCTCATCCGGGCAAGACGCGTTGGATCAGCTGCAAGGCTTTGCTCCGGACTTTATTTTGCTGGATGTAATGATGCCGGACATGGACGGCCCGCAGACCTTGGCGCGTATCGCCCGGTTGATCGACATCAATCAAGTGCCGGTGGCCTTTATGACCGCCAAGGTACAGCCCGCGGAAATCGCCCACTACCGCAGCCTCGGCGCCCGTGATGTGATCATCAAACCTTTTG
>JAGGNC010000279.1 GCA_017886405.1 Pseudomonas sp. | reverse complement strand
GCCTTTGGCCACCCCACTAAGCCAATCGGGCCAATCTACACCCAGGTCGAATCCGCACGCGTTGCCGCCGCCAAGGGTTGGAGCATGGCGGCGGACGGTCCTTCGTTCAGGCGCGTGGTGGCCTCGCCCGCGCCGTTGCGCGTGCTCGGGATACAGGCCATCCGCTGGTTACTGGAGCGCGGCGCACTGGTTATCGCGGCCGGCGGCGGTGGTATCCCGGTGGCACGTAACGAAGACAGAGCAGCCCTGCATGGCGTGGAAGCGGTGATCGACAAGGACCTGTGCAGCAGCCTGCTGGCGCGCGAGCTAGAGGCTGATGTGCTGGTTATCGCCACCGACGTAGCAGCGGTCTACCTCGACTGGGGTCAGCCAACACAACGCGCATTGGGTAAAGTCACGCCACACACTCTAGGCGAGCATAACTTCGCTGCAGGCTCGATGGGGCCCAAGGTTGAAGCTGCGCGGGCTTTTGTTCTGGCTAGCGGCCAGCGCGCGGTGATCGGCTCGCTCGACCAGATCGAAGAGATGCTTGCTGGCAGCGCCGGTACTCAGGTCTACCCGGCGGCGGCGAGCGCTGGCGATAGCCTGTAGTGCCCTAGCACGAGCAAAGGACTTACCGCGTAGCGAGGTCATTAACTATACGTCTGCGCCGCTCCAACGGGTTTCGCAAAATCGGCGAGCACGGCGACAACTCTCAAACGGACGCCTCTAGCGGTGTGATCCTGTGCGATAGGTTGACGCTGGGTTGAAGCAGGCAGCATCAGGCGACCGACTGGAACGGAGCGGGTAGCTCCGTTCCAGCACCTGCCAGGTAGGCCGGTGCATCGCATCGAAATGCCAGATTGGAAGAAACGCGTCTTACTGGCGGGTAGCCCCGTTGCCGGTTGTAAGACAGGCGCTGCAGTGCGGCAGTTGCCGCATACAGCATCAGGCACTTGGGCAAAGTGCCTGGGGTGGCGGTAAGCCGGTGTTGCGCGCTATCCCCCCGACAGGCGAACCTGCCGAGAGTGTCATGCTCGGTACAGCTTGTAACAGACCACTGAAAAACTACCTATTTTTTTCAAGGGCCTATTAGCCGATGGTCATCAGGCTAGCGTTACCGCCGGCCGCTGCGGTGTTCACGCTCAAGGCGTGTTCTACCAGCAGGCGTTCGAGCGGAATGTCGGTTTCACCCTTATTCAAGCCATGCACACTGATGATCGCGCCAGGGCGCCGTGCGGCCAGCTGGCAGACTTCGCGCAGCTGATCGGAATCGCCGTGGTGCAAAATGGCATCGAAGAGGGTGTCACTGTTGCTCCACTGGCTGAGCAGGGTGATGCGCTGCTGTACCGCCGTGGGCAGCGCGGCAAATAGCTCGCGGCTCAACTCGTTTTCCTGCCACAGCACATGGCAACCGACGGCCAAGGCTGCTGCCAGCTGAACCAGCAGATCACTGCGCGCATCGGCCAGGCACAGCACCTGCTCACGTGGCAGCAGGCTGTAGCTGTTGCGCTCACCGGTCGGGCCGCTGAGCATCTGCACGGTGCCGCTCTGGGCCAGCGCGACGAACTGACGGCTTAACTCAGGCAGGCTTGGTTCGTGCTTATCCGCCCAGTCCTGTAAGGCCTGGATGACCTTGCCCTGCTCAGCCGGACGCTGAATTTCGCCGCCTTCCTGCTGCAGCTGCTTGGCCACTGCGTCCTGTGGGCGAGTGCCCAGCAAGCGGTACATGTACAGCGGGCCACCGGCTTTCGGGCCGGTACCCGACAGGCCTTCGCCGCCGAACGGCTGCACCCCAACGACCGCACCCACCATATTGCGGTTGACGTAGAGGTTGCCGACCTTGGCCGTGTTCACCACCTGAGCGATGGTTTCGTCGATGCGCGTGTGCACACCCAGGGTCAGGCCATAGCCGCTGTCATTGATCTGTTGCAGCAGCTTGCCGAGGTTGGCACGGGCATAACGCACCACGTGCAGCACCGGGCCGAAAATCTCACGCTGCATTTCATCGAAGCTGTCCAGCTCAATCAGGGTGGGCGTGACAAAGGTGCCGCGGCTGAGATCGTCGCCGCTGGCACGGGCAGCCTGAAAGATTGTGCGGCCCTTCGCGCGCATTTTCGCGATGTGCTGATCGATATTGTCCTTGGCTTCGGCGTCGATCACCGGGCCGATGTCGGTGCTCAAGCGCTCCGGGTTGCCCAGGCTGTATTCAGCCATGGCGCCCTTAAGCATGTTGATCACCCGATCCGCCACATCCTGCTGCACACACAACACACGCAGCGCCGAGCAGCGTTGGCCGGCGCTGTCGAAGGCTGAGGCCACCACATCGACCACCACCTGTTCGGTCAGGGCCGAGGAGTCGACAATCATCGTGTTGAGGCCGCCCGTTTCGGCGATCAGTGGAATGGTCCGGCCCTGGGCATCCAGACGACCCGCGAGGTTGCGCTGGATGATCCCGGCCACTTCCGTGGAGCCGGTGAACATCACCCCACGCACGCGCTCGTTGCCGATCAAACCGGCGCCGACCGTTTCACCATTGCCCGGCAGCAGCTGCACCGCACCGGCGGGCACGCCGGCCTCAAGCAAAATGCGCACGGCTTGCGCGGCGATCAGCGGCGTCTGTTCAGCCGGTTTGGCCAGCACGGTGTTACCGGCCGCCAAGGCCGCCGCCACCTGGCCACTGAAGATCGCCAAGGGGAAGTTCCACGGGCTGATACACACCACAGGACCCAAGGGACGGTGACTGTCATTGCTGAAGTGATTACGCGCCTGCGCCGCGTAGTAACGCAGAAAGTCTACCGCCTCGCGTACTTCGGCAATGGCGTTGGCAAAGGTCTTACCGGATTCACGTACCAGCAGGCCCATCAGCTGCTGGGTTTCCGCCTCCATCTGGTCGGCGGCGCGGTCGAGCAAGGCGGCGCGCTCAGCTGGCAGGGTCGACTGCCAGATCTGACCACTGGACACCGCACAGAGCACTGCGTTGCGCACATCCTGCTCGCTGGCCTCATGCACATGACCGACGATATCGCGGTGATCCGACGGGTTGAGCACAGGCTGCGCCTCACCCAGCTCAGGCGTCTCACACCCGAGCAGCGGCATGGCCTTGTAGGCGTTGTTGGTGCTACTCAGCAGCGCCGAGGACAAGGAGCCCAGGCGATGTTCGTTGGCCAGGTCGATGCCTTCTGAATTCTCCCGTGCATCACCATAAATGGCGCGAGGCAGGGGAATGCGCGGATGCGGCAGACCGAGACCGCCTTCCTCTACAGCGATCTGCTCGATCAGCTGCACGGGATCTAAGACCAGCTCTTTGATCGAAATGCTGTGATCGGCAATACGGTTGACGAACGAGGTGTTCGCGCCGTTTTCCAGCAGACGACGCACCAGGTAAGCCAGCAAGGTTTCATGGCTGCCCACCGGTGCATAGATACGGCACGGACGGTTGAGCTTACCGTCGGCGATCTTGCCAACAACCTGCTCGTATAACGGTTCACCCATGCCATGCAGGCACTGAAATTCGTACTGACCGGGGTAGTAGTTCTGCCCGGCCAGCTGATAGATCGCCGACAGCGAGTGGGCGTTGTGCGTGGCGAACTGCGGGTAGATGGCTTCCGGCACGGCCAGCAGCTTGCGCGCACAGGCGATGTAGGAAATATCGGTGTAGGGCTTGCGGGTGAAAACCGGGTACCCCTCCAGGCCATTGACCTGCGCCAGTTTGATTTCGCTGTCCCAATAAGCCCCTTTGACCAGACGGATCATCAGGCGATGACGGCTGCGCTTGGCCAGGTCAATGATGTAGTCGATCACATACGGGCAGCGCTTTTGATAAGACTGGATGACAAAGCCGATGCCGTTCCAGCCGCTCAGGGCTGGGTCGAAGCACAGGCGCTCAAGCAGGTCGAGGGAGATTTCCAGGCGATCGGCTTCCTCGGCGTCGATGTTCAGGCCGATGTCGTAATGTTTAGCCAGCTTGGTCAGGTTGAGCAGAACCGGGTACAGCTCCTCCATCACCCGCTCGTACTGCGCGCGGCTGTAGCGCGGATGCAGGGCCGACAGCTTGATCGAGATGCCCGGACCTTCGTAGATACCACGGCCGTGGGAAGCCTTGCCGATGGCACGGATGGCCTGCTCATAGGACGCCAGATAGCGCTTGGCATCCTCGTCAGTCAGCGCCGCTTCGCCGAGCATGTCGTAGGAATAACGAAAGCCTTTATTTTCCATGTTGGCCGCGTTGGCCAGGGCTTCGGCGATGGTTTCGCCCGTCACAAACTGCTCGCCCATCAGGCGCATGGACATATCCACGCCCTTGCGGATCAGCGGTTCGCCGCCTTTGCCGATGATGCGATTAAGCGAGGTAATCATGCCCGCTTCGTTGTGCGTGGACACCAGCTTGCCGGTGACCAGCAAGCCCCAAGAGGCGGCGTTGACGAACATCGACGGACTGTTGCCTAGGTGCTGACTCCAGTTGCCGTTGCTGATCTTGTCGCGGATCAGCGCGTCGCGAGTGCCCTTGTCAGGGATACGCAGCAGCGCCTCGGCCAGGCACATCAGCGCCACACCTTCCTGCGACGACAGCGAAAACTCCTGCAGCAAACCCTGCACCAAACCCTGACGGCCGCTGGCGTTCTTTTGGCTGCGCAGCTTCTCGGCAATTCTCATGGCCAGTTTGTTGCTGGCCTCGGCCATGTCCTTGGGCAGGCGCGCCTGCTCCAACAACATCGGCACGGCTTCGGTTTCGGGGCGGCGATAGGCCCCAGTGATCGCTGCACGCAGCACCGACTGCGGGAGGATGCTCTCGGCAAAGTCGAGGAACACCTGGTGGCCCTGCTCGCTCAGCGTCTCCACGGATCCTTCACCGGCAACAGCTGCCAGACCGGAGTGCTCAGCAGGGGTTAACCCACCCTCGACCTGCTCCAAGTAATTGAAGATCGCCTGCTTGATCAGCCAGTGCGGCGTGCGGTCAATCGACTGCGCAGCCTGCTTGAGGCGATCACGGGTTGCATCATCGAGCTTTACGCCAAGGGTAGTAGTGGCCATTGGTTTGTCCTTTTTGGGATGGTGCACAGCAAAACAGGCGAGAGATTAAACCCCAAGAGGCGAAAGGTGCAACTAGGTGCAACCTTATGCATTCGAGATTTATTGCAGCTGTTAGCCGCGCTGAACTCCGCTGTTTACTGGCAAACGCTCAAGTCTCACGGGGCCTGCATCGGCGTGGCGCGGCGCGCATGGAAAACACCCGCTTAAAAAAACTGAACGCCTTCCGACGACAGGTACAACCAAAAACAGCAAAAAAGGTTGCACCACAATCATTTACCTATGCCCCATTTCAGCAAAGCACAAATGACTCAGTTGCGCCCAACGACCGACGGAGTGCACAACCCAACAGCAACAGAGTCAGAGCCTAAACAGGCTGATTTTCAGTGCACAATTGACTGCACCACCCAACAAACGCAACAGCTCAAAGCCAAAACTGTCCAGCGGTCAGTTATCAGTGCACGCCCTGCACGCGCATCCACCAAAAACCCTGCACTCCGCTTACCTAGAAAGCTGCCGCCCGCTCCGCACAGGACGACACAGATAATTGCCGGACTTGGCCTTGTTCTTGTTCTTGCTCTAGCACCAGCACCAGCACCAGCCCCAGTACCAGTACCAGTACCAGCAGCCTGACCACTTAGACAGGTTTAAACGGTAATTCAGCACTTAGGGGAGCACCACTCGATGAACCGTACTCTTTCATCTCTGGCCCTGGCCGGCGGACCGCTGGCGGGCGGCCAGGCCATGGCGGGCGATCTAATGCACTGGCAGAACAACAGC
>JAGGNC010000318.1 GCA_017886405.1 Pseudomonas sp. | reverse complement strand
ACCGACGCAGAGGCTTTGCATGATCTGCGTATTGCCGTGCGTCAACTGCGCAGTTTGCTGCGGCCACTGTCCTCGATCACAGCGTGTGCGGATCTGCAACTGCGCGCGGCCGAGTTAGGGCGACTGACGGGCCCGCTGCGGGACCTTGAAGTGCTGCAAATCTATTTACGTGAGCACGGTTTCAAGATTGCGGCACAGGCACGCCAACCCCTGCTGCAGCAAGGCTATGCCGCGCTGCTGAGCAGTGCGCCGCTGGCACAGTTAATGAGTGCGCTGGATGAGTGGCCGCAGCAGTGGCGAGAGGCGGCCGGCAGTGGCCAATTGCGTGGCCTGCGCACGTTGATCAAGCAGCGGCTACGCAAGGATCGCAAGCATCTGGTGCATGCGCTGGGTGATCCCGCCCATGACCGTCATCGCTTGCGTCTGCTGGTCAAGCGTCTGCGCTATGCCGCCGAGGCGTATCCATCGTTGACCGAGTTGCCCGCACGCACGCGCAAGCGTCTTAAACAGGCGCAGGCGGCGCTGGGCGACTGGCACGACCATTGGCAGCGGCTAGTGCGGGCCGAAGTCGAAGCGGATTTGCAGCCTTGTGTGTCGGTCTGGCGCGAGGCCATCCAGCACGCTGAGCAAGAGGCCGATCTGGCGTTACTGGTATTGGCTACAAGCTTTACTCGTCCTCAGGGCTAATCTGGCTGAAAAGGCGTCATAACTTCGCCTGATTTGTCCGAAATGTCGCGTCATCCTCAGCAAGCTTTGCCCTAAGATCACCCGCATATTCAGTGTTCGAGGTGTTTATGGGGTTTTCCGAGTTATTGCAGGCCGTGCGGGACAACCCGCAAGCAGTGCTGATTCCTGCTCAATGGGGCCAAGGGCGTGCCAGTTTTGGCGGGCTGGTGGCGGCGCTGGTGTTCGAGGCCATGCGTGCGCAGGTACCAAGCGGCCGGCCTGCGCGCTCTCTGGCGATTACCTTTGTCGGCCCTGCTGCACCGGATGTAGCGGTCAGCTTCGAAGTAGAAATGCTACGTGAAGGCAAAGCAGTCAGCCAGGTAATTGGTCGTGCAGTTCAGGGTGGCCAGGTAGTGACACTGGTGCAGGGCAGCTTTGGTGCAGGGCGTGAGTCACGCATTGTGGTCAAGGCCGCAGAAGCCCCTCAGGCCAAGGCGGTGGAGGCGTGCCCGGAGATGCCCTATATCCCCAACGTGACGCCGGAATTTACCCGCTATCTGGCGATGCGCTGGGCGTTTGGTGGCCTACCTTTTACCAATAATCCGTCGCGCGAGATGGGTGGTTGGGTGCGCCTGCGTGATCAAGGCAGCGCCGAACCGGTCAACGAGGCGCATCTGCTGGCCCTGGTCGATGCCTGGCCACCGGCGGTGTTGCCGCATTTGAGCGCGCCGGCACCGGGCAGCACATTGACCTGGACCATTGAGTTCGTTCAGCCCATGAGCGAGTTAAGTACCCTGGACTGGTGCCTGTACCGCGCACAGATCGAACATGCCCGCGATGGCTACGGCCATGTGGCAGCGGCGCTGTGGTCGCCTGCTGGTGAGCTGTTGGCAATCAGTCGGCAAACCGTGGCGGTGTTTGGCTAAAGGTTGGGCAATAACAAACCTGCATTGGCAATTGCATGGGGTGATTACTGCGTTGCGACCTTGAATGCCGGCAGCTTGAAGAAGTCCTGAGCGCAGGCGCTGCTGTGAGCGGCGAGGTCCTGTTCGGTTTCATCCCTATGCAGAGCGACCTCGCGCAGCACCTCGAAGAGGAACGCCGGCTCATTTCGCCCACTCTTTGGCTTGGGTCTCAGGCTGCGCGGCAGCAGGAAGGGCGCATCACTTTCCAGCATCAGCCGGCCACGGGGAATTTCCTTGACCAGTGGGTGCAGGTGGCTGCCACGGCGCTCATCGCAGATCCAGCCGGTGATGCCGATATGCAGGTCCATATCCAGGTAGTTGAACAACGCACGTTTTTCCCCGGTAAAGCAGTGCACCACGGCCGCCGGTAGCTGATCGCGGAAATGACGCAAAATAGCCAGCAGGCGCTCGTCGGCATCGCGCTCATGCAGAAACACCGGCAGTTGCAGTTCGACCGCTAGAGCAAGCTGCTGTTCCAGCACCATTTCTTGTTGCGGCCGCGGTGAGAAATCACGGTTGAAGTCCAGCCCGCATTCACCCACCGCGCGCACCCTGGATTCAGCCAATAGAGCCTTGAGTTCGCTGTAGCTGTCGCTGTTCCAACTGCTGGCATCGTGGGGGTGAATACCGGCGGTGCTGAACAAATGCTCAGCTTCTTTATCAAGCTGCCTGCATAGCGCTAACGCATGCTGGCTTTCATCAAGGCTGGTACCGGTCAGGAGCATTTGTTGGATGCCCGCCGCATAGGCTCGCTCTAGAAGTGCTTCGCGTTTTTCAGCAAAGCTTGGGTGAGTCAGATTGACGCCGATGTCGATGAGTTGCATGGTGCTACCTGCTGAATTGATCGAGTAGCATAACAGAGCATTTTTTTAATAGATTAAAAGCCATTTAATACAATAGCTTGAAGCACACATATAATGTTGTATGTGATTTCCGGCTGGCTTCTCTGTACGCGCTGTGCGAATCTCCGCGGCCCGGTGCGAGCCGTCAGTTGTCCTGTGCGCAGCCACTTCTCAAATGAGCTGCTGTATTGATCTGTCGGTCGATTCTGCTCTGGAGCCTTGATGGTGCGAGTGCTGCTCACCTGCTGCTTATTGCTGCTGTCATGCACGGCATTGGCGCGCATAGCTGGCCCGCTCGAAGTCGAGCAACCCAAGGCTGCCCGTGATCTGGCAAGCATCCGCAGCAGCGGTGAATTGCGCGTTCTGGTCAATCAGAGCCGTAACAGTTCAGGTGAGGTCAAGGGTCAGAGCATTGGTGTTGAGTACCAGCGGATGCGCGCCTTCGAGCAATACCTCAACCGCGATTCACGCAATGGCCGCACGCTCAAGCTGAAGGTCATCCCCCGCGCCAAGGATCAGCTGCTCGCTGCCCTGCAGCGAGGTGAAGGCGACCTAGTCGCCCCTGGCGAGCTGCTCACTATCCCGCGCGCCAGCATGCTCAGCGCCAGCGCGGCGATCCGCAGTAATGTGCCGGTGATCATCGTCGCCCGTCAGGGTAATCGGCGTTACCAGAATCTTGAACAGCTCTCAGGACGCAGCCTGGCCTTACCTGCTGGCAGCGTGGCGGGGGAGTTGGTGCGGGCAGTCAACCAGCGGCTGATCGACAGTAAGCGTTCACCGATTGTCGTTGAGTGGGTCGACCCAAGCCTGGCGGTCGAGGATGTATTGGAGATGATCCAGGCCGGTATCTTCAGCGTCACCGCAGTCGAGCAACCGATCGCAGAGCGTTGGGCCAAGGTGATGCCTAAGCTGCGCCTGGATCGCCACCTGCAACTGTCTAAGGACGGCGTCATGCGTTGGTATGTGCGCCGTGATACCCCCATGCTCGGTGCGAGCATCGACCGCTTTCTCAACGGTTACCGCGACCCGGCGGATCAGGACGCGGCGTTCCAGCGCGTCTATCGGCGCTTGTATAAGGTGCATTACCCGCTTGGTCGCATCGAGCGTCAGCGCTTGGAAAAAGTGCGACCGGTGCTGCAACGTTATGCCGCTCAGTATGATTTCGATTGGCTGGCGCTGGCTGCACTGGCCTTTAAGGAGTCCACCCTTAACCCGGCTGCGCGGGGGGCGGGGGGCGCCACCGGTTTGATGCAAGTGACCCCAATAGCCGCGCGCAGCGTCGGGGTCAGCAACATCGACGTGCTGGAAAACAATGTGCAGGCCAGCGCCAAGTACCTGGCGATGATTCGCCGCAACTATTTCAACAGCCCGCAGCTTAACGAGCGCGAGCGTATGGCGTTTATTCTGGCCGGCTACAACATGGGCCCGCAGCGGGTGCAGAGCATGCGTGCGGAAGCGCGCAGGCGCGGGCTGAATCCCAATCAGTGGTTCTTCCAAGTAGAACGAATAGCGATGGAGCAGATGGGCATGGGCGTCGTCAGCTATGTGAATAGTGTGAATAAGTACTACCTTGCCTATGACCGCGAGCGTTATCTGTTGGAGCCGTAGCGAGTCAGCTGGATAGGTTAATTGATTTAATTATTCGATGTTTATTAGCGTATTTATGCGCTTTCAATATTGGCTAATCGGTTTAATCTTCATTCCATCAACTCCCCACTACAAGGATTGCTGCAGATGAACATGCTGATTAAATCTGTTGTTGCTACTCAAGCAGGCTACGGCCTAACCGTGCTGCGCATCATCGCCGGCATCACTTTTGCCGCACATGGCGCGCAGAAGCTATTTGGCTGGTTTGGCGGTTATGGACTAGAAGGCGTTGGCCAGTGGATGGCAAGCATCGGCCTTGGGCCTGGCTACCTGATGGCGCTGATGGCCGGTAGCGCCGAGTTTTTCGGTGGCCTGGCGCTGGTCATCGGCCTGCTGGTTCGCCCGGCTGCAGCGGTGCTAGCGGTAACCATGGTAGTGGCGATTGCTACTGTGCACCTGGGCAACGGTTTCTTTATGAGCAATAACGGTTATGAGTTCGCCTTGGCACTCCTGGCGATCAGCGTGGCGGTCCTGATTGAAGGGGCGGGTAAGTTGTCGCTGGATAAACGCATCGCCGGCTAATCGTCAATCGACGCCCCCGCAACCTGAAAAAAGCCCCTGTGTGGGCTTTTTGCGTTTCAGGGGTGTGGCGTGCTCTGTGTGGCCAGCTGTGCGGCGGCCTCCAGACGCAGTTGTTCGCGCTCATCGAAGCTTTCCGCAGCCAGCTGGGTAATAGCGCTGCGCTTGTCGCTGGCGCTCATGCCAAGGTTATTTAGGATGGCGGCCTTGTCGCTGCTGTAGCGGGCGATGCGTTTTTTCCAGCTCAGCCGTTGCTGGTCGAGCACTTCGAGGCGCTGGGTGGCTTCGGCGCCGACCAATTGCTGACGCAGCTGACGGATCTGCTCGGGTTTGGCGCCGGCGGCCTGTAATTGAGTGGTTTTTTGGCGCAGTTCGTTCTGCAATTGTGGCAGCACCGTGTCCTGCATCTCGATAGGCAGGCTGTTGCGCAGGTGGTCGACGGCGGCGGCTTTGCCAGCATCATCCAGCTGGCTGTCATGCAGAATCGCCAAACGCTGCAGGGTGAACTGGTTATAGGCCTCTTCGCGGGCGAAGAATGCCTGCTGGGTCTGGCCATCGAAGATGCGCGCACGCAGCGCCTGGACGGCGGCTTCGCGCTGGCGCATGGCATCAAGAGTGGCCATTTGCGGCAGATCGCGTTCGAGTAGCACCAGTTCGCGCTTGTATTCAAGGTATTGATTGAGCAGGGCCAGGGCCTGTCCACGGGCATTGGCGGGCAGGTTCGCGGCAATATAGGTACGCAAGCGTTTGACACTGGCACGCAGTGGCTCTTCACCTATTGCAGCGAGGAAATAGTCGAAGATTCGCCGGATGTCTTCGCTGATCAGCAGATTGCCATCGGCGTCTAGGCGAAAGATGCCATCCACCGTGGTGCCGCTGAATGAGGCGGGTAGAGCGGTCAACGACTGCGTGGTTTTCATTGAGCTGTTTTGGGCTTGCTGGGCTGGTTGCGTGTAAGCGCTTGCCAGGGGCTGGCTTGGCATATCGCGGCTGAACTGTGCTCGAATATCCTCGGGTTGTAGGTACAGCGCCCAAGCCAGGCATACGGCGAGCAGCAGTGGGGTCAACAGCAGAATTTTTTTCACAGGCATTCTTCAGGCGGGTCTTTCAGGCGAGACGCATTGTGCCGATACGCCTGGGGCTGTGGGCAGCCCCAGGGC
>JAGGNC010000081.1 GCA_017886405.1 Pseudomonas sp. | reverse complement strand
GCGTCATCCACCCTACACGTTGCAACCGGTGGCCGACGCCATCCTGCCGTTTGCCGATGATGACTTCGCCACCTTGGTGGGTGGGCAACTGGGGTTGTTTTAAAGGCGCTCGCAGGGTGACTTAGCGCCGTCCGCGCAGAGTGTCTATCGCGGCCTGAATCCATTTTTTCGGCGCGTCCAGCGTTTGGCTTTTTTCGAACATAGTGCGCAGCGCGCTCAGCTGCTGCTCAAACATGCCAGGCTTGTGCAGGTCTTCGGGTTTCTCATCGGGACCAAGCGGCAGGATATGTTCGAAATAGGTCCCACCCAATAGTCGGCGCAGGATGCCCTCGCCCAAAAACGCCTCGTCGTTATTCAGCGTGCGGGTGGCGCGCAGCAATCGGCGAATGTCGTACTGCCCCGGAAAAATATCGGGCACCTGCTTCTTAATACCGAGCAGGCTGTAGACGCCAATACGCGCCGTCCTGACCGAACTTTCCAGGGTAAACACCACGTCGTTATGGGTTTCCACAAACTGACCTAAACAGGCCAGGTTACTGCAGCCAGCCGGCACTACCCAGGGACGGTCGCCTTTGGCGCGCGGCATAAATTGACCGGTGATATAGGGCATCAGCGCGGTGCGCACTTTGCTGGCGGCAATGACTTCGTCGACCTGCTCAATCAAGCCCAGGTGAAAACACATTTCAGTCAGTATTTCGTTACCGGTGCATTCCACCATTGGCTTTTTGATGAAGTCGCCGGGCTTGTCCATGATCAGCGCATACACCCAAACCACCAACACATCAGCCGGCTGATCGGGGAAATGCGGCTGGCGATTGACGGTGAAACTCATTAACCAGCTGGAATCGGTAAAGGTAATGATGCCGCCGGATGCCGTTTTGCCTGAATACGGGTCATTGACCGATAAGGCTTTGATTTTGTCCGTCAGGGCTGAGTGCGTGCAGGTCAGCGTGGCCGACTCCCACATGGAGGCCGGCACATTGCCGCAGAATTTTTCCGGCCGACCAAACACCGGGGATTTCAGCGCCAGGTTTTTCCACAACTGCCATCCAGAGCCCGCAGCCGGACTGTGCTCAGCCAGCGTCAATTGGGGCACCGTATCGCCGTCACCGTAGGCGGTGTCTTCGACGATAGAGCCGGTGGTGACGAAGACTAGATCGCGCGCGCCGATGTTGATGGTTTCTTCTTTGTCGTTATGGCGGCATTGGATCGCCGTGGTGGTCAGCGTCTTATCGCCGGCCTCAATCTGCAGATCCAAAACGATGGTGTTGTACTGGGTTTTTACCCCCTGAGCCTTGAGCCACGCCATTAAGGGCCGCACGAAGCTGTCGTACTGGTTGTACTTAGGAAAAACCAGCGCCGTCATGTCGTTGAGCCCATCCATCAGGTGCAAGAAGCGATGCATGTACAGCTTCATCTCCAACACCGAGTGCCAGTTCTGGAAGGCAAACATGGTGCGCCAGAACATATAAAAATTGGTATTGAGGAAGTCTTGGCTAAACCACTCCTCGACCGTGATGTCGTCCAGATCCTCTTTGCGTGCCAGCAGCAGCCTAATCAGCTCGAGTTGCCGCAGCTTGCTCAGCCCCATGGTGGAGAAATCCTTGAGCTGGCCCTGTTTTTCCAGCAGCCGCGCCTTGGAGTAATTCTTGTCGGCGTCGTTGACGATCCGGTATTCGTCCAGCACGGTAAACGGCGCAGGCAGCTCCAGCGCGGGTATTTCCGAGAACACATCCCAGAAGTTCTGGTAGGTCATATCCATCTCGCGGCCACCGCGAATGAGATAACCCTCCTCAGCATTGCCCGAGCCATCAAGTGCGCCGCCCTCAACCTTGAGCGCTTCCAGCAGCGTAATGTTTGCGCCCGGCATATGGCCGTCACGAATCAGGAAGAAAGCGGCGGCCAGGCCTGCAATACCGCTGCCGACAATATAGGCATGGCGGTCAGCGATGCCTTCGGTCGGCAGTGGGCGATTATTGGTGTAGCTGCCGTGCAAGTCAGCCGGCGGCAGCGAGGTGTCGCGGCCATTATGCAAATGTATGGACGAGGCATCGGGTGAGCAATCCACCGCCAATGCATTCAGCGCGTCAACATGGGTTTTTAGGCGAGCGCTATCAATACGGGGCGCAGCTGTGGGTCGAGTCATACGATTCTCATGTAAGGTGCGAAACGAAGAGCACTCTGTGCATGAGGCCTTGCGCTGTCTATGCGCTAGCGCACAGACAGGCAGCTTGATTTCATCGCGTTGGCGTGAAGGCCAATGAAGAATCAATGCGGCCAGGGTCATTGATTGGTTTGAAGTGCAAAATGGATTAACCAGGCCCCATTGATCTTGAGTGGCCTGTTAGATCGAACATATTGAACATAGGGCTGCCAAAAATGACGGTAGCCGAGCTCATTCAATTAGGCGGCCGCCCTTCTCAATACTGCACCGCTTTTCTACCCTTGCGTCTGGCACTGTTAGTGCAAACGGCGAACCTACTTCACTTAGGCCTCACGCGCTGCAATCGGCAGCACCCGCTTGGCTTTGCGAAATACCAGCACGTTGCCCAGCATCACCATAAACAGGCCGAACAACGCCGGGGCGGTCCACTGATAGCCCTCGACAAATACCGAGATATTCAACGCCACCACCGGGAACAACACGGTGCAATAGGCCGCGCGCTCGGGGCCCATGCGTCCGACTAGGGTCAGGTAGGCGGTAAAGCCGATCACCGAACCGGGAATCGCCAAGTACAGCAGGCTGCCGATATAGCGGGTATTCCACTCGAAGGTGAACGGCGTACCGCTGACCAAACAGATCGTCACCAGCATCAGGGCGCCATAGAGCATGCCCCAGGCATTGGTAGTCAGCGGCTTGAGCCCGGCTTTCTGCTGCAAGCTGGAGAGCATGTTGCCGGCGGAAAACAACAGCGTGCCGATGATCGCCAAACCAATGCCCAGCAGGGTTTCATGGCTGGCCTCGTGGCCCGCCAGCTCCGGCCAGAACATTAGGGCCAGACCGCCCAACCCCAGCGCGCCACCGGCCAGCACGTTAGCGGCGATCTTTTGCTTGAAGAACAGCCGTGCATTGATCGCATTCCACAAGGTCGCGGTGGAGAAAATCACCGCCACCAAGCCGCTGGGTATCCATTGGCTGGCGGTGTAGAAGCATAAAAAGTTCAGGCAGAACAGGCACAACCCCTGCACCAGGCAGATCAACTGGCCGCGCTTATCGAGTTTCTGCAGGCGATCGCTGAGCAGCAGCACAGCAAACAGCACCAGTGACGCCAGGGCAAAGCGATAAGCGATGGACGCGGCGATTGCCACCTCGCCCAGTTGCAGCTTGAGGGCGATCCAAGTGGTTCCCCAGATCAGCACGGTCAATAGATAGAGCGACAGGTTCATCAACAGACTCCCAGTGAATGACAGGAGTTTGCGCCTGGTTGCGCAGGGCTGGCTTGCACAAACTTGCGCTTTTTATGTGCTAGTGCCGCTTATGTAGGGTGGGTTAGTGGCGCAGAGCCGAGGACTGGCGAGCAACTGCACACTATGTGCGCCACGTAACCCACCAGCGGTGGGCGGCCTGGTGCATCTGTTGGGTTACGGCGCAATTGATTACGCATCAACAAGCCCGCGAAAATGCGTCTAAGCCACCCTACTCATGAGCCGCGCGCCTGGCCTGGCCTAGCCCTGCCTATGCCGAGGCAGCCCGATGGAAATCAGCGCCGCCAGCAGCACAAAGGCCGACGACACCCACAAACAAGCGCCCAGGCCATAGGCCTGATACACCCAGCCCGAGAGCAGCGTACCGAGCAGCCGGCCAGCGGCGTTGGACATGTAGTAAAAGCCCACGTCCAGCGATACACCGTCTTCCTTGGCGTAGCTGACAATTAAATAACTGTGCAGCGAAGAGTTCACCGCAAACAGCACGCCGAATAGCATCAACCCGCCAATCAGGACCCACTGCGCCGATAAATCACTGTTCAGGCCCAGCGCAATCGCCGCTGGCAAACCGGCCAGCACCGCAGCCCAGGCGAAGGCCGCGCGACCATCTGGCAACTGGCCGCTGGCCTTGCCGGTAATAACGGGGGCGAAAGACTGAACGATGCCGTAGCCAATCACCCAGGCCGCAAGAAAACCGCCCACCTGCCACACGTCCCAGCCAAATACGCTGGATAGATAGACCGGCAGCGCGACGACAAACCACACGTCCCGAGCCCCAAACAGGAA
This sequence comes from Pseudomonas sp., assembly GCA_017886405.1. Lineage (GTDB taxonomy): Bacteria > Pseudomonadota > Gammaproteobacteria > Pseudomonadales > Pseudomonadaceae > Aquipseudomonas. The sequence goes on along the minus strand of JAGGNC010000081.1, from coordinate 17,210 downwards.
CAACCGCGCCGCCGAGAGCAGGTTGATCGCCCGGCTCTTGGACAGCATGTCGCGAAACTTCGGTTTGGCCTTGGCTTTGCCCAGGTCCTTTTTTAGCAGCAACAGGCTGGCCAGCCAGACCAGCGCCAGCATGGCGGCCATCAGCAAAACAGCACCACCAAAGCCGAGCAGCGCCAGCAACGCGCCACCCATAAAGAAGCCTACGCCCTTAAGCGCATTCTTCGAGCCGGTTAGGATCGCCACCCACTTGTACAGCGTGCCCGGCTGATTGTTCGGCACCAGCAACTTGATTGAGCTCTTGGCGCTCATCTTGTTCAGGTCTTTGGCGATACCGGATAACGCCTGGGCACCCATCACCCAAGGGATGGTCAGCCAAACCGCCGGCACCGTGAGCATCAGCAAGGCCGCCACCTGCAAACCAAGGCCGATATTCATGGTGCGATTCAGCCCTAATCGCGCGCCGAGGTAGCCACCGAGCAGATTGGTGACCACCCCAAAAATCTCATAGAACAAAAACAACGCGGCGATTTGCAGCGGCGTGTAACCGAGGCTATGAAAATGCAGCACCACCAGCATGCGCAACGCGCCGTCAGTCAGGGTGAAGGCCCAATAGTTGCCGGTGATCAGCAGGTACTGGCGCACGTCGGGAGCGAGGCGATATAAGGCGTGCATCGGGGCGTCCTGTTGTTGCGCGAGTTATTTGATGGGTATCGCTGCGCTCAATCTACGCGGCCCGTCCCATCCTACGAATCTGCGGCGTGAACGTAGGGTGGGCAGCCAGAAGGCGTGGACCCACAACCTACCGCAAGGCCGCACCGGGTCATGCCAAACCGACCATCCGCGCCAACTCGACGGTGCGATTGGCATGGCCCTTCGTTGTCGTACCAGGCATACAGCTTCACCTGGGTGCCGTTGATGACCAGGGTCGACAGCGCATCGATAATCGAGGAGCGAGGATCGGTGCGGTAATCGATGGACACCAGCGGCCGTTCTTCATAACCAAGAATCCCAGCCAGCGGCCCTGCGGCGGCGGCCTTGAACAGCGCGTTGACCTCCTCCGCTGTGGTCGCGCGCTCCACCTCGAACACGCAGTCAGTCAATGAAGCGTTAGCCAGTGGTACGCGCACTGCGTGGCCATTCAGCTTGCCGCGCAGTTCAGGAAAGATTTCCGCAATCGCCGTGGCCGAGCCGGTGCTGGTGGGGATCAGGCTCATGCCACTGGCCCGCGCGCGACGCAGATCCTTGTGCGGCGTGTCGAGAATGCTCTGGGTGTTGGTCAGGTCGTGGATAGTGGTGATCGAGCCGTGGCGGATGCCGAGGTTTTCGTGGATCACCTTGACCACCGGGGCCAGGCAGTTGGTGGTGCAGGACGCGGCGGTAACGATGCGGTGCACCGCCGGATCGAACAACTGCTGGTTAACGCCCATGACGATATTCAACGCGCCCGCTTCTTTTACCGGCGCGCAGACCACCACGCGCTTCACCCCTTGATCGAGATAAGCCTGCAGCAGCGCGACAGTTTTCATCTTGCCGCTGGCTTCGATCACCAGGTCGCAACCACTCCAGTCGGTGTCGGCGATGGCCTTGTTGGCGCTGACCTTGATCGACTGCCCGTCAATCAGGATGCACTCACCCTTGCTGCTCGCCTCATGCTGCCAACGCCCGTGCACCGAGTCGAAATTGAGCAGGTGCGCATGGGTCGGCGCATCGCCCGCCGGGTCATTGATCTGCACAAACTCAAACTCCGGCCAGCCCCACGCGGCGCGCAGCGCCAAACGACCGATACGACCAAAACCGTTTATACCTACCTTGATAGCCATAAAAATATTCTCGTTAAACGATTAAACCGAACGCGGGGCAAACATGATGATCGCCATACCGAACAAGGCCACAGCGGCCCCGAGCAAATCCCAGTGGCTCGGGCGAATACCATCCACCAGCCACAACCAAACAATCGCTGTCGCCACATAAACGCCGCCATAAGCGGCATACACCCGCCCAGTTGCGGTCGGGTGCAAGCTCAGCAACCAGACAAACAGCGCCAGCGATACAGCGGCCGGCAGCAGCAACCAGATACTTTTGCCCTGCTTAAGCCACAGGTATGGCAGGTAGCAGCCAAGTATCTCGGCCAATGCAGTCAGGGCGAAGAGCCCCAGGGTATTGAGCACGGTCATCTCAATGGCCTTTGAAGAGGGAAGAACCTCGATGCTTGAGCAGCACCGCAGCATGCGACGGGCAGCAAGAATGAGCGAATCAACCGCACAGGCTCTGTCGCGCTGGGCGATTGCGCATGTGTTGCAGCTTATCGGTGTTGGCGGCCAGCCAGGCGTGGTTGGCCTGTAGCGTCACGTGCAGCATCTGCTGCACCCACTCAGGCAGCTGCGGGTGCAGGCGGTAATACACCCATTGGCCACGCCGCTGATCTTCCAGCAAGCCACAGTTACGCAATTGCGCCAGGTGGCGGGAAATTTTCGGCTGGCTGTCTTCCAGCGCAGTGGTCAACTCGCACACGCACAGCTCGCCCTCGGCCAAAATCAGCAAGGTCATGCGCGCACGGGTTTCATCCGCCAGGCATTTGAAAACACTGGTTGGGTTTATGGGTTCTAGCATCGGGACCTCAGCGTTTGCTCTGACCAAGACGAACATCGTGATGCGTTGGTGAATCTTATGCAGCGTGTGTTGTCAGGCATTGGACGGCTGTTACTGAGTAGCTAAAACCATCCGGCACGCTATGCTCCAGCAGGCTTTAGCCACTTACTAATGGGCAGAACTGACCACGCAAAGGCAAAGCTCTCGAGCGTGCAAGGTCATGACAACTGCGCCATTAAATTCGATTTGGCGAATATATTAAAGCCCATATATCTTGTAAACCGCATCTCCTAAACCCTGCACTCACCTCAAACGAGTAACCAAGGAGCGACTGCATGCCCACGCAAGAGCCAGTGGATGTGCTGATTATCGGCAGCGGACAGGCCGCCCTGGCGACCGCCTACTTTCTGCGGCGCACCCAGCTATCGTTTCTGCTGCTGGACGATCAGGCTCAAGCCGGCGGCGCCTGGCAGCATGGTTGGGATTCGCTGCGCCTATTCTCCCCGGCCACATGGAGCTCCATCGCTGGCTGGCAAATGCCCAACCCAGAGCCCGGCTACCCGCACCGCGATGCGGTGATCGATTACCTCACCCAATACGAAGCGCGCTATCAACTGCCGATTGTGCGACCCGTGCATGTCGATGCGGTAACGCGCCAGGGCGAGCTGTTTGTGGTGCAGGCCGGCACCCGGCAATGGCGATGCCGCGCCTTAGTCAGCGCCACCGGAACCTGGAGCAAACCGTTTATTCCGGTATACCCCGGCAGTCCGCAATTTGTCGGCCAACAGCTGCACTCGGCGCATTACCGCAACCCGCAGGCCTTTGCCGGCAAGCGCGTGCTGGTAGTGGGCGGTGGCAACTCTGGAGCGCAGATTCTCGCCGAAGTCTCGACAGTGGCCGAGACCCTGTGGATCACCCCAGAACCGCCGGCCTTTTTACCCGATGAGGTCGATGGCAGGGTGCTGTTCGAACGCGCCACCGAACGCTGGAAAGCCCTGCAGGAAGGTCGTGCGATCGACCAGCCGGTTGGCGGCCTCGGCGACATCGTGATGGTCGAGCCGGTACGTGAAGCCCGCACGCGTGACGTGCTGGTGGCCGAGCGGCCATTTCAGCGCTTTACCGCCAACGGCGTGGAGTGGGCCGATGGCCGCCGCGAGGCAGTAGATGCAGTGATCTGGTGCACCGGCTTTCGCCCGGCGCTGGATCATCTGCAAAGCCTGGACGTGCTGGAAGCCGATGGCAAGATCGCCGTCGATGGCACCCGCGCCTGCAAAGAGCCCAGACTCTGGCTGGTCGGTTATGGCGAATGGACCGGAGCGGCCTCGGCCACCCTAATCGGCGTCAGCCGCACCGCCCGTAGCACCGTGAGTGAAATAAGCGCAGCCCTGCAAGGCGATACAGATCAATAGCAGACCAGTCGAGCTTCGTTAGACTCAGGGCTCGGTAACAAGGAAATCCTAATGTCCAGCCAGTGTGAAGTGGTCGGCAAGCAAGCCGCAGGGGCCCCGCTGGGGGTTTTCGAGCGCTACCTGACGCTCTGGGTGTTTCTCTGCATCATCGCCGGCACCTTGCTCGGCCTGTTTGCCCCCAAAGCGGCGCAGGCGGTGGGTGCACTGGAAATCGCCCAGGTAAACATCCCGGTGGGCCTGCTGATCTGGGTGATGATCATTCCCATGCTGATCAAGATCGATTTTGGCGCCATTGGCGAGATCTATCAGCAGCGCGCCGGCCTGGGCGTGACCCTGACCGTCAACTGGCTGATCAAGCCGTTCACCATGGCCTTTATGGCCTGGCTTTTTCTGCGCCATGTGTTCGCCGACTGGCTGCCGGCCGAGCAGATCGACAGCTATGTGGCCGGGCTGATTCTGCTGGGCGCCGCGCCCTGCACCGCCATGGTGTTCGTCTGGAGCAACCTGTGCCGGGGCAACGCCAACTTCACCCTGACCCAGGTGGCGATCAACGATCTGGTGATGGTGTTCGCCTTCGCCCCCATCGTCGCGTTGCTGCTCGGTGTGTCGTCGATCCCGGTGCCCTGGGACACCCTGCTGCTGTCAGTGGTGATGTATATCGTCATCCCCCTGGCCATCGCCCAGTTTATCCGCGCGCGTTTGCTGCGCCGGGGCGATGCAGCCTTGCAGGCGGCGCTGGCGCAGATCGGCCCGTTCTCCATCCTCGCTCTGCTGGCCACGCTGGTGCTGCTGTTCTCCTTCCAGGGCCAGACCATCGTCGCGCAGCCGCTGATCATCGCCATGCTGGCGGTGCCAATACTTTTGCAAACGCTGATTATCGCCGCCCTCGGTTACTGGCTGTGCCGCCAGCTCCAGGTGCGCCATGACATCGCCGGACCAGCAGCGATGATCGGCGCGTCGAACTTCTTCGAACTGGCGGTGGCGGTGGCCATCGCGCTGTATGGCTTCAACTCCGGCGCGGCGCTGGCCACGGTGGTTGGCGTGCTGATCGAGGTGCCGGTAATGCTCTGGCTGGTGCGCATGATTAATAACAGCAGGGGCTGGTACGAACGCACTTAACCGAACACCCAGGGACACAGCAGATGGAAGTGTTCAAATGGCTGAATGACCAACTGCTGCGCATGGACTGGCTGGCCTGGCTGGTGCGCGTGCTCGTGGAAGACGGCTTGGGTATGGACATCACCAGCCGCAGCGGTGCCAGCCTGCATTTCTTTATTTACGACGTGATCAAGATTTTCATCCTGCTCACGGTGCTAATTTTCAGCATCTCCTGGGTGCAGAGCTATTTTCCGCCAGAACGGACGCGGCGCATCCTCGGCAACATGAGCGGCTTCAAGGCCAAGCTGACTGGTGCGCTGCTCGGCACCATCACGCCCTTTTGTTCCTGCTCATCAATCCCGCTGTTTATCGGCTTTACCAGCTCGGGCCTGCCGCTGGGGGTGACGTTCGCCTTTCTGATTTCCTCACCGCTGGTGGACCTGGCCTCGGTAATTTTGCTGGCGAGTATCTTTAATTGGTCGATTGCCATCGCCTACGTGCTGATCGGGCTGGTGTTGGCGGTGCTCGGTGGCACGCTGATCGGCCGGGCAAAGATGGAGCGCTATGTCGAAGACTTTGTTATGCACAATCCGGTGCTCGACATCCCGCAAGAGCAGCTGACGCGCCGCGATCGCGCGCAATTTGCCTGGGCGCAGGTCAGCGATATTTTCACCCGCGTGTGGCTCTACGTATTGATCGGCGTCGGCATTGGCGCGGCCATCCATAACTGGATTCCCACAGGCTGGATCGAAGCGTTGCTAGGCCAGGAAAACTGGTGGTCGGTGCCGCTGGCGACCCTGCTGGGCATCCCGATGTATGCCGATATTTTTGGCACCCTACCGATCGCCGAAGCGCTGGTTGGCCAAGGCGTCGGCCTGGGGACTGCGCTGGCTTTTATGATGGCGGTTACCGCGCTGTCCCTGCCCTCGCTGATCATGCTCAAGAAAGTGGTCAAAGCGCCGCTGCTGGCGTTGTTCTTCGGCATCGTGGCACTCGGTATTGTGTTGATTGGCTACCTGTTCAACGCGTTCGCCTACCTGTTTATCTGACTGATGGAGCACAGCATGATCATTAAAATCCTCGGTTCCGGCTGTAAGAAATGCATCACCCTGGGCGAGAACACCCAGGCAGCGCTAGCCAATCTCGGCCGCGAAGCACAAGTACTCAAGGTGACCGATATCACCGAAATTGCCGCCCACGGGGTGATGTCGACGCCCGCGCTGGTGGTTGACGACAAGGTGGTCTCGGTCGGCAAGGTGCTGACCACTGCAGAGGTGGAAAAGCTACTTTGCGCCTGAGCCGAGCGCGCCTTGCACAATCTTGCGCTTTTCTCCGCCCAGGGGCTGGCAGGCGCATAAGGCCGGCGTAGCATGGGGCGACGGAGGATGTATGGCGCCACTTGAACATCTGCAGGTTTTCCAGAGCATGCACAGCTCGCCCCATGCGCAGTTGCAACGCAGCGCCGAGCTGGGCGATGGGCTGGCGGCGGCCGTGTGGAGCAACCGTGATGACGCCCGCGACTACCAGGCGCCTAGCCACCACACGCTGTCCTGCTACCTGGCCGGCGGCACCGGCACCTTCCGCCGCGAAAGCCAGCACAGTAAGGGCGCGCCGGACAAACTGTGCATTCTCCCCGCTGGCCATCAGTCGGCGTGGGTGATCAACGGTGAAATCCAGCTGGCTCATTTGTATATCAGCCAGGAGCAATTCGCCCTGGACGCCGTCCATCTGCTGGACCGTGAACCGCGCGAGCTGGAGCTGCGCGAAGGCACCTTTCTCGATGATCCGCAGCAGGCCCAGCGCTTTCGCCAGCTCAGCCAACTGGACTGGCAGGAGCCGGCCGAACGCCTGCTCAGCAGCACCTTGGCGCATGGCCTGATCAACCACGCACTGCTGTCGCAAGTGGGGCGCCGCGAAGGGCTGCGCCTGACTGGCGGCCTTGCACCCAGCCAGCGCAGGCGGCTGCGCGAGTTTATCCAGGCCAACCTCAGTGAGCCGCTCAGCTTGGGACAGCTGGCCGGGTTATGTGCCCTCTCCGAATACCACTTCGCCAGGATGTTCCAGCTCAGCTTCGGCTTGCCGCCCCACCGCTATTTACAGGCTCAGCGCTTGCGCCATGGCCAGCAGCTGCTGCAGCACAGCAACCTGCCCCTGACCGAAGTAGCTCTAGCCTGCGGCTTTGCCAGCGCCAGCCACTTCAACAACCGCTTCCGCCAAGCGTTTATCGGCTTTACCAGCTCGGGCCTGCCGCTATGTGTTTAATGCCACGCCGGGGCAGTACCGCGCAGCGCTGCAGCGTCAATAGCGCAAACCACCTTATGCTGCACCGGCGTCATCACGCCAACCCATACTCCAGCCACCAGGCCCATAAAAAATGGCCGGCCAGCGTCTGAAAACGGCCTGCTAATCCGCCGCTGGCTGTGCAAGAATCATCGGCTGCCCTTGAGAAAGCTGCCCATGTCACGATTCGCCTTTGCACTCAGCCGGTACCCCTGATGGCCCTCGATATCCTCCATTTACGCCTGGAAGACTGGCAGGCAGAATTCGGCGCGGGTGATCTAAAGCGCGGCCAGGGTTATGCCGCACAAGGCCGCAGCCGTCTGCTCAGCCTCAAGGACAGCACCCTCCTCGCCAGCTGCCGTGGCTCTGGTGCGCAAACTTACCAACAGCGCATCACCCTGCATCATTACGGCCAGGGCTGGGGCGTCAGTGGCAAGTGCAGCTGTCCGGTGGGCTTCAATTGCAAGCACGTGGCCAGCGCCCTGCTGACGCTGCAAATCCAACAGGAGCAAGGTGTCGACCTCTCGCCGCTGATTGTCAGCAGCCCAGAAGCCCGCGAAGAACGTTTGCAAGGCCTGCATCCGAGCCCGGTATTGAGCCTTGGCAGCCTGGTGCGCGTGCACTTCGATGCGCGCAAGGGGCGCATGCAGGAGCAAACCCAGCACCGCGCTGCATTAGCCTTCGATTACCAGGGTCAACTGGCGGTGGGTAAACAGGGCAAGGATCTCTTGATCAAGCAAAGCCCCACCCAGAGCTTGCGTATCGTGCGTGACATCAGCGCAGAAACGCAGCTGCGTAAACGCCTGGCGCAAACCGGCTTGCAGGTATCCCTGCGCCAGAGTGAAGCCCTGCCGGAAAGCGCCGGCGAAGCCTTTGAGCAAGCCAATGAGGCCGCCTGGCTATTATTTATGCGCGAGCAGTTGCCGCAGCTGCGCGAGGAAGGCTGGCAGATTCACCTGCAGCCAGACTTCCAGTACAACCTGGCTACCGTCGATGACTGGTACGCCACAGTCGAGGAAGATCCCGAGCAGACGTGGTTCGACCTGGAGCTGGGTATTGAGGTCGAAGGCCAACGCATCAGCCTGCTGCCGATTCTGTTGCAGGCCATCCGCCACAAGCCCTGGCTGCTCAATGGCGAGGCGCTGAACAAGCGTGATGATGATGAAGAGCTGCTGGTCAGCTTGCCGCACAACCACAAACGCGCAGCCCTGCCGCTGGCACGACTGAAACCGCTATTGGCCACCCTCGGCGAACTGTTCGTGCGTGAATCTGGCGAATCCAGCCAGCGCCTGCGCCTGTCGCGCCTGGATGCCGCTCACCTGAATCACCTGCAACAGGGGCCGCCACTCAGCTGGCAAGGTGGCAGCCAACTGCGCGACTTCGCCCAGCGCCTGCAACAGCTGGACAGCGCCACCCTGCAAGCGCCGCCCGGTCTGCAGGCGGAGCTAAGGCCTTACCAGCTGCAAGGTCTGGCCTGGATGCAAGGGCTGGCCGAACTGGGGCTCGGCGGCTTGCTGGCCGATGACATGGGCCTGGGCAAAACCCTGCAGACCCTCGGCCATATTCTCTGCGAACAGCAGGCCGGACGTTTGCAACACCCCGCACTGATCGTCATGCCCACCAGCTTGATCCCCAACTGGCAGGACGAAGCGGCGCGCTTTACCCCACAGCTCAAGGTGCTGGCGCTGCACGGGCCGAAACGCCGCGCACTGTTCAAGCAGATCGCCGAACACCAGATCATTCTCACCACCTACGCCCTGCTGCCGCGCGATCTCAAGGCGCTGAGCGCCTTCAGCTACCGCCTGCTGATCCTCGATGAGGCGCAGAACATCAAGAACCCACGCAGCAAGGCTGCTATCGCCGCCGGGCAATTGCAGGCCGACCAGCGCCTGTGCCTGACCGGCACGCCGCTGGAAAATCACCTGGGCGAACTGTGGTCACTGTTCAACTTCCTCATGCCTGGCTGGCTGGGTGACAGCAAGAGCTTTACCCGCACCTACCGCACGCCGATTGAAAAAAACGCCAACGTGCAGCGCTTGGCCCACCTGACCGGGCGGATCAAGCCCTTTATTTTGCGGCGCACCAAGGAACAGGTGGCCACAGAGTTACCACCGAAGACCGAAATAACCCACTGGGTCGAACTCAGCGCGGCGCAACGCGACCGCTACGAAACTCTGCGCCTGGCCATGGACCAGAAGGTGCGTGCGGAAATCGCCCGCCAGGGTCTGGCCCGCAGCCAGATCGTGATTCTTGAAGCGCTGTTGCGCTTGCGCCAAGTCTGCTGTGACTTGCGCCTGCTCGGCGATGCGGGTGACAGCCAGCTCACCAGCGCTGACTCAGGCAAGCTCAGCGGTCTGCTGGAAATGCTCGCAGAGCTGTTCGCCGAAGGTCGGCGGGTGCTGCTGTTCTCGCAGTTCACCTCAATGCTGGCGCTGATCGAAGCCGAGTTAAAAGCACGCAACATCCCTTACGCCAAACTCACCGGCAGCACCCAGGACCGGCGCACCCCGGTGCAGCAATTTCAGGCTGGCGAATTTCCAATCTTCCTGATCAGCCTCAAAGCCGGCGGCGCGGGCCTGAACCTGACCGCCGCCGACACGGTGATCCACTTCGACCCCTGGTGGAACCCGGCCGCCGAAGCCCAGGCCAGCGACCGCGCTTACCGCATCGGCCAAGACAAGCCGGTGTTCGTCTACAAGCTGATCGCGCGCGGCAGCGTGGAAGAGAAAATCCAACAGCTGCAGCAGGCCAAAGCCAACCTGGCCCGCGGCGTACTGGAAGGCGGTAGCCAGGCCCAGTTGCAACTCAGTGAGGACGATCTGCAGGCGCTGTTTGCCCCGCTAGGCGACTGACTGCGCTCACGCATCGCGCTGTGTGTGGCCTTTCTCGGCTGCATCATGGACAGGGTTTACCAACGCGCGGGGCCTTCCATCACCTCCCGTTCGGCTTATGGTGATGCGAGATGCCGGAAACCATCAGGCGGTTTAATGCGGTGAACGCCACGTCAATCATCCTGATTAATAGAAGATGCTTGTGCCCCAAAACAATGTTGCCGATCGATACGGCAGAAACTGCTAGCGCGCCGGACAAATAGTTTTTCCATACTGTCACGACACGCTTTAGCTATTGGACATGCCCAGCCAGCCAGGCGATAAACACCGCCCACTGACGCCCGAATGCGCTCGCGACGGCGACTCGCTCGGCCGTTCAAAGCTGAACCGCTCAGGAGCACATCCATGGCTTTATCGTTCTCTTTCGCTCGCCAGATTCTGCGTGCAGCTACCGTAATCAGCTGCACAGCCTTGGCCACACTTATCCCCCTATCTGCCAGTGCTGCCCCTGTGGCTAAACAGCACACTCAGGTGCCAGGTTACTACCGTATGGCCCTGGGCGACTTTGAAGTGACTGCGTTGTACGACGGTTACATCGACCTCGACAGCAAACTGCTCAAAGGGGCCAGCGCAGAGGACATTCAAACCCTGCTGACGAAATTTTTTCTCGACTCAAGCAACGGCGTACAAACCGCCGTCAACGCCTACTTGATCAATACCGGCAGTAATTTGCTGCTGATCGATACGGGCGCGGCTCAATGCTTCGGCCCCACGTTAGGCGGAGTGCAGAGCAACCTTAAGGCTTCAGGTTATAGCCCTGAACAGGTCGACAGTGTGCTGCTCACGCACCTGCACCCTGACCATTCGTGCGGCCTGCTCACCGCCGGCGGTGAAGCGGCTTATCCCAATGCCATGGTCTATGTACCGCAGGCCGAAGCAGACTTCTGGCTCAACACTGAGACCGCTAGCCAGGCACCGGAAGCCATGCAGGGCATGTTCAGCATGTCTCAGCAATCTGTTGCACCCTATGACGCCCAAAAACGACTGAAGCGTTACAGCCCCGATAGCCCGTTACCCGCTGGTGTCAGTGTCGTTTCGAGCAATGGCCACACTCCAGGGCACAGCTCGTACTTGCTTAGCTCGAAGAATCAAAGCCTGCTGGTATGGGGTGATATTGTGCACAGCCATGCCGTGCAGTTCGCCAAACCCGACGTGGTTATAGAGTTCGACGTGGACAGCGCCAAAGCCCTGGCCACCCGCAAGAAGCTCTTTGCTGACGCCGCGCGCGACAACCTCTGGGTAGCAGGGGCACACATGCCCTTCCCAGGTCTCGGTCATGTGCGTACTGAAGGCAGCGCGTATGCCTGGGTACCGGTAGAATTTGGCCCGATCCGTAGCGATCGCTGAGCACACTGACGCACCCGGATAACTGTTCACGCAACAGGCTGGCCGAGTGCTGCACCCCTGCGGCGCATCGAATGCACTTTATCCGACAGAGAAATTGTCGCTGTTCAAATGCGTGCGAGTTCTTTATGCTGCAACCACTGTACAAATAAACAGTTTTCTTGCAACCCATTAGCGTGAAGGCGTAGAGGTGATGAATGGCCGTCGAAGTGGTGTACCGCAGCAGCCGGGATTTGGAGCGTTTGTTTATGGATAAAGCCGAAGCCGACCGTCATGACAAAATGCTCGAATTGGCCGAACTGCTCACCGAGGCGCTGCAAAAAGCCGTGCCATCGCTGAATGAAGCCCAGGGCGAAGAGCTGGGGATTTACATGGCGAAAAATCGCGAGATTTTCGCCAAAGCGTTCAAGAATCAGCCAGACGCCTTAAGTGAACTGAGCGAGCCTGCTGGCGAATAACACCTGCGGCGGCAAACAAAACCCCAGTCAATGACTGGGGTTTTGTGTTTCTAGCAAAGACTAACTGCACCGTGGGAGGCGCTTTAGCGGCGAGTTTTTAATCGCCGGTTTGTAATCGCCGGATCGCGACTAAAACGGATCGCCGCCCGACCCCTCCCACACAAGCGGCCTCAGCAGTTCAGCCGTAGAGCAAGCGTTCGGCGATGGCGTCGGCAACCCGCGCCGGCGAGCGCTTATCAGCCTGGGCATGGCCGAAGATTTCCGTCAGCCGCTGGCTTATCTGAGTCAGGTGTGCGGTGATCGCCATCAGGCTTTCACCTTGATGCTTCAGCGCGACGTAGATCAAACCGCCTGCATTGATCACATAATCGGGCGCATAAAGAATGCCCCGCGCTTGCAGATGGTCGGAAATATCAGCGCTACCCAGCTGGTTATTCGCCGCACCCGCCACCGCCGAACAGCGCAGTTGGCCGACCGTTTTGGCATCGAGCACACCCCCCAAGCCACAGGGCGCGAGGATATCGCACGGGATGGCCAGCAAGGCATCGCTGGCCACCGGTCGCGCGCCCAGTTGTTCGACGGCCAATAGCATCCGGCCTGGGTCCAGGTCACTGACCAAGAGCTCGGCACCGGCAGCATGCAGCTGCTCGGCCAGGGCATAGCCAACATTGCCCAGCCCCTGAATCGCCACCCGTATACCGTCCAGATTGTCACTGCCCAGACGCGCCAATGCTGTGGCGCGGATACCGGCAAACACCCCCATGGCGGTGTGCGGCGACGGGTCGCCCTCGGCCGTGGTGCTGGTCACATGCTGGGTGTGCTGGGCAATGCAGTCCATATCGACGCTGGAGGTGCCGCTGTCCATGGCGGTGATGTAGTGGCCGTTGAGGCTTTCGATAAACCGGCCGAAGGCTTCGAACAGCGCGCCACGGTTATCGACATGCGCGCGGCGGATAATCACCGACTTACCGCCGCCCTGCCGCAGGCCAGCCAGCGCCGCCTTGTAACTCATGCCCTTGGCCAGGCGCAGGGCATCTTCGATGGCGCTCTGCGTGTCGACGTAGGGTAAGTAACGGCAGCCGCCCAGCGCAGGGCCCAGGCGAGAGTTATGGATGGCGATAATGGCCTGCAGACCGGTCAACGGGTCCACGGTAAAGTGCAATGACTCCAGCTGGGCGGCTTCCATCATGGCGAACATGCTGTGGCTCCCTGACTGAGTGTGTAAATCAGTATAGGCCGTGGCTCTGCGGACACACCGCCAGCGGTCAGTTACACAATCGCACCGGCTTCGCCCTTGAAAATGCGCCGCAACAACAATGCACTGGACGTAGAGCAGCCGCTTGGATACAAAGCCAGAGACACAAGGAGATTGCCATGGACCCACGCGCTGCCTGCCTCGCCTGCCTGGAGCAACAACTGCCCGCCGTTTTTGAGGCCGCGCTGTGGATCGCCGTGGAGCATCAGCCGACGCTGCAACCGGCCGACTGGCTGCAACGGCTCAACAACCTGCAACAGCACGTCAGCCAGGGCCTGCCCAACCTGCCGCTGCAGGAACTGGCGCAACCGCTGCTGCGCCGGCTGAATGAATTAGATTTCCATGAAGACGATGAACGCCCGTTGCGCCCGCACGCCGCGTTGATGAACCACGTTTTGTTGCGTCGTCGCGGCCAGCCTCTATCCCTAGCCCTGATCGCGCTAGAGCTGGCCAAGCGGCTGGGGATTCCACTGCAGGGGGTGAATTTTCCGGGGCACTTTTTGCTCCGTGTGCCCGGCGCCGATCATCTGCTCGACCCCTCTAGCGGCCGCCGCTTGTACACCCGCGAATGCCGGGAGTTGCTGCAACGCCAGCACGGCCAGGAGGCCGAGTTGAGCGCCAGCCATTTGTTGGCCTGCGACGCGCGCAGCATGCTGCAACGCCTGTCGCGCAACCTGCGGCAGTTGCATCAACTGGACGATAACCCCATGGCGGCGTTACGCGATGCCGAGCGCGTGCTGCTACTGGGCACACCCAGCCTGCATGACCACCTGGCCCGCGCCGACATTTACCAACTGCTGGATTGCCCGCAAGGCGAACGCTTCGATCTGGAGCGTGCCCTGCTGCTCAGTGATGATCCGGCGCAGCGCCTGCAACTTAGCCAGCGCCTGCGCCTGCTCAGGGCCAGCCCGGCACTGCACTAGGCATCATTTCAAGCAGCGTGGCTAACGTGCGCCACAGGCCGAGACAAGTCCCATCACGGCCGATGCCGATGTTGATTAATACCTACGCTGTAAACCCTACTCGGCAATGGCCACACCCGTCGTATTCATTTCAATACGATGTAACTAAATCGATACGATCTATTTAGCCCACGACTCCTGCGCCTTAGCTCGAGTCTACGGGGCACTAGCGGGTTAAAGTGTATCGATTTCGCTACACACGCGCTCACGCCAGCCTCAAAAAATAGTGTTATCCCATTGTTTTTATTGATAAATAATTTAATGGCACCTACCTTGCTTTAGATATCTTGACGATCTTATTGCCCGCCGCGAACGCCCTGCACATCGCCCCAGTAGAAAGGGCGAGGCGCCATCTTTGAGGAGTACACATGAGCGAATTGCGTTTTACCGTTGAGCACGAATGGCGGCGTCAAGATGCTGATGGTCTGGTCACCGTGGGCATCGCCGCCTATGCCCAGAAAACCCTGGGTGACGCCGTATTCGTCCAGCTGCCGGAAGCCCAGAGCTATGCCGAGAACGACGAAATGGCCGTGCTGGAATCGGTAAAAGCGGCGAGCAATAGCGCCATGCCGCTGGACGGTGAGGTCGTTGAAGCCAATGCCGAGTTAGAATCCAGCCCTGAGCTGGTTAACGAAGACCCCCTGGGCAAGGGGAGGTTCTTCCGTTTCCGTCCGGCCAATGCCAGCGCGGTAGCCGACCTGCTTATCAGGCCGCCTACGACCGCTTGCTTAACGCCAATGCTGACGCCTGAGAGACTGCAATGACCAAGCTAACCACCCAGAACGAATTTATCGCGCGCCACATCGGCACGGCGCTGTACCACCGCGTGCCATATCGCTATGCCAGCATCGATGCGCTGACCGATAACGTCATCCCCGAGAGCATCAAGGGCACCAGCGTACTGGGCGACCAGCCGGGCCTGTCGGAAGCCGACGCCCTGGCCAAAATCAAGACCATTGCCGCCAAGAATCAGCAGTTCAAGACCTATATCGGCCAGGGTTATCACGGCACCCACACGCCGAGCCCGATCCTGCGCAACCTGTTGGAAAACCCGGCGTGGTACACCGCCTACACCCCTTACCAGCCGGAAATTTCCCAAGGCCGTCTGGAGTCACTGCTGAATTTCCAAACGCTGATCAGCGACCTCACCGGTATGCAGATCGCCAACGCCTCGCTGCTGGATGAAGCCACCGCCGCCGCCGAAGCCATGACCTTCTGCAAGCGCTTGTCGAAGAACAAGGCCAGCAACGCCTTCTTCGCCTCGCAGCATTGCCACCCGCAGACCCTCGACGTGCTGCGCACCCGCGCCGAGCCACTGGGGATTGAAGTAGTGATTGGTGACGAAGCCGCCATCACTGACGCCAGCGCCTTCTTCGGCGCGCTGCTGCAATACCCGGCGAGTAACGGTGACATCTTCGATTACCGCGAGCTGGTTGAGCGCTTCCACACAGGCAACGCCTTGGTCGCTGTTGCCGCCGACCTGCTGGCCCTGACGCTGCTCACCGCGCCAGGCGAGTTTGGTGCCGACGTGGCCCTGGGCAGCGCACAGCGCTTCGGTGTGCCACTGGGCTTTGGTGGCCCACACGCGGCCTACTTCGCCACCCGCGATGCGTTCAAGCGCGACATGCCAGGGCGCCTGGTCGGCATGTCGATCGACCGTTTCGGCAAGCCGGCTCTGCGCCTGGCCATGCAGACCCGCGAGCAGCATATCCGCCGCGAGAAGGCCACCAGCAACATCTGCACCGCTCAGGTGCTGTTGGCCAATATCGCCAGCATGTACGCCGTGTATCACGGCCCGCAGGGCCTCACGCAGATCGCTCAGCGCGTGCACCAGTTCACCGCGATCCTGGCCAAGGGTCTAAGCGACCTGGGCCATAGCGTTGAGCAACAGTTCTTCTTCGACACCCTGACCCTGGCCACTGGCAGCAAAACCGCAGAGCTGCATACCGCTGCTCGTAAAGCAGGCATCAACCTGCGTGAAATCGATGGCGAGCGCCTGGGCCTGTCCCTGGATGAAACCACTGACCAAGCCGCCATCGAAGCCCTGCTAGCCGTGTTCGCCGACGGCCAGGCACTGCCCATTTTCGATCAGCTGGCGGCTACCACGATCAGTCAGCTGCCTCAGGGCCTGCTGCGTGAATCGGCGATCCTGACGCACCCGGTGTTCAATCGTTATCACTCGGAAACCGAGCTGATGCGCTACCTGCGCAAGCTGGCCGACAAGGACCTGGCCTTGGATCGCAGCATGATCCCGCTGGGTTCCTGCACCATGAAGCTCAACGCTGCCAGCGAGATGATCCCGGTGACCTGGGCCGAGTTCGGCAACCTGCACCCCTTCGCGCCGGTCGAGCAAAGCCAGGGTTACACCCAGCTGACCACCGAACTGGAGGCCATGCTCTGCGCAGCCACCGGTTATGACGGCATCTCCCTGCAGCCCAACGCCGGCTCCCAGGGCGAGTACGCTGGCCTGTTGGCGATTCGCGCTTACCACCTAAGCCGTGGTGATGATCAACGCGACATTTGCCTGATCCCGCAATCAGCCCACGGCACCAACCCCGCCACCGCCAGCATGGTCGGCATGCGCGTGGTGGTCACCGCTTGCGACAGCAACGGTAACGTCGACATCGCTGACCTCAAAGCCAAGGTCGACGAGCACAAAGAGCGTCTGGCCGCGCTGATGATTACCTACCCCTCGACCCACGGCGTGTTCGAGGAAGGCATCCGCGAAATTTGCCAGATGATTCATGACCACGGTGGCCAGGTGTATATCGACGGCGCCAACATGAATGCCATGGTTGGCCTCTGCTCACCGGGTAAGTTCGGCGGCGACGTCTCGCACCTGAATTTGCACAAGACCTTCTGCATTCCGCACGGCGGTGGCGGTCCAGGCGTCGGTCCGATTGGCGTCAAAGCGCACTTGATTC
>JAGGNC010000010.1 GCA_017886405.1 Pseudomonas sp. | reverse complement strand
TGCCGGCAAAAACAACCCATAAGCTCTCGGACAGTCACAAAAGATCGGTTTGCGACCGTTATTAGTGCTTAGCTGGTGTCGATGTCAACTCGAACGGGCTGTTACTGCGGCGCTGGTTGCGGTCTTCACGCGGGGTGGCACCGAAGAAGTTGCGGTAAGCGCTGGAGAAGTGCGGGCCGGAAGAGAAGCCGCAGGATAGGCCAATCTGGATGATCGACTTGCTGGTTTGCATCAGCAGTTGGCGCGCCTTGTTTAGGCGCAGTTCCAGGTAGTACTGGCTGGGGACGCGGTTGAGGTATTGCTTGAAAATGCGCTCCAGCTGACGGCGTGACACACACACGTGCTGGGCAATTTCATCGGTAGTCAGTGGCTCTTCGATATTGGCTTCCATCAGCAGCACAGCCTGGGTCAACTTGGGATGGCTGGAACCCAGACGGTTCTGCAACGGGATACGCTGACGCTCACTGCCTTCGCGGATGCGCTCGACCACCAGCTCCTCGCTCACCGCCCCGGCCAACTCTGCTCCGTGGTCACGGGCGAGCAAGGCCAGCATGAGGTCGAGTACCGCCAAGCCGCCACAGGCGCTTAACCGGTCACGATCGCAATCGAACAAGTGGCTGGTGGCGATGACTTTGGGGAAGCGCTCGGTGAAATCATCCTGCCAACGCCAGTGCACCGAAGCGCGGTAACCATCCAGCAAACCAAGCTGCGCCAGCGGGTAAACCCCCGCTGCAATCGCGCCGATCATACAACCGCCACGCACCAAGTGCTTGAGCGCGCCGGAGAGTGCCGCAGGTATTGGACCTGGCGGTTCATCAGCCAGCAGAAAGAGCTTCTGACAGCCCTCAAGCTTGCCTAACCATGGCTCACCTGGCAGCTGCCAAGTGCCTTCAGGCGGCGCTTCGACCTGCAAGAACACCAGCTCATACATCACTTCGGGGTGCACTCGCTGGGCGACGCACAGCGCTTCCTCGGCCAAGGCTAGGGTCAGGGGCTTGGTGGAGGGCCAAAGCAGGAAGCCAATTCGGTGGGCATTCATGGGGCAGTTTAGGCTCTGTTGGCAATTATGGGCACAGCTTGAATAGGTGCAGATGTTGCCGCTGGTTATTTGAGGCTGCCAGAGAGGAACTGCTGCAAACGCTCGGATTGCGGATTGACCAGCACTTCTTTTGCACAGCCGCGTTCTGCAACCACACCTTTATGCAGGAACACCAGTTGGTTAGACACTTCGCGGGCAAAACCCATCTCATGAGTGACCACCACCATGGTGCGCCCTTCCTGGGCCAGGTCCTGCATAACCTTGAGCACCTCACCCACCAGCTCCGGGTCAAGAGCCGAGGTTGGTTCGTCAAACAGCATGACTTCCGGCTCCATGGCCAACGCGCGGGCAATCGCTACACGCTGCTGCTCGCCACCACTCATGTGCGCCGGATAGGCGTCCTTACGGTGGGCCACACCGACTTTGTTCAGGTAGTGCTCGGCCTTTTCCAGTGCTGCTTTTTTGCTCATGCCGAGCACGTGCACCGGGGCTTCCATGACATTTTCCAGGGCGCTCATGTGCGACCACAGGTTGAAATGTTGGAACACCATGGACAGCCGTGAACGCATGCGCTGTAACTGTTTGGGATCAGCAGCTTTCAGGCCGCCGTCCTTGTTGGCCACCAGTTTCAGCTCTTCGTTGTTGAGCAGGATCTGGCCCGCGTGAGGTTGTTCCAGCAGGTTGATGCAACGCAGGAAAGTGCTCTTGCCCGAGCCGCTGGAGCCGATGATACTGATCACATCACCGGCTTTGGCGGCCAGGGATACACCTTTCAACACCTCGTGGCTGCCGTAGCGCTTGTGCAGATCCCGAACTTCAAGTTTGTACATGGCTTCCACTCTCTTGAATCAGTCGCTGAGCAAGCGACCCTGGCGAATAGGGGTACGACCGGCCACCTTGGCCAGCCACAAACCGGGCTGGGCAAAACGCAACCGTTCACGCGCATACAGCACACCATCTGTGACGGCACAGACAGTTGTGTGGCGATCATCCAGAGGATCGATCACCTCAAACAATGGATCACCGGCCAAGACCCGCGCGCCCACTGGTTGCAGAAAACTCACCACCCCAGCATGCGGCGCATAAGCGTATTGCGCGCCGTCAAATGGTGTGGGGTCACAGCTGTCGCTAGGCGCTGGCGGCCAGTCACCGGCTATCAACCCCTGCTCGGCCAGGAAAGCCAGAATGCTTTCGGCGCTGGCTTCGGCTTCACACTTGCCGGTATCAGCCATGCCGCCCAGCTCGACCGTCACCGCCAGGCAGGCCAGTGGCACAGAAGCCTGGGGGAAATGCCGCGCCAGCTGAACCCAAGGCAATGTACAGGCTTCATCGAAGGAGCTGCCGCCGGAATCCTCAACGGTAAGCGCTGCACCAGCATGCATTCTTGCGGCCAGCGAGCGCAGTTGCGGCCATTGCTGAGGCAGAAGATACAGGTGCACCGCAGCGTCGAAATCACAGTGCAGATCAAGCACCACATCAGCATCGCAGGCATGTTTGAGCAGCAAACGTTGCATGCCCTGCAGCTCAGAATCAGCCGCAGGCAATGCGTCCAGGGCGGCCTGCATCGCGACGCGAATCAGCCGCACATTGCTTGGCGCGTCACTGCCTAGACAGCCTTCCAGAGCAGGCGCGATGGCGGCGGCCAGGTCAAAGAAATCACGATTGAAATTCTTGCCGCTCCCCACTTCGAAGCGCCCCTGATGAGTCGCTTGAAACATCTGCCCCAAGCCAATCGGGTTGGCGACCGGCACCAGTTCGATCACGCCGGTTAAGCGACCTTGGGCTTCCAGCTCACGCAGTCGGCGTTTGAGTTCCACCGCCACACGCATCCCCGGTAGCTCATCCGCGTGCAGGGAGGCCTGGATGTAGGCTTTGCAAGGGCCATAACCGAAACGAAACACGCTCAATCGGCGTTCAGTTCCAGGGCACCCCCAAGGCAGTGGATGATCAATACGCTGCATGCCAGATTCCTTAAGCCTTGCGTGGCGCTAAGTAGGTCAGCCAGCGCCGTTCGGCCAGCTTGAACAGGCGTACGAGGATAAAGGTCAGGCATAGGTAGAACAGGCCGGCGGTGATAAAGGCCTCAAACGGCAAGTAATACTGCGAGCTGACGGTACGCGCCGCGCCGGTGATATCGATCAGGGTAACGATCGACGCCAAGCTGGTGGTGTGCAGCATCATGATCACTTCGTTGCTGTACTGCGGCAGCGCACGGCGTAAGGCCGAGGGCAGCAGGATGCGTCGATACAATTTGCTACGCGACATACCCATGGCCTTGGCTGCTTCGATTTCACCGTGCGGCGTAGCCTTAAGGCTACCGGCCAAAATCTCAGCGCTGTAGGCGCTGGTGTTGATGGCAAACGCCAAGCAGGCGCAGAAGGTCGCGCTGGACAAGAAGGGCCACATAAAACTGTCACGCACCGCCTCGAACTGGGCCAGACCGTAATAGATGAGAAACAGCTGCACCAGCATCGGCGTGCCGCGAATCACGTAGGTGTAGAGCCAGGCTGGGAAATTAACCCATGGCGACTTCGATACGCGCATCAATCCCAGTGGGATGGCCAGCGCCAGACCGAATGCCAGGGATATCAGCAGAATTTTCAGGGTGACCAGTACACCGCCAAAGTACAACGGCAGGCTGTCCCAGATTACGTTGAAATCAAAAATCATCGCTGCGCTCCCCCGCTTACAGATCAGCGGCTTTAGTGCCGACCGAGTAACGTTTTTCCAGGTAACGCAAAGCCAGCAAAGACACGCTGGTTAGCACCAGATACAGACCTGCCACGGCTAAGTAAAAAGTGAACGGCTCACGGGTGGCATCGGCGGCGCTCTTGGCCTTGAACATCATGTCCTGCAGACCGACTACCGAAATCAAGGCAGTGGCCTTGGTCAACACCAACCAATTATTGGTGAAGCCCGGGATGGCGAAGCGAATCATTTGCGGCACCAGAATGCGGAAGAACACCTGCATGCCACTCATGCCATAGGCCGCACCGGCTTCAGCTTGACCTTTAGGGATGGCCATAAAGGCGCCACGGAACGTCTCCGACAGGTAAGCACCAAAGATAAAACCCATGGTGAATACGCCGGCAATAAAGGGGTTGATATCGATGTAGTCGTCGTAACCTAGCATCGGCGCGAGACGGTTCACCATGTCCTGACCGCCGTAGAAGATCAGCAGGATCAGCACCAGGTCGGGAATACCGCGAATCACCGTGGCGTAGGTTTCACCCAGCAGCGATAACCACTTGATTGGCGACAGGCGACAGGCCGCCCCCAACAAGCCCAGCGTGACGGCCACAGCCATCGACGTCAGCGCCAGAATCAGGGTGAGCCAGGCACCCTCCAGAATGGTCGAGCCGTAGCCGTTGAGCATGCTCTGCTTACCTCATGCAGACGCCGGGCGGCGCCTGGGAGTACAACTAAAAAGTGACGTACACCGGGGTAACGTTGGTTTACGCCACTTTCAGTGAAGGCGTTGCGGTAAGCAAAATCAGTCGCCGTAGACGTTGAAATCGAAGTACTTGTCCTGCACTTCTTTGTACTTACCGTTGGCACGAATGGCCAGAATCGCGGCGCTGATTTTGTCGGCCAAGGCCTTGTCGCCCTTACGTACGGCGATACCCGCACCGTCACCGAAGTATTTCTGGTCGTTGAAGTCAGGGCCTACCAGGGCGAAGCCTTTACCGGCATCAGTCTTGATAAAGCCATCGTCGATATTGACGATATCGGCCAGTGTGGCATCGACACGGCCAGCCGCCAGGTCGAGGAAGATTTCGTTCTGCGAGCTGTAACGCACGATCTCTGCGCCTGCTGGAGCTAAGTTATCTGTCGCGTAACGATCATAGGTGGACGCGCGCTGTACACCGATCTTCTTACCTTTAAGGTCAACCAGCGGATCGTTGATCACAGTACCAGCCTTCATCGCCAGCTTGCCGGGGGTGTGGTAGTACCTGCCGGTGAAATCAACCGATTTCAGGCGATCTTCGGTGATGCTCATCGACGATAGCACCGCATCGAACTTGCGTACCTTCAGCGCCGGGATCAGGCCGTCGAACTCCTGCTCGATCCATTTGCATTCCACTTTCATCTCTTCGCACAGGGCGACGCCGATGTCGTAGTCGAAGCCGCTGATGGCCCCTTCAGGGGTTTTGAAGGCGAATGGTGGGTAAGCCGCTTCAATACCGATACGCAGAGGCTTAGCCTCTTCAGCCATGGTCAGTGGTGACAGCATGGACAGCGCCAGTGCGCCGAGAAGTGCAATCTTCTTCATTTTGTGACTCCTTCGAATGGGAATGGCATCAAGTGGCAGAGCGTGTCAGTTGCTGCGTCCAGCCTTGCATGAGTTGGAGTGAGTCGCCGCCAAGCTACGCGGTACGCAGTGCAAAAGCGGCCTCAGCCGGGTGAGCGGCATTCTAGCGACAGCTAGAAAGTCGATATTTCTTTAATGCGACAAGTAATTACAAAAGACCCGGTTGGGCACAGCGAAGAGATTGACAGCCCCAAGGCTTTATGCTGGTACAGAAAGAAAGTCAAACTTAAATATAAGCAATTAGTGAGCCTAATTTCAAAAAACCAGTTATTACGGGGCCTTTATCCCTGAATTTATGTTAACTGGCGAGGAAGAAAACGCTCAACGTTAGGGCATTACGTTTCTGCACACCCCATATGAGTGGGCACTGTTACTGGTGAGTACCATGAATTAACCAGATGAAAATCGATAAATCTTTGTCGCTGCCTGTGTTCCCACCCTTGGCCAATCTTCTACCCACCCACAAAGCACAACGCCCTGCCCGGCTTGT
>JAGGNC010000030.1 GCA_017886405.1 Pseudomonas sp. | reverse complement strand
TCCAGCTGCATAAACTGCGCAACCAGTTGGTTGCTGTCCGGCTGCGGCTGGTCAAGGATGGTTTTGGTAGTCTGCAGCCAGGCCAAATACCGCGGTAACTCGACGCTGCAGTGCCATTTAAGGTGCGTTTGCAGGCGCGGCTTGAGCCAGGCCTGTTGTTGGCTGTCGAGGTTTAGGTAGTCGTTCAGCCGCCAGGGCACCAGCCAGTCGAGGTTGCGGTAGGCCAAACCCAAGCGGCTACAGGCCGTGACCAGTAGGCTGATGCAGAGTAAAAGCAGCAGGGTTTTTAAGGCGGGCCAGCGCAGCAAAGTCATATACGTTGCCTTGAAGGTGAGGGCTCAAGGTTACGCCAGACGCAAGTGCCTGCGGGGCTTCTGAAATATCTGTTAAACAGAATTTGCCAAGTCGCGGCAAGTTTGCGCCAGTTAAAACTTTAATCCTTGCGGTGGAGGAGGCTGAAGCCGTGTTCCACCACCGGATTGCCGATAAATAATTTCGTTTTCCGCGTGCTGTTGCGCTTCCACTCCGCGCTGACGTGGTGTTGGCCATCCTCGTCCAGGAGTAGCGAGCGAGTCCATGCTGAGCGGCTGTTGGATTTCTAACAAGTACTGGGCGACCTTGCCGCTTTCGCGTAGCTGCGCCAAACCTTGGTTGATACGTACAATCAACTCGGCATTGCCTGGCACTTGACGCGACAGTAGAAGGTGCAGGCTGTCGCTACGCAGGGGATTGGGGTGAAAGCTCAGTTGCTCGCGCTCGGCGGCGCTGAAGTGCAGATGCAGCATGTTGAAGGCAACCACCTTGTCCATTGGGAACAGGTCCACCCGGCCGGCAATCAGTTGCATTCAGCGCGCGTGTGCGCAAGGACGGTTTACTGCAGCATGCTCATAGCCGCTTCCATGGCCGCCGAAAGGTCTTCGTCATCATTGAGGTTCTGGCTCGGATCCAGGCCGAGCTTGCGGAACGCGGGGATCTGGCTCCAGTCCAGCTGGGTGAAGGGGTGTTCGCTGCCTAGGTAGCTTTGCAAAGTGGCGACTTGGACGATATCGACATAGTCGACCTTTGGACTGTCGCGTGTGAAGTCCAGGTACTGGCTGGGCACCATGGCAATCTGCTCGGGGAATTCCCAGGTGCGCAGGATCTTGTCGCCGATGATCGGGTGGATTTGTTCAATCACATGGTTGAGGCTTATCGAGTCAGCCAGCAGCTCATTGTGCTCTTCGGCGTAGGTGAGGATGGGCAGCACGCCGATCTGATGGACCAGGCCGGCGAGGGTCGCCTGGTCTGGCAGCAGGCGGGTGTAGTGCTTGCACAGGACGTGGCAGATACCGGCGATTTCCGTGCTTTTATTCCACACTTCGCGCATTTTACGGTCGACCACATCGCTGGTGGCCTGGAACATCTGCTCCATGGCAAGACCCGTGGCCAGGTTGCAGGTGTAGTTGATGCCGAGGCGAGCGACGGCCATCTGCAGGTTGGTGATTTCCTTGTTGGTACGCAGCAGTGGGCTGTTCACCACTTTGATGATACGAGCTGTCAGGGCAGCGTCGTTGCCGATCACCTTGCTCAGTTGCGGGATGCCGATATCCGGGTTTTCTGCCGCTTCGCGGACCTTCAGCGCGACCTCCGGCAGGGTCGGAAGCACCAGTTCATCGCTTTCGATGGCCTGGATCAGTTCCTTTTGTACTTTTTCGGCAAGCTTGCTCATGGGCAATTCTCTTTCAGCCAGTCAGGCAATAGTAGGTGTAGTAAGCGTTGCGCACTGATTAGCGCTGTATTTCGCGGTCTGAATCCAGTGTATACGGCAAATCGAGCACGTTCAGTGTGCAGCCTTCGGCAGAACCTAGATGAATACGGCCATCCAGCGCGGCATCGTCTTGCAGCACTGCGAGTAACTCGACACCAGTTGTGCTACGTGCAGCCAGCACGACTTCGCCGACGCTCGATGCGTGCACAGGTGAATACAGCAAGGTGGCAGGCTCTGGCACTTGGCTGTCATGCAACTCTAGGCGTTGCAAACGGCGCTTGAGTTTGCCCAGGTACTGCATGCGTGCAACGATTTCCTGGCCGGTGTAGCAGCCTTTTTTGAAGCTGACGCCGCCCACGGCCTGCAAGTTGATCATCTGCGGAATAAACAGCTCGCGGGTACTGCCCATGACTTGGCCAATCCCCGCACGTACCTGCGCCAGTAGCCAGTCGTTGAGTGGCGCTTCAGGTAGTTGGCTGGCCAGTACCGCCTTTACAGCTTCGGCCTGGCTGGCGGGTAGCCAAAGTTCGGCGCGGCCATCGGTCAGGCGCAGAGCAAGTAACTCATTGTTATGCACCACGCTGTTGGCAGCTTCTGGAAGCTCCAGGCCGAGGCTGCGCAGGGCAGCATCGCCACCGCTAAGGCCAAGGCGTAGCCAGTCGTAGCTTTCATCGGCGAGTTTAGATTTGCTGAATGCAGCGTATTTTTTCAGCTCGGCCATTTGCACTTCAAGCAACTCGCTGGCCATCGCCAGGAGGTAGCCATCCTTCACGCTGACGATACGAAAACTCGACTGCATGCGGCCTTTGGGTGTGCAGCGCGCGCCCAGGCTGGAGTGGCTGTCGCTGAGGTAGTTGAGGTTGCAGGTGACCTGGCCTTGGAGAAACTTACTAGCGTCCGCGCCGCGGACGGCGAGGATGCCTTCGTGGCTGAGGGTGCAATAAAACGCGGTGTCGGCCATGGTTAATTGGATATCGCTGGATAAAAGTGAGGGCGTCATCATAGAGCGCCCCTCATGCCTTGTCAGCGCTTGTCGTTGCTTTGTCTCGTTACGCCGACAGCGCACGGTCAACAGGTGGGCTTTTCATCGGTATACTGCGCGCCTTATCAAAGGAGCATACCCATGGTTGACTCGGTTGAACTCAATCGTCTTTTTTGGCACAGCCGTCGCGGCATGCTGGAGTTAGATGTGCTGTTGGTGCCTTTCGTAAGGGAGGTGTACCCGCACCTCGATGCAGATGACCGCGAGCGTTATCGCAAGTTGCTCGAATGCGAGGATCAGGACATGTTCGGCTGGTTTATGCAGCGTAACGAGCCGGAAGAAGCCGATCTCAAGCGCATGGTTCGGATGATTCTGGACCGTGTCCAGCCCAAGTGATGCCTTTGAGTGCCAGTGGCAGCCATCACGGTTGCTACTGGTGTGCTATGCCTTGATCCAAGGCCTTGCGTTGCTCAGCCTTGTGTTAGTGGATATCGCGATGTGGGCGCGAGCGCTGGGTGCGCTGTTCTGTGTAGCCCATGCCGCCTGGATAGTGCCGCAGCAACTGTTGCTGGCAAGACCTTCGTGCTACCGAGCGCTGCGTTGTAATGCTGATGGCTGGCAAGTCTACAGCGCCGCGCAAGGCTGGCAGACCATCGAATTGCATCCCGATAGCCTGGCGCTGCCGCTAATTGTTTTGCTGCGCTTTCGCCTGGCTGGACAGCGGCGCCTGCGTTCGCTGTGCGTCGCCCGAGACAGCCTGGCGCGTGATCAGCACAGGCGGCTAAGGGTGCGACTGAAGTTCAGTCGCCATAGGTGGGTGGCAGTAAAATAGTGTCTTTGGCTTCTGCCAACAGCTGCGGGTAATCCAGGGTGAAATGCAGGCCGCGGCTTTCGTGGCGTTGCATGGCTGAGCGAATCATTAGCTCGGCTACCTGAGCCAGGTTGCGCAGCTCGATCAGGTCGCGACTTACTTTGTAATTGCTGTAGAACTCTTCGATTTCATCGAGCAGCAAGCGCACGCGGTGTTCGGCGCGCTGCAGACGTTTGTTGGTGCGCACGATGCCGACGTAGTCCCACATAAAGCGCCGCAACTCGTCCCAGTTGTGCGCAATGATCACGTCCTCATCCGAGTCGGTCACCTGGCTGGCATCCCAGTCGGGCAGTGAGACGGGTGGTTTCACCTGATTGAGCTGTGCCAGGATGTCAGCTGCAGCCGAGCGTGCATATACAAAGCACTCCAGCAGCGAATTGCTGGCCATGCGATTGGCCCCATGCAGACCGGTAAAGCTGGTTTCACCGATGGCGTACAGACCGGGTATGTCGGTCGCACTATTTTCCCCAACTAGCACGCCACCGCAGGTGTAGTGAGCCGCCGGTACTACTGGGATGGGCTCTTTGGTGATGTCGATGCCGAAGTCTAGGCAGCGCTCATAAACGGTAGGGAAGTGCGCTTTGACGAATTCAGCCGGTTTGTGGCTGATATCTAGGAATACGCAGTCAATCCCCAGGCGTTTCATCTCATGGTCAATGGCGCGGGCGACGATATCCCGTGGTGCCAGTTCAGCGCGCTCATCAAAATGCGGCATAAAACGTTCACCATTGGGCAGCTTAAGCAATGCGCCTTCGCCGCGCAGCGCCTCGGTGATCAGAAAACTCTTGGCTTGCGGGTGGTAGAGGCAGGTCGGGTGAAACTGATTGAATTCCAGGTTGCCGACTCGGCAGCCTGCGCGCCAGGCCATGGCAATGCCGTCGCCGCAAGCGCCGTCCGGGTTGCTGGTGTACAGGTAGACCTTGGCCGCACCGCCAGTGGCAAGAATCACAAAACGTGCGCTAAAGGTATCGACTTCGCCACTGGCGCGGTTCAGCACATAAGCACCCAGACAGCGCTGGCCATCCAGGCCTAATTTGCGCTCGGTGATCAGATCAACGGCGACGCGTTGCTCCAGCAGTTCGATATTGTTGCGCTGTTTGGTCTGTTGGAGCAGGGTATTGAAGATGGCTGCGCCGGTGGCATCGGCGGCATGAATGATGCGTCGGTGGCTGTGGCCGCCTTCGCGGGTCAGGTGAAATTCGAAACCGCCGTCTTCGCGATCAGTCTGGTCGTCGCGGGTAAAGGGCACGCCTTGGTCGATCAGCCACTGGATCGCTTCGCGGCTGTGTTCCACGGTGAAGCGCACGGCGTCTTCACGGCACAGGCCGCCGCCGGCGTTTAGAGTATCGGCGACATGCGATTCTATCGTGTCGGTATCGTCCAGCACGGCGGCTACACCACCTTGCGCCCAGTAGGTTGAGCCGTTAGATAAATTGCCTTTGCTCAGCACGGCTATGCGCAGATGTTCAGGCAACGTGAGGGCCAGGGTGAGGCCTGCGGCACCGCTACCGATAACTAGAACGTCGTGTTGGTAATGTTGGCTCATGTCTGAATTCCGCGGAAAGCGGGCTCTAGTATATAGAGGGGGTGAGCGGCACAATAGCTGCCTTATGACTAAGTGCGTTACTCGGGAACTTTTTAAGTATTTCGGGTTCCATAGGCGGTTGTTTAGATGACGATTTTCCTGATTCAGGCGCTAAGCCTGTAGGTAATCCAGACTACAAGCGCAGCAGTGGAGTTCCTTTGCTGCGTTGTTCCGTGCAGGGCTTTTAATCGTTTTGCAGGCAGGAAGCTTGTTTGAAGGAGAGAACTTTTGCGCAATTACCAAGTCTACTTTGGCAGACCGGTTCAAGGGTTGGCGTTGCACTCCTTCAAATCTAATGAGGAGTTTTGATGCTAACCCAGGAAGAAGATCTGCAGCTTGTTGAGCGCGTTCAGCGTGGCGACAAGCGCGCATTTGATCTGTTGGTGCTGAAGTATCAGCACAAGATTCTCGGGTTGATCGTGCGTTTTGTGCATGACACCCATGAGGCGCAGGATGTAGCCCAAGAAACTTTCATCAAGGCGTATCGGGCGTTGGGTAATTTTCGAGGTGACAGTGCGTTCTATACATGGCTGTACCGCATTGCCATCAATACGGCTAAGAACCACCTGGTGTCGCGTGGCCGGCGACCGCCAGACAGCGATGTAAACGCTGAGGATGCCGAGTTCTATGACGGTGATCATGCCCTCAAGGACATCGAGTCTCCAGAGCGATTGCTGTTGCGCGATGAGATCGAAGCCACTGTGCACCGTAGCATCGAGCAATTGCCGGAAGATTTACGCACAGCGCTAACCTTGCGTGAATTTGATGGTCTGAGTTATGAGGACATTGCCAGCGTCATGCAATGTCCGGTTGGCACTGTGCGGTCACGAATTTTTCGGGCGCGTGAGGCCATTGATCGATCCCTGCAGCCATTGTTGCAGGAAACCTGAGACAGCGGCGTCAGCCAAGAGAGGAACCTCCATGAGTCGTGAAAATCTGCAGGAATCGCTGTCCGCGGTGATGGACAACCAAGCAAATGAACTTGAGCTAAGGCGAGTGCTGATGGCCAGCGATGAGCCTGAATTGCGTGCTACCTGGTCGCGGTATCACGTTGCTCGTGCGGTCATGCATAAAGAGCTACTTGATCCGTTTCTGGATATCGCTTCTGCCGTGTCTGCAGCTATTGCTGATGATGCCGCACCGGTTGCGCAGCAGCCACGGCGGAATCTTTGGCGCACAGTAGGTCGGTTGGCTGTCGCCGCTTCGGTTACCGTGGCGGTTTTGGCTGGCGTACGCCTTTACAACCAAGATGACATCACCGGTACGCAGTTGGCGCAGCATGCCACTCAGCCAGTGCTGAATATTCCCCATGTCAGCGGCCCGGCCATGCTGGCAGGTTTCAATGCCCCTGTAGAGCTGGTTGCTCCATCGGCCAGCGCCGTGGGCAAAGGCCAGCCAGGCTGGCATGATCAGCGTTTGCCGGCCTATCTACGTCAGCATGCGCAGCAAGCAGCCATGAGTACGAATGAGGGTGTGTTGCCTTATGCGCGCGCAGCCAGTCTGGGAAACCGTTAACGGCCCGTTGTTAAAATGGCCTGTTGGTAAGGAATTGCATGCGCTTTATTGCTTTTAGTGCCCTAGTGTTGGGTAGCTGGTTGGCATTGCCTGTAGCTGCTGATGAGGGTTCGTCTTTGCTGCAGCGTTTGGCGGATGCTGAGCGCACGCAGAGCTTTAAGGGCACGTTTGTCTACGAGCGTAATGGCAGTTTTTCCACACACAGCATCTGGCATCGGGTTGAAGAGGGCGGTGCGCTGCATGAGCGGCTGCTGCAGCTAGATGGCCCTGCGCAGGAGGTAGTGCGCTTCGATGGTCAGGTACGGTGTGCTAGCGGTGCATTGGCCGATCAATTGATCGACATTCAGCCTTTGACCACTCGTGCACTGAATGCCGTACAGCTGAGTGCGTGGTATGAACTTCGTGTGCTCGGCAAGTCTCGTGTAGCGGGGCGTGTAACCAACGTTTTAGCGTTGGTGCCGCGTGATCAGCATCGCTATGGCATCGAATTGCACCTCGATCAGCAAACGGGATTGCCACTAAAATCCTTGCTGGTAGACGGCAAGGGTCAGCTGCTGGAGCGTTTTCAATTTACTCAGCTACAGACTGATATTCCTGCAGACGCCTACTTAGAGCCTAGCGCGGGATGCCAGCCGGTGCGCTTGCCTCCCGCCCAAATTCAGGCCATAGAGGCCTGGCGTTCGGATTGGCTTCCACCAGGCTTCAGCCTCCGCTCGGTAACCCAGCGTCCTAGCCCTGCATCAGATGAGCCAGTCGCCTGTCAGGTGTATGACGATGGGTTGGCGCGTTTTTCTGTATTTATGGAGCCGTTGCGCGGCGCGACAGTGGAAGATGTGCGCACACAGCTGGGCCCGACCGTGGCGGTTTCACGCCGCCTCAAGACCAATGATGGCGATGTTATGGTCACTGTGGTGGGTGAAATACCCCTTGGCACTGCCGAGCGTGTGGCTTTGTCGATGCGTTCGACTGCCGAGGTGGCGCCGTGATCGAGGAGCAGGGGCGTATTGTGGCTGTCGAACCGGGCGCCGTTTGGGTCGAAACCTTGCGTAAAAGCACCTGCTCTAGCTGTTCCGTCAAGGCCGGTTGCGGCCAGAGTTTGCTCGATCAGCTTGGCGCCAGCGGTCGGCGTGGTTTTGTGCGTGCACTGTCGAATCTGCAGCTGGATGTTGGCGATAGGGTCATCATCGGCGTGCGCGAAGATTTGCTGGTGCGTGGTTCATTGTTGGTTTACCTGCTGCCGTTGCTCGGGTTGTTTGCTGCCGCTGTGTCGGCTGAGCAGGTAGGGTTGAGTGAGCCCTGGGTGATACTCAGCGCGCTGTTTGGTTTTCTGCTTGCCTGCTGCGCCGTGCGCTGGCGTAGCCGTATTACGGCCGGTGATCCGGCTTTGCAACCTGTGGTGTTGCGTGCATTGCTTGCTAGTGCCGCGGCAGCGTTTTAAGACTTTTGCTGGCCTGATGGGGAGTTGTATGTTGAAGCTTGATCTGAAGTCTTCACTTTCTGCGGTGTTTGCCGTAGTGCTTTTAGGGCAGACGCTGGTCGCTCAGGCGAGCTTGCCTGACTTCACTGAGTTGGTTGAGCAGGCCTCGCCTGCAGTGGTGAATATCAGTACACGGCAGAAAATTCCGGAGCGCAGCACTGCTAATGATGGTCGGTCCAATATGCCTGACCTGGAAGGTCTGCCGCCGATTTTTCGCGAGTTTTTCGAGCGCAATATTCCCCAAGTGCCGCGTGCTCCCGGCGGCGGTCGCCAGCGTGAGGCCCAGTCGCTAGGGTCGGGTTTTATCATTTCCGCTGATGGCTATGTGCTGACTAATAATCATGTGATTGCCGACGCCGATGAAATCATCGTGCGGCTGTCGGATCGCAGTGAGCTAGAAGCCAAACTTATCGGTACTGACCCGCGCAGCGATGTGGCGTTGCTCAAGATTGAAGGTAAGGACTTGCCGACGGTCAAGCTGGGCAAGTCGGAAGAACTGAAAGTTGGCGAGTGGGTCTTGGCGATCGGTTCGCCATTCGGTTTTGATCATTCGGTGACTGCCGGTATTGTCAGCGCCAAAGGTCGCAGCCTGCCGAACGAGAGTTATGTGCCGTTCATCCAGACCGATGTGGCGATCAATCCAGGTAACTCTGGTGGCCCGCTGTTCAACCTAGCAGGCGAGGTGGTTGGCATTAATTCGCAGATTTTCACCCGTTCTGGCGGCTTTATGGGCCTGTCATTTGCTATTCCTATGAGCGTGGCCATGGATGTCGTGGATCAGCTCAAATCGACTGGTAAGGTCAGCCGCGGCTGGCTGGGCGTAGTGATTCAGGAAGTCAACAAGGATCTGGCTGAGTCGTTCGGTCTGGATAAGCCTGCTGGTGCGCTGGTGGCGCAGGTTCTGGAAGATGGCCCGGCCGCCAAAGGCGGTTTGCTGGTGGGTGACGTAATTCTCAGCCTGGATGGTAAGCCGATCATCATGTCTGCAGATCTGCCACATCTGGTCGGTGCGCTCAAGCCAGGTTCTTCGGCTGAGTTGGATGTGGTGCGTGACGGTGCGCGCAAAAAGCTGAAGTTAAGTATTGGTGCCTTGCCTGAGGATGGCGAGACCTTGGCTGGTGCTGCGGCTTCTGGTGTTGAGCGCAGCAGCAACCGCCTCGGGGTCAAGGTGGTTGAACTGACCGCTGAGCAGAAGAAGAGCCTTGATCTGAAGGGTGGCGTGGTGATCTCCGAGGTGCAGAACGGGCCTGCGGCCCTTATCGGCCTGCGTGCGGGTGATGTGATCACTCACCTGAATAATCAGGCGATCGATTCGGCCAAGACCTTTACCGAGGTGGCACAGGCGCTACCGAAGAATCGTTCAGTATCGATGCGCGTGTTGCGCCAAGGCCGCGCCAGCTTTATCACCTTTAAACTGGCCGAATAACGCTGTCAGTTATGTAAAGGGGTGACTTCGGTCGCCCTTTTACATAGAGCCGCCTTGCTACCTTGATGACGTGCATGGTGGCTTTCGGGTACACTCCGCGGCTATTTTCGGCGGGCAATCGCCTGCGGCCTTTTCGAGTGTTGATCCGTGAGTGATTTGAGTCATATCCGCAATTTCTCCATCATCGCCCACATTGACCACGGCAAGTCGACGTTGGCTGACCGTTTTATCCAGATGTGTGGCGGCCTGGCTGATCGTGAAATGGAAGCCCAAGTACTGGACTCCATGGACCTTGAGCGCGAGCGCGGGATCACCATTAAGGCGCACAGCGTCACCCTGTATTACAAAGCCCGCGATGGGATTACCTATCAGCTGAACTTTATTGATACTCCCGGTCATGTTGATTTCACCTATGAAGTCAGCCGTTCCCTGGCGGCCTGCGAAGGCGCACTGCTGGTGGTTGATGCCGGTCAGGGTGTAGAGGCCCAGTCGGTTGCCAACTGCTACACGGCTATCGAGCAGGGCCTTGAGGTCATGCCGGTGCTCAACAAAATCGATTTGCCCCAGGCCGACCCGGACCGGGTCAAAGAAGAGATCGAGAAGATCATCGGTATCGACGCCACTGATGCCGTGACCTGCAGCGCCAAGACCGGTCAGGGTGTCGACGAGGTGCTTGAACGATTGGTGCAGCTAATTCCTGCGCCGACCGGCAATATCGAAGCCCCGCTGCAAGCCTTGATCATCGACTCCTGGTTCGACAACTACTTGGGCGTGGTTTCCTTGGTGCGCGTGCGCCATGGTCGGATCAAGAAGGGTGACAAGGTGCTGGTGAAATCCACCGGCAAGATTCACTTGGTCGACAGCGTTGGCGTGTTTAACCCGAAGCACACTTCCACCGTTGACCTCAAAGCGGGCGAAGTGGGCTTTATCATCGCCGGCATCAAGGATATTCACGGCGCGCCAGTGGGCGATACCCTGACCTTGAGTTCTACCCCTGATGTGGATGTGTTGCCGGGTTTCAAGCGCATCCAGCCACAGGTTTATGCTGGCCTGTTCCCGGTCAGCTCCGATGATTTCGAGGATTTCCGCGAAGCCCTGCAAAAGCTCACACTGAACGACTCATCCTTGCAGTACACCCCGGAAAGCTCCGATGCCTTGGGCTTTGGTTTCCGTTGCGGTTTCCTCGGCATGCTGCATATGGAGATCATTCAGGAGCGCCTGGAGCGCGAGTATGACCTGGATTTGATCACCACTGCGCCGACGGTGATTTTCGAACTGCTGCTCAAGACTGGTGAGACGATTTACGTCGATAACCCGTCGAGATTCCCGGATTTGTCGGCGATAGAAGATATGCGTGAGCCGATTGTGCGCGCCAATATCCTGGTGCCGCAGGAACACCTGGGCAACGTGATTACCCTGTGCATCGAGAAGCGTGGTGTACAGCACGATATGCTGTTCCTCGGTTCCCAGGTGCAGGTCACTTACGACCTGCCGATGAATGAAGTGGTGCTGGACTTCTTTGACCGTCTGAAGTCCACCAGCCGTGGATATGCCTCGCTGGATTACCATTTTGACCGGTATCAGTCGGCTAATCTGGTCAAGCTGGATGTACTTATCAATGCTGAGAAAGTCGACGCCTTGGCGTTAATCGTGCATCGTGACAATGCCCACTATAAAGGCCGCGCGTTGACCGAAAAGATGAAAGAATTGATCCCGCGGCAGATGTTCGATGTGGCCATTCAGGCTGCTATTGGTGGACAGATCGTTGCGCGGACTACGGTCAAAGCGCTGCGCAAAAACGTATTGGCCAAATGTTACGGCGGTGACGTCAGTCGTAAGCGTAAGCTTCTGGAAAAGCAGAAGGCCGGTAAGAAACGCATGAAGCAGGTCGGTAACGTGGAAATTCCACAGGAAGCCTTCCTTGCTGTGCTCAGGTTGGATAGTTAAGGTCCTATGTCGATCAATTTCCCGCTGTTACTGGTTATCGCCGTCGCTGTCTGTGGCGCGCTGGCGTTGTTCGACCTGATCTTTCTGGCACCGCGCCGGCGAGCGGCTATCACCACCTACCACCGCCAAGTCAGCACGCCTGATGAGACGGTGATGGCACGCTTGAACAAAGAGCCGTTACTGGTGGAGTACGGCAAATCGTTCTTCCCGGTGCTGGCGATCGTTCTGGTTCTGCGCTCGTTTCTGGTCGAACCCTTCCAGATCCCATCCGGCTCAATGAAGCCGACTTTGGAAGTGGGCGATTTTATCCTAGTAAACAAGTTCGCCTACGGCATACGCCTGCCAGTGCTGGACACCAAGGTTATTGAAGTGGGTGACCCGCAGCGTGGTGATGTAATGGTGTTTCGCTATCCAAGCGATCCAAACATCAACTACATCAAACGTGTGGTGGGGCTGGCCGGCGACCGTATTGCCTACAGCAGTGACAAACGCCTTACCATCAATGGTGAGTCCGTGGCCCAGCAGTTAATTGGCGATGAGCCCGGCAGTCTCGGCAGTGCAACACTTTATAGCGAGAAACTCGGTGAGGCCGAGCACCAGATCCGTAAGGAAATGCAGCGTTATCGGGTTGAACCGGGCCGCGAGTGGATGGTGCCGCAAGGGTATTACTTCATGATGGGCGACAACCGTGACAACTCCAATGACAGCCGTTACTGGAATGATCCGGCCATCCCCAAGCCGCTGCTGGGCATGGTGCCGGACCAGAACATCGTCGGCAAAGCCTTTGCCATCTGGATGAGCTGGCCCGACCCGAAGTCGCGCAACTTGCCTAATTTCTCCCGCGTAGGTCTGATTCACTGATCTGCTGACGACTTGCGACGCTGTTCAATACAGCGTCGCAGGCTATATATAGTCTTGCCTTAAGCCGAAATGGCTGTCACAAAACTTGAATTTGGGGACGTATATGAAATCTACGCATTCGCAAAAAGGGATGTCGATTCTCAGTTGGTTGATGGTGCTGGCGTTCATAGCGTTTTTTGCTAGTGCGGTGTTTAAGATGCTTCCGCACTACCTTGACTATATGTCGTTGGAAAAGATCATTACCTCGGTGGAAACTGATGCATCTAAGGATATTCGCAGTGTTGGAGCGTTTTACGGACATGTCGGTAAAGGCATGCAGGTAAACGCCATTCGCGATCTGAACTTGCAGGAAGCGCTGAAGATAAAGATCGAAAGCAACGAATTCAGAGTCCATTTGAAGTACGAAAAGCGGGAGCCACTTATCCAAAATATCGATCTGGTGGTGCGTTTCGACAAAGAATTCCGTGTGCGTATGCCGTGAGTGCGCCGTTAGCCCGTCTTGAGCGGGAGCTCGGTTATACCTTCAAGGACCAGGAGCTGATGATCCTGGCTCTTACCCACCGAAGTTTCGCTGGGCGCAATAACGAGCGCCTTGAGTTTCTCGGTGATGCAATTCTCAATTTTGTCGCCGGTGAAGCGCTGTTTCAGCGCTTTCCGTTGGCCCGCGAGGGCCAGCTTTCGCGCCTACGCGCGCGACTGGTCAAGGGTGAGACCTTGGCCATATTGGCTCGCGGCTTTGATCTGGGTGAGTACCTGCGTCTTGGATCCGGTGAGCTGAAAAGCGGCGGCTTTCGTCGGGAGTCGATCCTTGCTGACGCCTTGGAGGCGCTGATTGGTGCCATTTACTTGGACACAGGAATGAATGCGGCCCGTGAGCGCGTGCTCGCCTGGCTGACCAGCGAGATGGACAGTCTGACGCTGGTGGATACCAACAAAGACCCGAAAACTCGGTTGCAGGAATTTCTCCAGTCGCGTGGCTGTGAGTTGCCACGTTATGAAGTGGCGGACATTCAAGGCGATCCGCATTGCCGGACATTTGTCGTGGAATGCCAGATCACCTTACTCAATGATAAAACCCTGGGGCAGGGTGCCAGCAGGCGGATTGCCGAGCAGGTAGCCGCCGCTGCCGCGCTGATCGCCCTGGGTGTGGAGAATGGCAATGACTGATTCATCCGTTACACGCTGTGGCTATGTCGCCATCGTCGGCCGGCCTAACGTGGGCAAGTCGACACTGCTTAACCACATCCTCGGGCAGAAATTGGCGATCACATCGCGTAAGCCTCAGACCACCCGCCACAACATGCTCGGGATCAAGACCGAAGGTGATGTGCAGGCGATCTATGTCGATACTCCTGGCTTGCACAAGAATAACGAGAAAGCGCTGAATCGCTATATGAACAAGAACGCTTCGTCGGCGCTGAAGGATGTCGATGTGGTGATCTTTGTGGTCGATCGTACGCGCTGGACCGACGAGGACCAGATGGTCTTGGAGCGTATTCAATACGTCGAAGGGCCGGTGATAGTGGCGATCAACAAGACTGATCGCGTCGAGGATAAGACCGCTCTGATGGCGCATCTGGAGTGGCTGGCGACACAGCTGCCGAATGCCGAAATTGTACCTGTATCTGCTCAGCACGGGCATAACCTCGATACCTTAGAAAAGCTTGTGGGTGAGCGTTTGCCGGAAGGCGTGCACTTCTTCCCAGAAGATCAAGTGACTGATCGATCCAGTCGTTTCTTCGCCGCTGAGTTGGTGCGTGAGAAAGTCATGCGTCAGCTCGGCGCCGAGTTGCCGTATCAGATCACCGTGGAAATCGAGGAATTCAAGCGCGACGGGCGCATTCTGCATATCCATGCCTTGATTCTGGTAGAGCGCGACGGGCAGAAGAAGATCATCATTGGCGACAAGGGTGAGCGCATCAAGCGCATCGGCCAGGAGGCGCGCAAGGACATGGAGGTGATGTTCGACTCCAAAGTTATGCTCAACCTCTGGGTCAAGGTTAAGAGTGGTTGGTCTGACGATGAGCGCGCCATGCGTTCGCTGGGCTACGACAATATTTGATATGTCTGCGGGCGCATCCTCGCGCCCGCTATTTTGAGTAAGCCCTGATGCTTGCCTCTAGCCAGCCCGCGTATGTGCTGCACAGCCGTGCTTACCGCGAAAGCAGTGCGCTGGTGGATTTTCTGACCCCGCAGGGTCGACTGCGTGCGGTATTGCGCGGCGCGAGAGGAAAGGCCGGCACCCTTGCGCGGCCTTTTATTCCGCTTGAGGCTGAGTTCCGTGGCCGCGGCGAGCTGAAGAATGTCGGTCGCCTTGAGCCTGCCGGTATTCCCAACCTGTTGATGGGGGGGGCGCTGTTCAGTGGCCTGTACCTCAACGAACTATTGATTCGCCTGCTACCTGCTGAGGACCCCCATCCGCTAATTTTCCAGCACTATGCCATGACGGTCCTTGCTCTAGCTGAAGGCCGTGCACTGGAACCGTTGCTGCGTTCATTTGAGTGGCGTTTGCTGGATGAGCTGGGCTATGGTTTTGCCCTAGATCTGGACAGCGAAGGACAACTCATCGCCGCGAATGGTCTGTATCGTCTGCAGACCGAAGCTGGGATGGTGCCGGTTGGGCATTTTCAGCCTGGGGTTTTTCAGGGCGTAGAGTTGTTGGCTATGGCAGAAGCTGACTGGGCTGTACCCGGCGCATTGGCTGCTGCCAAGCGCCTGATGCGCCAGGCCCTGGCCCCTCATCTAGGCGGTCGACCGCTGGTCAGCCGCGAACTTTTTATGACGCTCAAGGAGCCAAGCCGTGACTGATGCCAATCGTATTCTGTTGGGAGTAAACATCGACCATGTGGCGACCTTGCGCCAGGCTCGCGGTACCCGTTACCCAGACCCTGTTAAAGCCGCGCTGGACGCTGAAGAGGCTGGTGCTGACGGGATTACCGTGCACCTGCGCGAAGACCGTCGGCATATCCAGGAGCGTGATGTACGTCTGCTCAAGGAGGTCATGCAAACGCGGATGAACTTCGAGATGGGCGTCACCGAGGAAATGCTCGCCTTCGCCGAAAGCATTCGCCCCGAGCATGTCTGCCTCGTGCCGGAAACGCGCCAGGAACTGACCACCGAGGGTGGCCTGGATGTGGCAGGACAAGAAGCGCGTATTCGTGCGGCCGTGCAACGCTTAAGCAAGATTGGTTGCGAAGTGTCGCTGTTTATCGACCCAGACGAGCGGCAGATCGCTGCCTCCAAGCGTGTCGGCGCGCCAGCTATCGAACTGCACACCGGCCGTTACGCTGATGCCCATACGTCTGAGGAGGCTGCGCGTGAGTTGGTGCGCATTCGCGACGGGGTAGCCTGCGGCCTGGCCCATGGCCTGATCGTCAATGCTGGCCATGGCTTGCATTACCACAACGTTGAGCCGGTGGCGGCGATTGCCGGAATCAACGAGTTGAATATTGGCCATGCACTGGTGGCCCACGCGCTGTTTGTTGGGTTCAAACAGGCGGTAGTGGAGATGAAGCAGTTGATCATTGCGGCCGCTAATCGCGGCTAGTCGGGGGAGCTTATGTGTAGGATGGGTTGAGCGCTGCGCAACCCATCTCTCAATCTGATGGGTTACGCCGCTGTGCGACCCATCCTACGGCTTGCGTGCAATCAGCACCGCGCGGCATGGTGCTGGCAGGCCTTCGATAGTTCGGCTGTGATCGGCGGGGTCAAGGAACTCGGGTAGCGACTGAAAGCGCATCCATTCGGTCGAGCGTTGTTCGTCCACGCTGGTGGTGCTGACATCCACGCAGCGCACATCGACGAAACCGGCGCGGCGTAGCCACAGCTCCAGCGCCGGCACCGAGGGCAGGAACCAGACGTTGCGCATTTGCGCGTAGCGATCCTCGGGTACCAGCACCTGCTGGGCATCGCCTTCGACCACCAGGGTTTCCAGCACCAGCTCACCGTCCTTGACCAGGCAATCTTTGAGGTCGATCAAATGGTCGATGGGCGAGCGGCGGTGGTAGAGCACGCCCATGGAAAACACCGTGTCGAAACCTTGTAGCTTGCCGGGTAGTTCCTCGAATGCCAGCGGTAGGTGCCAGGCCGGCAGGTCGGGCAGGTAGTTCTTTATCGCCAGGAACTGGCAGAGGAACAGCCAGTTGGG
This sequence comes from Pseudomonas sp., assembly GCA_017886405.1. GTDB lineage: Bacteria > Pseudomonadota > Gammaproteobacteria > Pseudomonadales > Pseudomonadaceae > Aquipseudomonas. The sequence continues at coordinate 5,074 of JAGGNC010000030.1, read as the reverse complement.
GTCGATGCCGATCACACTGTCTGCGCCGGCACCAAGCATGCGCCACATGTAGTAACCATTGCCGCAGCCGACATCTAGCACGCGTTTGCCTTTGAGGTCGAGATAGGGGGCAACCCGCTGCCATTTCCAGTCCGAGCGCCATTCGGTGTCGACGTGTACGTCAAATAGATGAAACGGCCCCTTGCGCCAAGGGATCAGGCCCTGCAGGGCCGTTTTCAGTGCGTCGCGCGTCGGTTCGTCGCAATAGCCGTTGAAACTAAAGTTGTGCACTAACTCCAGTTGTTCAACGGTCAGTTCCGGTAGCGCCTGTACCGCGCCGTACCAGCGCTGCAAATCGCCGTGACCGATGGCCAGTTTGGCGTCGATTTGTCCGGGCAGGTCAGCGCACCAATCTTGCAGTGGCGTTCCGGCAAACGTGGCTTGCAGGGCATCGAGGTCGAGGCGGCTGATCATGGCAAGGCAATCAAGGAGGCGAAGTTAAGGCACTGAAACCACGGCACCACCTGGCTGAAGCCTGCGGCCAGCAGGCGTTCGCGGTGCTGTTCGAGGCTGTCGGGGAGCATAACCTTCTCGATGGCACTGCGCTTCTGCGCTATTTCCAGCTCGCTGTAGCCGTTGGCGCGCTTGAAGGCGATATGCAGGTCGCCAAGAAGGGCGTGCTGATCGGCGTCTTCGAACTGTAGTTTTTCCGAGAGGATCAGCGCGCCGCCGGGCAGCAAGGCGAGGCGAATCCGTGTGAGCAGTTCGAGGCGTTGCTCAGGTTGAATAAACTGCAGAGTGAAGTTCAGCGCCACCAGCGAGGTGGGTTGGAATGCGAGGCTGAGAATATCCGCTTCGATCACTTCGACCGGCAACAACTCCTGAAACATCGAATCCTGCGCGTGCAGGTACTCGCGGCAGCGCTCGACCATGGCGTTGGAGTTATCAACGGCAATCACCCGGCAATCATCGATCTGTACATGCCGGCGCAGCGCCTGGGTGACCGCGCCCAGGGAGCTGCCAAGGTCATAGAGCACACTGTGCGGCTGGGCAAACTGGCCCGCCAGCACGCCGATATTCTCGACAATAGTCGGGTAACCCGGCACCGAGCGTTTGATCATGTCGGGGAACACCCGCACCACATCCTCGTTGAAGGCGAAGTCAGGCACCTCAGCCAGGGGCTGGGCGAAGAGGCGGTCGGGTTGTTTGCTCACGATGGCTGCGCACTGGTCGATAAAGCCGAGCATTTTAGCCAAGTGTGGCGCTAAGCCAAACCATGATTACCTCAATTGGTCAGAAAAGAACTCGCCTGCACCCTGCAATGGGCCAAGAGGATTACGCTTGACTTCGTAGCGGCGGATATTTGGTTCGCCATTGCTGAGTTTTTTTGCTGCAGGTATGGCGAGCATCATCGCTCTAGCGGCCAGTTAGAGCCCGATTTATTGGGCTTTTAGCGTGCAGTCGAATCGTTGCGCCGGCACTACACCCACTTCCCAGGGCCGTTCATAGGTCAAGGCCAATTGGCCTTCGCCAGTGTTGACCACTTGGAAACGCCAGGTTGAGACCCCTGCGCTGCCGACCAGTCCGGCGTCTTCAGGGTTGCTGTAGACCTCCGGGCCGAGGCTTTTTAATACCTGTGGAGCAGAATCGCGCAGTAGCCAGCGGAAACCAGTGGTGGGGTTGCTGGGCAGGCTCAGAATGAATTGCTGGCCAACATGCAGCGACAGTGGACATTGGCGCTGCTGCTTCTGCTCTAGGGTGACGCTGCTGGGCGTTTGCGCGCAGCCAGCTAGCAGTGCAAGGCTGAGCGCCAGTGTCAGGCGAGGGGCATGCATGGTGGGCTCCAGGCGAAAGTCGAGGCTGCCAGCATAGCTGCTGTGGCAGATCAGTGGGAGTCCTGACTCAGTGCTTGATCGCTGCCTGCAGGGGCGCACGTAAACGCTCAGCGCATTCGTCGATCAAGGGCGTAAGCAGGGCAAAGCATTCATGGGGTGCCAAGCGCACTTCGCGGCTGTCGATCAGCTCGTGTCTCAGGCGTTCTAACACGTTTTGCAAGGGTGAACCGGCGGGCGTTGTTTCCAGTGCTAGACAGAGTTGCTCAATCTGCTTTTTCAGGCTTAGTGGGCATTGGCTGTAATTGGCCGCGCGCACGCTCAGGCCACGCAAGCGAGCAAGATTTTCCAGGCCATGACAGGCCTCAGCGATGCCATGCACTTGCGGGTTGCCGGCCTGACACAGGCGTGTTTCGACTATCGCGATGACCTGCAGCAGGCCGTCGATAACTTGGCAGTGCGCGGCGAAGTCAGCTGGATTGCGGCGCAGCCGTGGCCACTCCTCTTGCAGCGGAGCGAGTTGCAGGCTGGGGCCTGGCCAGTTCAGCCAGAGCTGGTCGAGTTGGCGGGCTAAGATGTTGCGCTGGCTGGTACTGAGCAGGTCTTTTTGCGCGCCCAGGCCGCGGTGTTTCTGCAGGTTCTGCAGCAGGTCAATAGCGCGTTGCAGCAGCGCACCTTGCAACTCGTTGAGGTGCTGCTGGTGGCGTTTGGCTGCGAGCTGGCTAAGGCAGTGGCCAGCAATTAATAGCGCCAATGCTAATGCGAGAGCAATGCTGAGGGCCATAAGCGGGTTTCCTAAATCCGAGCGATGCGCAAGGGGTACCTAAACAGAGCAAATGCCTTGCCAGGCAGCGCAAAGGCCGGTTTTTAGGCGTTAGTCATGCACAGCTAGCAGAGTGCGCGCCCTGTATTTGGGTGTTTTAAAATGGCTTAGTGGTTTTTAGGGCGTGCGGCGCCCTTTTATTGTGCGGCTGCAGGTTGCTGACCAAAGGGTTAAAGTTGCACCACTGACATTCAGGGTTGCACTTTCAATGCTCAACGCGCGGTTGATACGTCTCGATGACCAAGCCCACGAACACACCCACGACCATCACCAGTTGGTGTTGTCGTTGGCGGGGTGCGCTGAGTTTGAAGTCAATGGTCGCGGTGGAGAGGTGTGTCGCATGCGCGCCTGCTTAGTCCCGGGGGATGCTGATCACCAGTTCGCTGGCAAGGGCGATAACCGCATGTTGATCATCGATTTGGATGAGCAGGGCACCTCCAACGAAGACCTACAATTACTGACTCGCCTGTTTGAAACCCCGCGTTACCCGCGACTGGATGCCGATTTTCAGAATCTGCTGAGCTATGCCGGTGCCGAGCTTGAACGTTACGGCTCTGATCCGCTGCTGCCTCGCGCGCTGGGCGGCGTATTGCTACGTGCCTTGCACGTGCGACTGTTTGGCGAGCCACAGGCGCGGGCCGTCGGGGCGCTGAATCTGCAACGGCTCGACAGTTTCATCATCAACAACCTAGCGCGGCGCATTAGCGTTGCGGAGTTGGCGCAGGTGGCCTGCCTGAGCCCGAGTCATTTCCACGCGCAATTTAAGGACTGTGTTGGTCTGACGCCACACCAGTACTTGCTGAAAGCGCGCCTTGATCGTGCGTCACGGTTGCTGCGTGAAAGCGGGCTACCGCTTATACGCATCGCAGAAGAGTGCGGCTTCTCCAGTCAGAGTGCTCTGACTACAGCCATGCGTCGCTACCTTGGCCTGACGCCAAAGCGCTTGCGCGTTGCAGAATGATCCAAGCGGTCGGCCCGGTTTTTTGCAGTGCCCTGTTTTGCTCTGCTGCGTTTGATTATTGGTGAAGCGTGGTCTTCTTCACGGAGCGGGCTAAGCTGTTGTCCATCGACATAGCAACTGTGCTCAAGCACTGACGCTGTTCATGGTCAGTTTACCCCCAAAGTGCGAGTAGTCTTGATGAGCAAGTATCTGCATCTTTCCTGTGTTTGGCCGTTATTGGGTCTGTTGGTACTTGGCGCGCCAGTGCAGGCAGCACGTTTGAGTGCTGAGGTGGTGAATGGCCAGGGCCAGTCGCTAGCCTACGCTGTACTGACATTACTGGGGCCTGCTGGTCCTGCATCTGGTTTAACGTAAGCCATCATGGATCAGCGTTCGCAGCAGTTCGATCCGACTGTTTTGGCGGTTCGCAGCGCTACCGCTGTGGTATTTCCCAACAGTGACCATATTCGCCATCAGGTGTATTCATCCTCTCCTGCCAAGCGTTTTGAGCTGCGGCTTTATCAGGGCACGCCAAGTGAGCCGGTAGTCTTCGATCAACCTGGCGTGGTGGTGCTGGGCTGCAATATCCATGACTGGATGCGGGGGTATGGGTATGTGGCCGATGATCCCTGGTTTGCGGTGACTGACGAACAAGGCCGGTTGAGTCTTGATCAGTTACCTGCTGGGTCTTTCACGGCAACACTCTGGCACCCGCAAGCGCCAGATATGCTGCCGCAGGCGGTTGGTGAGGTGCAGGTAAGTGAGGCTGGTATTGAGCAGCGCTTTACCCTGGCTATGCAGCTTCCTGCCACTACTCCCTCACAGAATGCGCCGCAAAGCGCCTTTGGTGATGCATTCAAGAAGGCCCTTGATGCTGCGAAATAGCTTTCAGGCGCGAATTTCCGCTGTACTGGTCCTGCTGCTATTGGTGGTGGTAGCGGCGCTCTATGTAGCCGTTCAAACCGCAACCAATGCTGCGGTTCGCAGCCAGGCGCAAGAACAACTGGATGTGGGCAGCTTGGTGTTTCAGCAAATGCTCGAAGTGCGTGGCAGGCAGTTGCATGATGGCGTGCAAGTTCTTGCCGCTGATTTTGGTTTCAAGGATGCAGTAGCAAGCGGCGATACTGAGACTATTCGCACGGCTCTGGCAAATAATGGCGCGCGGATCAATGCCAGCTTAGTGATGATGTTCAGCCTTGATGGCAATCTGGAAGTCAGTAGTGATCGACTAATCAGCGGTGAGGCAGCTCAGCGGATTAGCGCTCAGGTTATGCAGCGTCAACGCGAGGGCGTGCAAATATGCCTGATGCCTATCGCCGATAAAATCTACCTGCTGGTGCAATCTACCGTCAGCGCGCCGCTGCCCATTGCCCGGGTGATGATGGGTTTTCAGGTGGATGATGCGTTCGCAGCCCAATTGCGCGAGTTGACCCACCTGGACCTCACTTTGCTGGCGACCCAGAAAGGGCTGGCCGATATCTGGATCAGCACCCTGCAGCG
>JAGGNC010000269.1 GCA_017886405.1 Pseudomonas sp. | reverse complement strand
CCGAGCAAATTGAGGTTGGGGCCGTGCAATACCAGTAAGGTCGCCATGATCCTTAGTCCTTGTTTTTCTACTGGGCAGGACTATGCCGCGACAGCGCAGGTCTGTCCAGTTCTCGGCAGTAGTCGGCACGATGACTGCAGATTGCCGTAGATATATCGGTCGAGACGCTAAAAGCGCTCGCGCGCTGTGCCCAGGCGGGCCGCAAAGGTCGCGGCGTCCACCTCACCGACAACCCGCAGGTCGCGCCATTCGTTACCCTTGCCGTCGAACAGCAGAATGGCCGGCGGGCCGAACAGCTGGTAGCGGTCGAGCAGGGCGCGCTGCGCGGCGTTACTTTCAGTGATGTCAAAACGCACCAACTGGTAATCGCCGAACTGGCGGGTAACCTCCGGCGCACTGAGCACTTCACGTTCGATCACCTTGCAGCTGATGCACCAGTCGGCGTACCAGTCGAGCAGCAGCGGGGTGCCATTGTTCTTCGCGGCGAGCAAGGCCGCATCCAGCGCTGCGGGCGTGCTGACAGTGTGCCATTGGCCGGATTGCACGTGCGTGGCCTCGGCGCTGCTGAGCATGCGGCCAAGTGGGCGCAGCGGGTCATCATGGCCTTGCAGCGCGCCGACCCAGGCCACCAGTGCATAGATTAGTAGGGGCAGGCCAAGCAGTTGCGCGAGCTTCTGATGATGCGTTTTCGGCGTTAACTCCAGCGCGCCGAGCCAGAGTGCCACGCCAGCCGCCAACAGGCCCCACAGCGCTAGGCTGACCTGGCCGGGCACGACGCGCTCCAGCAGCCAGATCGCCACGGCCATCAGCAGCGCACCGAACAGGTTGCGTACCGTGAGCATCCAGGGCCCGGATTTTGGTAGCAAAGCCCCCCCGCCGACGGCGAACAGCACCAGCGGTGCACCCATCCCTAAGCCGAGGGCTAAAAGCTTAAGGCCGCCGCCGAGGGCGTCACCGCTGGCGCTGATATACAGCAGCGCGCCCGCCAGTGGTGCCGATACGCAAGGCGAAACGATCACGCTGGAGAGTACGCCCAGCGCAGCCGCGCTGTAAATCGTGCCGCCATGCAGGCGCTGGCTTAGGCGTTGCAGCGCCCCGTCGATGGCGGCCGGCAGGCGCAGTTCGAGAAAGCCCAGGCTAGCAGCGCCGAACAGGGCGAAGAACACCGCAAACGGCACCAACACCCAGGGCGATTGCAGGCGGGCCTGCAGATTGAGTTCCGCGCCGAACAGGCCCATTAGCGCACCGAGGATGGCAAAGCTCAGCGCCATCGGCAGCACATAGGCCAGCGACAACACCAGGCTGCGCAGGCCGCCTGGCTGGCCACGCAACACCACGCCGGTGAGAATCGGCAACATCGGCAGCACGCAGGGGGTGAAGGTCAACGCCAGGCCGCCGAGGAAGAACAGCGCCAGGTCGGTCCAGCGCCACGCTTTTGTGGTGTCGGGGCTGGCACTGCTGGACGCTGCACCGCCGCCAATGGCCAGTACTTGGGTTTCCGGCGGGTAGCACAGCCCTTTGTCGGCACAGCCCTGGTAGTTGACGCGGAGATTGAAGGGGCGGTTGTCCGGGTTGTCGACGGGCACATCGACGTCTAGCACCTCGTAGTACACCTCGACATCGCCGAAGTACTCGTCATGTTTGGCCTTGCCTGCCGGCAAGATGGCCTGGTCCAGGATGACCTCGGCCGGTTCGCTGCTGAAGCTGAACCGGTGGCGATACAGGTAATAGCCCTCGGCGGCGACAAAGCGCAACTTGACCGATTCGCTGGAACTACTGATCAGGCTCAGCGTGAACGCCTCGCGTACCGGCAGGAAATCGGCGCTGTTATTCAGCGGTGCGCCCAGTTGCGCGGGAACGGCCAGTTTGTCGAATAGGCCGGCACTTGCAGGCAGTACGACTAGAAGCAGAAGCAGGCTGAGTAAACGGTGCATGGCAGGCTCGTGATGCGGGAATCTGATCATCATAACGGGGCTCAGAGCCCTGCGCATGCCTTAGCCTGTAAATGCTTTTGTCTGCACGCCAGAAGGTGCGCGGCAGATTGCCGCGCCGTAGCGGTCAGACGCGAAATTCCTGAACGGCGGTATGCAGTTGTCCACCGAGTTGCAGCAGCTGTTCGCCCTGCTGGCGGCCCTCGCCGATGCGCTTGAGGTTGTCGCCGCCTAGCCGATGGATGCGCTCGCTGTGCCCGCGAATCTCGCTGACCGCGCCACTTTGTTGTGCGGTGGCGTCAGCGATGCGTTCGGCCATGCTGGCAATGGTGCGGATCGCCGCGACGATTTCATCCAGCGCGCCATCCGCGGCTTCGGCCTGGCTGGCGGTGGTTTCGGCGTGTGCGACTTGAGTACGCATGGCCTCTACCGATTGCAGTGCGGCCTGCTGCAGGCGGCCGATCAGCGCCTGAATTTGCGCCGTTGCACCGCTGGTCCGTTGTGACAGCGAGCGCACCTCATCGGCGACCACCGCAAAGCCGCGTCCCATTTCCCCGGCCCGCGCCGCTTCGATGGCGGCATTCAGGGCCAGCAGGTTGGTTTGCTCGGCGATGCCGCGAATCACCGTCAGCACGTTGCCGATGGTCGCGGTTTCCTCGGCCAGGCGCTCTATGGCCTGGGCGTTGCCTTGTACTTCATCGACCAACGAATGCAGGCCTGTGAGGCTTTGACTGATTACGTGCTGGCCCTGTTCCAGTGCACGGCTGGCATCGCGGCTGGCGTCGGCGGCCTGGCTGGCATCGTCAGCCACTTGCTGAATGGTTGCTTGCAGCTCGCCGAGGGCGTCGCGGATCTGCGCGGTATCCCCAGCCTGGCGTTCGGCGCCGCTGTGCAGGCCGCCACTGAGTTCGGCCAGGTTGCGGCTGGAACCGACCACCTGTTCGGCATGCCGGCTAATGGTGCCAACCAGATCAACCAGGTAGGCGCGCAGACGGTTCAGCGACGCTTCGATATCGCGCAACTCCTGGGTGCGTGAGCCGAGGTGGATGTCTGTCGCAAAATCACCCCGAGCCCAGGTTGATAACGCCGGGGCCAGGCGGGTGAGTACTCGGGTGAGGCGGCGTTGCAGGGTGTCGATAATCAGTGCAATTAACAGGATCAGGCCAATCATCAAACCTAAAATTAACTGCACTTCATCTTGGATGCGCCCGTGTTCGGCGCGTACTTGAGGGTCCAGCGCAGCGAGCGCCTGCTGGACCTGATCGATCTTTACGCGCGTGTTATTGGCCAGCACGGTGCGCTGTTCGATCAGCCTGCGGGTGCGTTGCAGCTCGTCCGGGTAGCGCTTAATTAGGTTAGCGAGGTCGCGCTTAAGGGCGATGCCGTGGTCCTCGGCCTGGCTGGTCTCGCTGCTGGCATCCAGTCCCAGCAGGTCAGCAAACGCATTGCTGGATGATTGGCTGGCATCGACTACGCCGAGCAGCGGCAAGTTGCTTAACGCTTGCGCCTGCTCGTCCAGTACGGCGAGCTCACGCTCGACCTCGTTGGCCAGCTCGCTGCGGCCGCTACGCGCGAGCTTGTCGCGGGCATGAGCCAGGCGGGTGAGGTGAACTGCAGCGTTGAACAGTGGGCGACGATAACCTGCCCCGGCACTGGCTTCGCCGCCGTCGGCGTATTGCGCCAGTTGCACAAGCGTGGCATCCATTTCGCGCTCCGCTTGCAGCAACAGACCTTGCGGGTCGGCGGAGAGCTTGCCAGCAGCCAGCAGTTCGTTGGCGCTGAACGCCTTTAGCTCGGCGAGGCTGGGGCGCAGGTTGGCGGCCAGCTGTTCAGGCAGCTCATCCAGTGCCTGTTCGAGGCTTGCCAGCGATTGCAGGGCGGTGCTGTGGCGCAGGGCGTCGCCGCTTTCCAGATAAGCGCTGATGTTTTGCGCCGCGTCACCTTGGAATTGCTGCGATAGGCTCAGGTAACGCGACATCAGCAGATACGGTCGTTCTAAGGCGCGTTGAGACCACCAAAGCGTCACGGCCAAGGCGACGCAAACGGTGACCAACAGCAGGGTATTGAGGTTGGTAAATGATTTCAGGCGCATAGGGCTCGACCGATAGCAGAACGGTAAGGGCCGCCGACGTATGCGTGAGGGCGGCTGCTAAGCCTTAGAATTTATTGCTTTTTCATGACCGTAATATGACCAAGCCAGCGGCGTCACAGTTTTATGTCGGGTGGTTGCTGCGCGCGCAGATGATCCCTTTGGCGGTCACAGCTCAATCGCCCCGGTGGATCGCCACCTGATTGCGCCCGGCATGTTTGGCCACATACAGGGCCTGGTCGGCCTGTTGTGACAGCGCCTTGCCGTCCAGTTGTGGGGCCAGTTGGGCGATGCCGCAGCTAAAGGTGCAGGACAGGTCGTGGGGTTGCGCCGAGAACTGGATTTCCGAAAAACGCTGGCGGATATCGTCCAGCACACGGCTGGCGGCTGTGGCGTCGGTATCGGGCATGACCACGGCGAACTCTTCGCCGCCATAACGGCCAATGTGGTCGCTCTTGCGCAGGCGTTGCTTGAGGAACAGCGCCAGACTCTTGATCACCCGGTCGCCCACGGGGTGGCCATAGGTGTCGTTGACCTTCTTGAAAAAGTCGATATCGATCATCGCAAAGCTCAGCGGCTGGCCGTCGCGCTCGGCGCGCAGGCGAGCATCTTCGAGCAGTTGCAGGGTGTGCGTGTGGTTATACAACCCGGTCAGGCTGTCGCGCACCATGCGCGCTTTAAGGCTGCGCGCGCGGGCCGCGCGGTTGCGAACGGTGGCAATCAGATGGCGCGGTTTGATCGGTTTCGTGAGGAAGTCGTCGCCCCCTTCGCGCATGGCGTCGAGCTGCTTATCGAGGTCGTCTTCGGCTGACAGGAAGATGATCGGTACGCTGACATAGCGGTCATTGTGGCGGATTATCTGGGCCAGTTCTGGGCCGTTGCACTCGGGCATGTACATGTCGAGGATGATCAGGTCTGGCTGGAAATCGGCCAGTTGGCTCATGGCCTGGATGGGCTCGATGAGGGTGCGGGTGACGATGCCGGCGCTGTTGAGGGCGCGCTCGGTATGGGTGGCCTGAGCCCGCGAGTCATCGACAATCAGCACCTTGTAGGGCTCGTACTGCGAGACGTGGGTCAGCACCTCAATGCGCTCGAACAGGTTGGGGGCATCCAAGCTGTCGGTGAAGAACGCCTGGCCACCGGCACGCACAGCAGACAGGCGGGTTAGGGTGTCGGCGTCTTCGGCGCTGAAGAACAACAGCGGGATCTTGTACGCCAGGCCTTCCTGAGCGCTTTGCGCCAGTTGCAGGCCGCAACCTGGGCCGGAGAAATCGACTTCCATGATGATCGCCGCCGGATGTCGCTCGATCATGGCGTTACGAAATGCGTTGGCGCTGTCCAGTGCTATGGCGTTCATACCAAAGAACTGCAGGCGTTGCACCAGCTGCTCGGCCCGCTCCATATGCTGCAGGGCCAGGTACACCGGTTTACGCAGGGGCGGCAGTACGCTTTGTTCGAGGCGATCGCTATGGCGCAGGCCCGTGCGCGACAGGCGCTGCAACAACTGGTTGAGTTGGTTGATCAGTTCGCTATTGAGGCGGCCGCGATTGTCGGTCACCCGTTGCAGGCAGTGATCGATTTCCTCAGCCAGCTGACCATGGTCGCCTTGGTCAAAGCGACCGGCGTAGCGCTGCAGCAGCTGCGCGGCTTCGCGCAGTTCAAGCATCCCAGCCTCGCTCCACTCGCTGCGCTGCAGGCGCTGCCATACTTCCAATACTTGCCGCGCCTGATTGATCACGCGCTGGGCGAAGTGCTGCTTGAGGCGGTCGCGGCTGGGATCTTCTTGCTCGGTCATGGCCTGGATTCGGTGAGTGCGGAGTGTGCCAGCAGCTAATGGCTTAGTGATGGCAATGCTACCACTGGCAAGGTGTTTTACGCGCG
>JAGGNC010000075.1 GCA_017886405.1 Pseudomonas sp. | reverse complement strand
CCGCCCCACGTGGCGCTGTATACCCAGTATTTCGCGGGGCGGTGCGAGTTCAATGCCGCCGCCACGGCCTTCGTGATACCTGCAGGGCTGCTGCGCCTGCCCTGCCCCTTGCATGACGAGAAAACCTATCGCGCCGCCTTGATGCGCTGCCGCGAAGCCCTCAATAGCCTGCTTCATCCCAAAGATATTCTGACCCGCGCCGAGCATTGGCTCATGGCCCACTTCGATCAGCTCACCACCCTAGGCGACCCCATTAGCCAACCGCGCCTGGACGATCTTGCTGCCGCGCTGGCTTTGTCACCGCGAACGCTAATTCGCCGCTTGAACGAACACGGCAGCAGCTTTCGCACCCTGTGCAGCGCCCGACAGCAGCAACTCGCGTGCCGCCTGCTCAGCGATGCACGCTACTCGGTCAGCGACATCGCGATCCTGCTGGGCTACAGCGATGCCGCCAACTTCGGCCGCGCCTTCCGCCAGATGACCGGCGTCGCGCCAGGGCAGTACCGGCGCGGTAAACGCTAAGCTGCCTTTCTGAACAAACCCATGGCGGTCCTGTTGAACGGCATAGAATGGTGAAAAGCTTCATGTACCTTTAAGTAGCCAGCATCGATAAGCAAGCCGCTCAACACACAGCACGCTTCTGGTAACACCCGCTTTAGCCTGCTTATACCCACCTAACGGAATCCCTATGCGCCTGCTTGTTCTCGCAATTATTCTCGGCCTTGCTCTACCCGCCTATGCCGAAGGTTTTATCAGTCGTCTGCTCAACAAACCGGTACCCGGCGGCGTCGCGGTGGTTGACTTGGGCCCAGGGGCAAGCGCCCCCTCAGCCCGTTACCAGGGCAAGCCCGTGCTCATAATTCACGAAGACCAACAACGCTGGATCGCCATCGTCGGCATCCCGCTGAGTGTGAAGCCCGGTACCGAGCAGCTGCAGGTAGCGGATAAAACGCGTGAATTCGAGGTGGGCAGCAAGCTCTACAGCGAGCAACGCATCACCCTCAAAAACCAGCAGCAGGTCAACCCGAACGCCAAGAACCTTGCGCGCATTGAGCGCGAACTGACCGAGCAAACCAACGCCTACCAGCAATTCAGTGCGCGCCAGCCAAGCAACCTGCTGTTCGACAGGCCGGTCAGCGGCGAACTTTCCAGCCCCTTCGGCCTGCGCCGTTTCTTCAATGGCGAAGAACGCAACCCGCACTCTGGGCTGGACTTTGCCGCCAGCCGTGGCACACCCATCAAAGCGCCGGCCGCCGGCAAGGTCATCCTGATCGGCGATTATTTCTTCAATGGCCAAACGGTGTTTGTCGACCATGGCCAGGGCCTGATCAGCATGTTCTGCCACCTCTCGGCCATCGACGTGAAGCTGGGCGATGAACTGCTGCGCGGCGGCGTGCTCGGTAAAGTCGGCGCTACCGGCCGCGCCACTGGTCCGCACCTGCACTGGAACGTCAGCCTGAATGACGCCCGCGTCGACCCGGCGATTTTTATTGGGGCGTTCAAGCCCTAGGCCCCACTAGCGTTTCGTCGCCAGCCTGGACTTTATCCGTCAACCGCGCCTCGGGCATCGCGCAATCAACGGTAAAAGCCGTGCAGCATGGCGCTATAAAATCGCTTCAAACCCTACATTGCGAGATTATTCACCAATTTTTTCAGCCTGCTTGCACACTTTACCCTCGATGGTTAGGGTTGACGCTATGAGCACCAACCACACCCCTATTCTGCTGCGCCAACACGCCAAGACCCACATGGCTGTGGGACATGCCGCCAGCCCGCCGGGAACCGGCGCGACCCTGTGCTTGGCCAGCCCGCGACTGCGTCGCTATTACCCCGCGCCCTGCCCTATTTTAAAATTGCGCCCGGCCTGCCGATTACTGCCGCGCTATAAGGATTGCCCCCATGAGCATGCTTAAAGACCCCTCCCGCAAATACCGCCCATTCACTCAGATTGCGCTTCCAGATCGCACCTGGCCGGACGCGATCATCGACAAGGCCCCGATCTGGCTCTCCACCGATTTGCGCGACGGCAACCAGTCGCTGATCGAGCCGATGGATGCCGAGAAGAAGATGCGTTTCTTTAAGTGCCTGCTGGCTGTGGGCCTTAAGGAAATCGAAGTGGGTTTTCCGTCCGCCTCACAAACTGATTTTGACTTCGTCCGCGAACTGATCGATGGCGGCCACATCCCGGATGACGTAACCATCCAGGTGCTGACCCAGGCCCGTGACGACCTTATCGAGCGCACCTTCGAGTCGCTCAAGGGCGCCAGGCGTGCCATCGTGCATTACTACAATGCCTGCGCACCGAGCTTTCGCAAGATCGTCTTCAACCAGGACAAGGCCGGGGTCAAAGCCATCGCCGTAGCTGCTGGCAAAACCATCAAACGCCTGGCCGATGCCGCGCCGCAGACCCAGTGGGGTTTTGAGTATTCGCCGGAAGTATTCAGTTCCACCGAAATCGACTTCGCCGTCGAGGTCTGTAACGCGGTGATCGAGGTGTTCCAGCCGACTACCGCGAACAGGCTGATTCTCAACCTGCCGGCCACCGTCGAATGCGCCACGCCGAACAACTACGCCGACCAGATTGAATGGTTCGGTCGGCATGTCGACAAGCGCGACAGCGTGTTGATTAGCGTGCATACCCACAACGACCGTGGCACCGGCGTCGCTGCCACCGAGTTGGCGGTTATGGCCGGGGCCGACCGCGTGGAAGGTTGCCTGTTCGGCAACGGCGAGCGCACGGGTAATGTTTGCCTGGTGACCGTGGCGCTGAACCTTTACACCCAAGGCATTAACCCGCAGCTGGATTTTTCTGACATCGATACCGTGCGCAAGGTGGTTGAAGACTGCAACCAGATCCCCGTGCACCCACGCCATCCGTATGCGGGCGACCTGGTGCACACAGCGTTCTCGGGCTCGCATCAGGATGCGATTCGCAAGGGCTTTGCCCAGCGCAAAGACAATGCGGTCTGGGAAGTGCCTTACCTGCCCATCGATCCTGCCGACATCGGCCGCGATTACGAGGCAGTGATTCGCGTCAACAGCCAGTCCGGCAAAGGCGGCATTGCCTTCTTACTGGAGCAGGAATACGGCATAAATTTGCCACGGCGCATGCAGATCGAATTCAGCCAGGTGGTGCAAAAAGAAACCGACCGCTTAGGTCTTGAAATGACTGCAGTGCAAATCTACACACTGCTGGAGCGCGAATACCTGCAGGCCACTGCACCTTATGCCTTGAAGGGCCATCGCCTGCAGGAAGAAAACGGCACCAGCGCGGTCGATGTAGAAGTCATCGAAGCCGGCGAAAGCCAGCACTGGCGCGGTATCGGCAAAGGCCCACTGGAAGCGCTGGTGGCGGGCTTGCCCGTCACCGTGGAGATCATGGACTACTCCGAGCACGCCATCGGTGCCGGCACCAACGCCAAGGCAGCCGCTTATATCGAGTTGCGCGTGAAGGGTGGCCGTGCGCTGCATGGCGTAGGCATCGATGAAAACCTAACCACGGCAAGTTTCCGTGCGTTGTTTAGCGCGCTCAACCGCGCTCTGGGCCAAGCAGCTGAACAAGCCGCCTGAGTGGCGCAGGTAGCTATCGGGCTATTTACGCTAGCTACCTGCGTTCACCCCTCACTCGCCTTGCTGCTGCCAGTGACTGCGGCCCCACTCACACATGGCAGCCAGCACCGGCTGTAACGTGGCGCCGTGCTCAGTCACGCAATACTCAACTCGCGGCGGCACCTCGGCAAATACCGTGCGGGTCAGGACGCCAACACGCTCCAGTTCGCGCAACTGCTGGGTCAGCATCTTCTCGGTGATGTCCGGCACCAGTCGCTTTAGTTCGGAAAAGCGCAGCGGAGCATTGAGCAAGCGGTACACCAGCAGGGCCTTCCACTTGCCACCAATAACTTCCAAGGTGACATCCATCGGTGTGCTGTAGACCTTATCGCCCTGCATAAGGCATTTGTTTTCAACCAGCCCAGATTGCTGTTCAGCCATCTTTAGTTACCTCCAGGTAAGTTACTGCCTTTATCGTACGTACTTCCAAAAAAGATTGCCACGCGCATAATAGCCGCCATGGCTTATACCGGCCACTTAGGCGACTTGATGGAGATTTTATGACGATTAAACACCTGCTGGCGCCGCTGCAACTTGGCGCCCTGACGCTGCCCAACCGCCTGGTGATGGCACCCCTGACGCGTCAGCGCAGCCTGCCGGGCAATGTCCCAGGCGAGCTTAATGCCCGCTACTACGCCCAGCGCGCTAATGCAGGCCTGATCATCAGTGAAGCCAGCCAGGTCTGCCCCGAAGGCCAGGGTTATGCCTGGACCCCAGGCATCCACAGCGACGCCCAAGTGGCCGGCTGGCAGCACGTTACCCAGGCGGTGCATCAGGCCGGCGGGCGTATCTTCTTGCAGCTCTGGCATGTCGGTCGTATTTCCCACCCACTGCTGCAACCGAATGGCGCTGCTCCGGTGGCACCCTCGGCCATTCAGGCTAAGGCCGAATGCTATGTAGTCGAGGCCGACGGCAGCCACCACAAGGCCGCCACTGCCATGCCACGCGCACTGGAACTGAATGAGCTGCCAGGTGTTGTAACCGCTTACGTCCACGGCAGTGACAACGCGATCAAGGCCGGTTTCGACGGTGTTGAAGTGCATGCCGCTAACGGCTACCTGCTGGACCAGTTCCTCTGCTCCAACAGCAACCAGCGCAGCGATGCCTATGGCGGCTCGGTGGAAAACCGCGCCCGCTTGGTACTTGAAGTACTGGATGCCACCGTGACTGCGGTCGGTGACAGCCGCAAGGTCGGCATCCGGATTTCGCCCATGGGTACCTTTGGCGATGTGCATGATGCCAATCCGCTGGAGACCTTCAGCTACCTGGTCAGCCAACTCAATAGCCGCAACCTGGCCTACCTGCACGTCAACCGTCCGGATTGGCTGGGGGGCACCTTCGAAGGCTTTGATGATCTGCTGCGCGCCCTTCGCGACATTTATAAAGGCACCCTGATTATTGCGGGTGGGCAGACAGCGGCAAGCGGCGAGCAGGCCATCGCCGATAACCTGGCTGACCTAGTCGCCTACGGCCGCCCCTATATCGCCAACCCAGACCTGCTGGCGCGCTTTAAAGCCGGCGCAGAACTCAACCCACTGGACGGCAACACCCTGTATGGCGGCGCAGCCGAGGGTTACACCGATTATCCAAGCATGCGCTAAGCAGCGCTGCTGCACTAAAACGCCGGGCATTGCCTGGCGTTTTGCTCATCGATACAAACCTAACCACCGCGAGCGCCCAAACGCTAAGACTTCAGCGGCTTACGGCGCAGCCCCTAGATAACGCGCGGTCACCCGCAAAGCCTCTGTCATATCTGGCCAGGTCAACCCATGGCGCTGAGCAAACGCCTGAGTCGCAGCAGTATCAAACTGGCGGTCTGGATAAAATCCAGTGACTCGGCATCGACGCGCAACAACCGTGGCCAACCCGGAATTATCAGCAGCGGCGCCAGCCGCAAACCCTGCGTTGTTACGAAAGCCTGGGGCTGATCAGCGCCCTGCGCCGCGACAACAATTACCGTGAGTACAGCCCGCAAACGCTCAACGACCCGGACTTATCCAGCAGGCACAGGGCATAGGCTTTTCCCTTGGCGAGATCGGTGAAATTCTTAAGACTCGCGCCGATCAGCAACTCGACTGCGCTCAGGGCGCGGCGCTGGTCTGCCGCAAGCTGGCCGAGGTGGAGCAGAAAATGGCCAACCTGCACCCGCTGCGTGATTTTCTGGGCATTGAGAAACGTCGCCGAGAAGCCAGCACCGCCGAACAGATAGCCATTCAGGTGCTGATGAAAGCACGGTAGGTCAGAGCGATCGGCCAACCGCACAACCACTGAGCGGGCGACCTCTACACTTAAATTAATCGATCGC
>JAGGNC010000023.1 GCA_017886405.1 Pseudomonas sp. | reverse complement strand
CGGTGACCAACTCTGAGCGTCGCGTCAGCCATGTGCGCCGTGCCGTGCCCGCGCCTTTTGAGGCACGGCCGGACTGGGCGATCACCACAGATTTCGCCCGCCGTTTAGAAAAACTACTGCGCCCCGGCCTGCCCAGCCTGTTCGACTTCGCCAGCCCCAATGCACTGTTCGAAGAATACAAATACCTGACCAGCAACCGCGATCTCGACCTCTCGGGGCTGAGCTACGCACTGCTGGATAACCAAGGTCCCCAGCAATGGCCGTTCCCGGCCGGCGCTACTCAAGGTACGGCGCGCCTGTATGGCGATGGCCAGTTCCCAACCCCAAGCGGACGCGCGCAGTTTCATGCCGATCCTTACCGCGCGCCCAAGGAAAAACGCGATACGCGCTACTCGCTGACCCTCAATACTGGCCGACTGCGTGACCAGTGGCATGGTATGAGCCGCACCGGCTCGGCCGCTCAGTTGTTCGGCCACGCGCCGGAAGCCCTACTGAGCATGCACCCCGACGAACTGCGCCGGCGTCGCCTGCTCAATGGCGAGCTGGTCAAGGTCCGCAGCCGCCGTGGCAGCCTAATCGTGCCGGTGCAGGCCGATGACTCGGTACGCTCCGGCCAGGCCTACCTGCCGATGCATTGGGGCAATCGTTTTCTTAAAGGCTTGGGCACCAATGTGCTGACCCAACCGGAATTCGACCCGCTGTCCAAGCAACCAGAGCTCAAACATGCCGGCGTCGAAGTGGAAAAAGTCGAGCTGCCATGGACGTTCTTCGCCCTGGTCGAGGGCGACGTGCAAACACGCTTCCAGGCCCTGCGTCCGCTGTTCGAAGACTTCGCCTACGCCAACCTGACGTTGACCGGACGCGAGCGCCCTGCTCTGCTGATTCGCGGCGCCTGCGCCGTGGCTCCTAAGCCGGAGCTACTCGCGCAGATTGATCGCCTGCTTGGTCTGCATGAGGGCCCGGTACTGGCCTATGACGACCCACGCAAAGCGGTGGGCAAGCGCGTGCGCATCGAAGATGGACGCATCACCGCCATCCGCCTGGCCGGCGAAACCGCGGCGCGCGAATGGCTCAAAGGCCTGTGGGAAACCGGTAGCGCGGATGCCGATTTACGCCGCTGGTTGCTCGCGCCTGTCTCGACACCACCTGGCGCGGCTAACAGCAAAGGCTCCAGCAAAACCCTGTGCAACTGCCTGAACGTCAGTGAAGACGCTGTGTGCGCAGGCATTGCTCAGGGCCTTGATCTGGCTGGTCTGAAGCAGGAACTCAAATGCGGCACCAACTGCGGCTCCTGTGTACCGGAAATAAAACGACTGCTGGTAGCACACGCGGCTTCCACCGCAACAACTGCCTGAGGAGATCAATATGAGCGCAAAAGTCTGGTTGGTAGGCGCAGGCCCAGGTGACCCCGATCTGCTGACGCTAAAGGCAGTGAAAGCCCTGAATCAGGCCGATATCGTGATGATCGATGACCTGGTCAATCCCGCAGTGCTGGAGCACTGCCCTAACGCTCGGATCATGCCAGTAGGCAAGCGCGGCGGCTGCCGCTCCACCCCGCAGGCGTTTATCCATCGTCTGATGCTGCGTTATGCACGTCAGGGCAAATGCGTGGTCCGCCTAAAAGGCGGCGACCCATGCATCTTCGGACGTGGCAGCGAAGAAGCCGACTGGCTGAGTGAACACGGCATCGACGTGGAAATGGTCAACGGCATCACCTCAGGCCTGGCAGGTGCTACCAATTGCGGTATCCCCCTGACCCTGCGTGGCGTAGCCCGCGGCGTAACGTTGGTTACCGCGCACACTCAGGACGACAGCAGCCTGAACTGGTCAGCCCTGGCCCAGAGCGGCACCACCTTGGTGGTCTATATGGGCGTGGCCAAACTACCGGAAATTCGCGAAAGCCTGCTGGCCGGCGGCATGCGCGCCGACATGCCAGTGGCAATGATCGAAAACGCCTCGCTGCCACAGCAGCGTGAGTGCCGCAGCAGCCTCGCGGCCATGCAGCAAGCCGCACACGATTTTCAATTGAAAAGCCCGGCCATTCTGGTGATTGGCGAGGTCGCGGCTCAAGCTAACATGCAGCTAGCTGCTATCAGTGCCTAACCGCTTCGCGCTCCGCGAAGTTCCCTTTGCCCGCCACACGCGGGCTTTTTTATGGGCGCTTTTCTTCAGGCAAAGAAGTCATCTGGAACAGTGCTTAACGTCGCGCAGGTAGGCCCGCAGTGTGGCCACCAGGGCTGGCGCACCCATAAAAAAACCCGGCCGAGGCCGGGTTTTCTATGCAGCCAGATCGATTACTGCTTGATCTGGGCTTCTACTTCAGCTTCTACGCGACGATTAACCGCGCGACCAGCGTCGGTAGCGTTGTCAGCAACCGGACGAGCTTCGCCGTAGCCAGCAGCGTTAACGCGGGTAGCGTCTACACCGTACTGGTTAACCAGTACGTCACGAACAGCGCCTGCACGACGCTCGGACAGGTTCTGGTTGTAAGCGTCGCTGCCTTTGGCGTCAGTGTGACCTTCAACCACGGTGGTGGTCTGCGGGTACTGATTCATGAAGTCAGCCAGGTTTTTGATGTCGCCGTAGCTTTCTTCTTTAACGCTGGATTTGTCGAAGTCGAACTTAACGTCCAGCTCAACACGAACCAGTTCCATCGGCTCTTCAGCAGCAACTGGCTCAGCCATCGGCTCAACAGCTGCAACAACTGGTGCAGGCGCGCTGCCGCCACCGAAGTTCATGCCGATACCAACGCTTGGGGCCCACTCAGTGTCACCCTGGTCAATGTTGTACTGAGCTTCAACGCCAGCACGGGCATAGAAGTTGTCAGTGAAGTAGTACTTGGTACCGCCACCGATGTTGGCGAAGGTAGAGCCGTTACGACCATTGCGACCGGATTGACCGATGCTCTGATCGGAAAAACCTGCAGAAACGTAAGGACGCAGTGCGTCGCCAGCGTTGTTGAAGTGATAAAGCGCATCCAGAGCGGTGTTCGCGCCCTTGATGTTACGGCCATCTTCGCCACGGGCGTTGTGCACTTCGTCGTAGGCCAAGCGCAGTTCAACGTCATCAGTCAGGTAGTAGCCGATGCTACCGCCGAACAGGTTGCCGTTGTTTTTGAAGTCACGCCCGCTGTCGAAGATTTCCTTCTTGGCAAAGCCCTCCACTTCGACAGCGCCTTGACCCTGGGCCATAACGCTGAGGGAGGATGTGGCCAACAACGAGCCAATGACAACGCCAAAAGTGTTTTTCAGTTTCATTACTAAATATTCCCTATCCCATGATGGTCAGTAAGTTGTCTGACAAACACAAGACAACTCAGCCGGTAATTCTATCAGAATCAACCGTTAGCTAAGAGAGTCTTATTAAAGATAAGTTTCAGTGCTATCAGAAAATTTTTCGCGCAGGCGGTCGAGGGCACGTTTATAACGCATTTTCGTGGCGCTCAGACCCATATGCATGATGTCGGCGATCTCTTGAAACTCCAGCTCTGCGACAAAACGTAGCACCAAAATTTCCCGATCAATCGGATTGACATGTTCCAACCAACGATCAAGACCACCTTTGCCTTCGGACGCTGGCGCCTTTTCCTCGGACGCTTCTTCAAGCGGATCAACACTTAGTGCATCAATAAGACGCCGCTTGCGCCGCTCTTTACGATATTGAGTGATGCATTCGTTATAAGTAATGCTGTACAGCCAAGTTTTAAACTTCGATTTACCTTCAAAGTTCTTCAAGCCGTATAAAACTTTGAGCATGACTTCCTGACAGACGTCATCGGCATCACGGTCGTTTCCTAAATAACGCGCGCACACATTAAACAAGGTGCGCTGGTAACGGCGCATCAGTTCTTCGTAGGCACGGGTTATATGGAATAACTCGTCATGAGCACGCGCCACCAACTCTTCGTCCGAGAGTTCGCGAGGGTCATAACGCAGAGATGCAGAGTGGGCTTTATTCAAAACGAGTCGGGCCAACAGTCAGGACAAAAACCAGTGCAGCCCATAAATCAGGCTGCGAATTGGCACCATACATTAGCAGGGATTGGCCTTTGCGGCTTAGCGGCTGTTTACCTGTTGTTCAAGCAGAGTGCGGTTGGCCACAGAAACCAGCTCGCCAGTCTCCGTCAGCAGTGTGGTTTTGACCGTGCCGATTTCCTCGATTTGGCCTTCGACCGCACCGACCTGAACGTTTTGCCCAACTTCATAAAGCTCGCGTACATAAATACCGGCCAGAATCTGGCTGGCAATATCGCGACTGCCCAAGCCCAGCGCCAAGGCGACGGCCAGACCAACCGAGATCAGCACAATGGCGATGACGTTGTTGAGCAGATCGGTTTTAACCTCGAGTTGTCCAATGGCCACCGAGATGCTGATAATGATGACTAGACCCTGGGCAACCCGACCGAGTCCGTTGGCATAATCGAGCCCCACGCCTTCCGCCGCTCCGCGTACAAGACCACTGACCAGTTGCGCCAACAGCACACCGGCAAGCAGGATCAAGGCTGCACCGAAAACTTTGGGCAGGTACAACGCCAGCACATCGAGAGTCGCGGAAACCCGCTGCAGTCCCAGAGATTCGGCGGCCGTAACCAGAAAGATCAACAGCACGAACCAGTAGACGATTTTGCCGATCAGGGCAGATACCGGCACCTGAATGCCGGCACGACTGAGCAGCTTGGTCAAGCCAGTACCGCCCATCAAACGATCCAAGCCAATCTTGCCGAGCAATTTTGACAGCAAGGTGTCGAGAAACTTTGCCACCACGAAACCCAGCAGCACCACCACCATCGCACCAAACAAGCGTGGGATAAATGCGGCGATTGGGGTCCATACGCTGGCCATCGCATCAACCAGAACTTGAGTAAATTCCATGCTCAGTCAGCCTTATCAAAGGAAGAGTCGGAAGATTTACGGCGAGAAACCGGCGCCACATGCGCCGAGCCGCTATTGAGCGCGATCATCAGCGCACCTGCCCAGCGCCCCATCAGTGTAAATAAATCACCCGCACCGACCTGTCGATTGGCGGTTTTCAGCACGCGATGCAGGCAGGCATCATCGTCATGGCTCGAGGTGGGCGACTTGAGTAAGTCGCGCAGTGATTCTTCAAACGGATCGTGCATGGCGCACCTCACGGGATGTGACGTGCTAGACGAGGTGAATAAAGAGCAAGTCACATCAGATCCAGCGTAAGCGTCGAAAAAGCAGCCATTGCACCAGCGCCACTGTCGCCATCAGCGAACACGCCAAGAGAAACCCATAAGGGCTCTCAGAGCCTGGAATACCGCCGACATTGATCCCGAGCAAGCCCGTCAGAAAGCTCATCGGTAGAAAAATCCCGGTGATGATGCCGAAGCGGTACATGGTGTGGTTCATCCGCTCATCCATGCGCCGGTTTTCAGCCTCAAGCAGCAGGTTGACCCGCTCACGGCATAACTCCAACTCTTCAAGGTAGCGCGTCAGCCGGTTATTCAGCTCATTCCAGTAGCTGCTGTCGGCGCCGACAAGCCAGGCCTGAGCACTGGCCGTTAACTGCCCATAAATATCACGTTGCGGGGAGAGAAAACGGCGCAGGCTGGCGGCACGTCGGCGGACTTGCAGCAATGTGGAATGTTCAGGTGCTTGGCTCTCCAGCGCATCAGTTCGTTCTTCCTGATCATCGACTTGCTCGGACAACTCGCCGACCAGTCGCTCAATCTTATCCGTCAGATAATGCGCCAGCCGCAGAATCAGCTCGGCTGAGGTTTTCGGCCCTCGGCCTGCCGACAGGTCTTCGATTAAGGCTTCGGTTGCATGCAAAGGCCGCAGGCGCAGGGAGATAGCGCGATGGGTATCGGCAAAAATGCGCACCGACACCATATCCTCGGGCTCAGCACCTAGATTGAGGTTCAGGCCACGCAAGAACAGCAGCAACTGCTGTTCT
>JAGGNC010000215.1 GCA_017886405.1 Pseudomonas sp. | reverse complement strand
TAACTGATATAGACATCTGAGTAGAAAACAGCGCCGCCGCTGCGCTCATTGGTGGTGGCGATGGCGTCAATCTGACCTTTGCCCAGCATCAAGTTGAGACGCTCCATCGGCGCATAGTGCGCCTCTGGCTGCAGGCCGCCACTCTTCGCAGCAGCCATCACGATGTCGTATTCCAGGCCGCGTGCTTCATTCTCAAAGATATAGGGCGGTTTGTGCGGACCAAAACCGACTCGAACAACCTGCGCCGACACCGTCAAACTGCATGACAGTAAGCAACAGAAAACCCACAACCCCTTCATAGCAACACCCACCTTCAATCTGCAGTCAGCATACCCGCCTAAGCGCCTGCTATACACCGCCCTATCACTGAGATCGATTAAGCCGAATTAGTCGTCTGTGGCGCATACAGGGCTAGACTCTCTCCACCCGAATCAGTCAATGCATCACTGGAGAGCTCTTATGCTTAAAGCCGAATATCAACAACGTGGCCCACAACCTCAGGAATTCATTGCCGCCGTCGAGCTGCAGCTACCAGAGCCTGCGGCTGGCGAGGTACGCATCAAGGTGCTGGCCGCACCGATCAACCCTTCCGACGTACTGACCCTCACCGGTGAATACGGCATGCTGCCGCCACTGCCGGCTATTGGTGGTAACGAGGGGGTCGGCCGCGTAGAGGTGTTGGGTGCTGAGGTCGGCAACCTGAAGGTCGGCCAGATGGTGCTGCTACCCGTGGGCTGCGGTACCTGGGTAAGCCATTTGAATGCGCCTGCCAACAAACTCATCCCACTGCCAGAAGCCGATCCACAACAGCTGGCGATGATGACCGTCAACCCGCCAACCGCGTCTTTGATGCTCAGCGAGTTCGTTGAGCTCAAACCCGGCGATTGGGTGATCCAGAACGCGGCCAACTCGGGCGTCGGCAGTTACCTGATCCAATTGGCGAAATTGCGCGGTTTCAAAACCATCAACGTGGTGCGCCGCGAATCCGCCATAGCGGGTGTCGAGGCGGATGGCGGTGACGTGGTGTTGGTCGATGGACCTGACCTGGCCAAGCGCGTACGCGCAGCCACGGGCGGCGCAAGCGTGCGCCTTGGCATCGATGCGGTAGGCGGTGAAGCCACTGACCATCTGGCAGCCAGCCTGTGCGACGGCGGCGTGCTGGTCAACTACGGCATGATGAGCCGCCAGCCGTGCCAAGTGTCGCCCTCTTCCTTCGTCTTTCGCGACGTATCCCTGCGCGGTTTCTGGCTGGCCAAATGGTTCCAGAACGCCAACCAGGCGGAGCAGATGAAGGTATTTGGCGAACTGGTTCAACTGATCGCCAGCGGCAAGCTGCACACTCGTGTTGCCGCCACCTATGACGTCAGCGAGATCAAGCAAGCCGTGGCGGCCGCCGCCAGTGGTGAGCGCGATGGCAAGATTTTGATCGTACCGAAGTAAGCCTCAACCAAACGACGGCGGATAGTCCGCCGTCGTTCAGCCTCAAGCAGGCGCATTCATCAGCCACAGCACCAACCCAGCCAGGGCTACGTGCAGCAAGACAATCAACCAGAACACCCGTTGATAATTCAGCTTGCGGTTCTTGTGACGCATCAAGCGCTGGGCCAGCAAACCGCCTGGCCAGCCGCCCAACACTTCATACAGATGCAGGCGCGCCTCGGGCGTGCGCTGGCGTCCCTTGATGGCGAACTGTTTGTCGCGGTAGTAAGCAAAAAAGCAGATCAGGCTCATCAGCCCGTAAACCATCGCCAGCAACGGCAATAGCTCAACACCCACCAACAGCGGCTGCAAGCGCTCGTGCCAGAGCGGCGCAATGCCACGTAAAAACGCTGGGTAGCTGGCGTAATTGCTGACACTCAGCGCCAGAGTACGCTGCGCAATGCTGCACGGCTGATCGCTGTAAAGGACCACGCCGTCGGGCTGCACACAGGTGTGCACCGCGCCCAACGCAGGCGCGGCGATGAGCAGCGCAGCAACCGCACAGAGCCACCGACTCACGACGTTACTCAGCGGCTGGGGTACGGCGCTTCAGCGGAGCCAAACCGTCCTGGCTAACCAGCACCGGTGCATCAGGCTTGGGCTTGTTGATGGTGTTGCGCTTGCTCGGGGCCTTGGCTGCCGGCTTTTTCGCGACAATCTTCTTGCCGGTTTTCGGATCAATCTTTTTCTTCTTCGGCCCTACAGCCTTGCCGGAAGCCTTAAGGTTTTTCGGACCCTGGTAGATGCCCTTGAGGTCTTTAATATTACGCCGCTCGAAACGCTGCTTAAGGTAGCGCTCAATACTCGACATCAGCGCCCAGTCGTTGTGGCAGATCAGCGAGATCGCCAGACCTTCGGCGCCTGCACGGCCGGTGCGGCCAATGCGGTGCACGTACTCGTCGCCAGAGCGCGGCATATCGAAGTTGATCACCAGGTCCAGGCCGTCAACATCCAGACCGCGCGCGGCCACGTCGGTGGCCACCAGAATTTTCACGGCGCCTTGCTTGAGACGGTCGATGGCCAGCTTGCGGTCTTTCTGATCCTTTTCGCCGTGCAACACGAAGGTTTTGAATTCGTGGGCGACCAACTTGCCATATAGGCGGTCAGCCTGGACCCGGGTATTGGTGAAGATGATCGCCTTGTCGTAGGTCTCGTTTTTCAGCAACCACTCGACCAGACGCTCTTTGTGGTGGTTATGGTCGGCGGTGATGATCTGCTGACGCGTGCCTTCATTGAGTTGGCTGACGCGATTGAGTTGCAGGTGCTCAGGCTCTTTCAGCACCTTGGCGACGATCTCACGCAGGCTTGCACCGCCGCTGGTCGCGGAGAACAGCAGGGTCTGGCGCGCGGCATTGCACAGCTCGCCCAGACGCTGCACGTCTTCGGCAAAGCCCATATCGAGCATGCGGTCGGCTTCGTCGAGGATCAGCACCTCCACTTCATCGAGTAGCAGGTTGCCGGCGTTGGCGTGTTCGATCAGGCGACCCGGCGTGCCGATCAGGATGTCGACCCGGCGCAGCATCGCGGCCTGCATCTTGAAATCCTCGCCGCCGGTAATCAAACCGGCCTTGAGGAAGGTGAACTGGGCAAAGCGCTCGACTTCCTTGAGCGTTTGCTGGGCCAGTTCACGGGTGGGCAGCATAATCATCGCGCGCACACTCATGCGCGGCGAGGAAGCGCCATCGCCGAGCAAGCGATTGAGCATGGGCAGGACGAATGCGGCTGTTTTGCCACTGCCGGTTTGCGCGGTTACCCGCAAGTCTTTTCCTTGCAGCGCCAGCGGAATGGCCGCTAACTGCACCGGGGTGGGCTCGACAAAATTCAGCGCAGCCACGGCTTTGAGCAGGCGTTCATGCAGGGCGAATTGGGAAAACACGGGGATAACCTCGACGAAAAAACAAAAAATCAGCCGCATAGCCTAACGCTTTCCGGCCTTGCGGCCGAGTTTCTTTGTACATGCAGAACAACTAAACGACGGCTGCCCTTGAACAAAGCCTGAGTCAGGCGTTCAAAATTACCGTCAAAGCTGCCTTTTTAGGCCCTGGAGCAGACCATGCGCACTCTTCAACACACCCTCTTAATCAGCGCTATCTTGGCCCTGACACTGGCCGCGCAGAGCAGCGTTGCGGCGCCAAAGAATGATCACCCTGGCAAACAAGGCGGCGGCCAGAGCAGCGACATCAGCGTAAACCTTAATGGCCCGTCAATTGATATAGGTCGGGTACGTATTGTGCTCGGCGAGAACCGTAACCTGATTGCCCCAACCCGCGCTTTACCACCTGGCATCGCGAAAAACCTGGCCCGTGGCAAACCACTACCACCCGGTATTGCGAAAAACTTCGACACCCGGCTGCTGGGCCAACTACCACGCTATGATGGCTATGAGTGGCAACAAGTGGGTCGCGATATGATTCTGGTGACCATTGCCACCGGCATCATCTATGAAGTGCTGCGTAACGTGCTGGACTGAACGAGCTTACTGCTCGATATAAGAGGCGCTGCGTCGCTGCTTGATCAGCAAGCGCGCACTGTCCCAGCCCACCAGCAGCACGGCCAGCCAAATCGGCAGAAAAGTCAGCCACTGCGCACTGTCAAAGTGTTCACCGAGAAACAGCAGCGCCACCAGAAACAGCAACACCGGTTCGACATAACTGAGAATACCGAACAAGCCCATTGGCAGCAGTCGGCTGGCGGCCATCATGGCGGCAAATGCTAGGGCGCTGAGTACCGCCAACCCCGGCAGCAACCACAACAGCTGTGGTGCCTGGCTGAACAGTTGCGGCGGGCTCCACTGCAGCACCAGCCAGATGGCCACTGGGGCCATAAACAGCATCTCGAAGGTAAAGCCGGTCAAGGCATCCAGGCGCATCCAGCGGCGCAGCATGAAATACGGCGGATAGCCCAGCACTGTGACCATCACCACCCAGGAAAACGCCTGATTCAGCCACAGTTCATGGGCCACTCCGAGCAAGGCGCAAAATACCGCCAGACGCTGTAACGGCCGCAACCGCTCGCCATAGAACACCCGCCCGACCAGCACCATGGCCAACGGCAGAAGAAAATAGCCCAGCGACACCTCCAACATTCGCCCGGCCAGGGGCGCCCAGACAAATAGCGCCCACTGAATACCCATTAGCAATGCAGCCAGTGGCAGGCTGGCCAACAGCAACGGTTCGCGACGAAGGCGAACACAGGCGGCCAGCACAAGCGGCCATTGCTGTGACAAGGTCACTAAGAGCAACACGGCTGGAAAGGACCAAAGAACCCGCTGAGCGAACACTTGCAAGCCATCTAGCGGAGCCAATAGCTGCACATAACCAGGAACCAGGGAAAACAGCAGTGAGGCGAGTATCGACAACGCCACGCCGCGTCCAGAGAGTTGCATCACGCCACCTCGGTGAAGGTAAAACATCAACGTAAATGCCGATTATAAAAAACAACTAACCGCCATAACCTATCGACTTAGTTGTTTTATCCAATGCCTCGCACTAGTCTCGGCACCTGCGCGGCGTTATGCGGTTATTTCAATGTGCAGGTCAGCCCCACACGCAGGCGAATGATGCTGCGGTTGGACTTGTAGGTCAGCGTCTCGCTTTGCCCGAAAGCCAGTGTGGCTTTGCGTGTACGCGGTGCCTCCGGCCCATTGCGAAAAACGGCGGTGCATTCGGCGTCGGCCCGGCCATAGTTGTAGAGCATAACCGCGCCCATGTTGTGGTCGATATCCTGGGTCGTAGCAGATATCTCGGCGCCGTTGAGCTGTTTTTCCAGCTC
This sequence comes from Pseudomonas sp., assembly GCA_017886405.1. Lineage (GTDB taxonomy): Bacteria > Pseudomonadota > Gammaproteobacteria > Pseudomonadales > Pseudomonadaceae > Aquipseudomonas. Next base: position 685 of record JAGGNC010000215.1, on the reverse strand, counting down.
AAACGGAAAAGCCGAAGCGGTTAAAGGCAACATTGCAAACAAGAAAAAATAGTACTTTTTCATTTAACGCTCTCCACCATAGAACGGCGAGTTTAACAGGCCATTGAAGAAGTGCAGCGAGCGACGGCTAAGCCTGACAAACATGAGGAAGTCCTATGAAGGCGCCCCGCGTCACCCTTGAGCAATGGCGAACTCTGCAGGCTGTGGTCGATCAAGGCGGCTTTGCCCAAGCCGCCGACGTGTTGCACCGCTCGCAATCCTCGATCAGTTACACCGTGGCGCGCATGCAGGAACAGCTTGGCGTGCCACTGCTGCGCATCGACGGGCGTAAAGCCGTGCTCACCGAAGCCGGCGACGTGCTGCTGCGCCGCTCACGGCAATTGGTCAAGCAAGCCAGCCAGCTGGAAGACCTGGCACACCACATGGAGCAGGGCTGGGAAGCCGAAGTGCGCCTGGTGGTCGACGCGGCCTACCCCAATGCACGCCTAGTCCAAGCGCTAACCGCCTTTATGCCGCAGAGCCGTGGCTGCAGGGTGCGTCTACGCGAGGAAGTGCTGTCGGGCGTGGAGGATGTACTTAAGGAAGGCACCGCCGACCTGGCGATCAGCAGCCTGAATATCCCCGGTTTCCTTGGCGCCGAATTGAACAGGGTGGAATTTGTCGCCGTGGCTCATCCAGAGCACCC
>JAGGNC010000323.1 GCA_017886405.1 Pseudomonas sp. | reverse complement strand
AGGTGCTGCGTCAACTGCGCGAGTGGGCTGGGCGTGGCCTGCGCGTGCAAGTGTCGTTGAATATTTCAACGGCTGATTTGATTGACCCACACCTTCCGGTGCGCGTTAGCAAGCTGCTAACCGAATACCAAGTGCCAGCTGAGCAACTGATCTTTGAAATCACCGAAAGCGGCGTGATGCTCAACCCAGAAGTTGCTTTGCAAGTGCTGCATGGTTTACGTGAGTGTGGCATCAGCCTTTCGGTGGATGATTTCGGCACGGGCTACTCCTCTTTAGCTCAACTCAAACGCATGCCAGTGCAGGAACTGAAGATCGATCAATCGTTTATCCGTGACTTGGACGACGGCAGTGAGGACTCAGTAATCGTGCGCTCAACTATCGAGATGAGTCACAGCCTAGGCCTCAAGGTAGTTGCCGAGGGCGTCGAGTATGAGCAAAGCCTGCAGCTGCTTAAGCGCTGGCAATGCGATACGGCTCAGGGTTACTTGATTAGCCGGCCGCTTGCAGCGCAGGCTTTCGAAACCTGGATGGCGCAATACACGCCTGCCTCATCGAACTCGGTGCATTGACTATGACCAACCGACCGCGCATTGCTGTGCTGCTGCTGAGCCTGCTGGCCCATGTTGCCTGGGCTGATGGGCGTTTTTTAGCCACGGGCGGCGCAAGCAGTATTGAGGGCGCTGCAGGTGGCGGCATTACACCATGGGCGGTTCTTTCTGGTTATGGCGAACGCGGCGAGTGGGGCGCAGATGTATTCGCCACGCGGGTGGAAACCGGTGACTACCGCCTGGATGTGGCCGGTATTGGCGCATCTTTCGATAACCGCATTGAGCTGTCTTACGCCCGTCAGCGCTTTGATCTGGGTAATTTGGCGCGCAACCTGAATCTGCCGGAAAACAGCCTTAGTCAGGATGTCTTTGGCCTTAAGGTGCGTTTGTTTGGTGATCTGATTTATGACCAGTTGCCGCAGGTTAGCCTCGGGTTGCAGCATAAACGGCAGAAGGATTTCTTGATTCCACGGTTGGTGGGTGCACAACGTAGCGAAGACACCGAGGGCTACATCACCGCCAGCCGGCTGATCTTGGGCGGCGCTTTCGGCTACAACCTGCTGCTCAACGGTGGCATTCGTTACAGTCGGGCCAATGAGCTGGGCTTGCTGGGCTTCGGCGGGGATCGCCGCGATCGCCATTCAGTTCTCAAGGAAGGCTCCGTTGCCGTTCTATTCAACCCGCGCTGGGTATTAGGTGTTGAGTACCGGGAAAAGCCTGACAACCTCAGTTTTGCTGGCGAGAGCGACTGGGCGGACCTGTTTCTCGGTTATTTCCCTAACAAGAACTTGGCCGTAGTGCTGGCCTACGCACGCCTAGGTGAAATTGCCACGCTGGATAATCAGGATGGCGTCTACTTGTCCGTGCAGGGGAGTTTCTAAGTATGCGCACTCTTTTGTTGGCTGTTGTGCTGAGTTTGGTCGCCTGCGCTCAGCAGCCGCCCCAAGATGACAGTCTGTATCTAGCGCTTGGTCAGCAGGCCGGCATTACGCGCATTGTTGAAGGCATGCTGCTCAACATCGCTGCCGATCCGCGCATCGTTCGGCATTTTGCGAATGTCGATATTGTGCGTTTGCGCAACAAGCTGATCGAGCAAATTTGTGTCGAGGCGGGAGGCCCTTGCACCTACACCGGCGACAGCATGGAAGAAAGCCACAAAGGCCAGAGCCTGACGCGCAGTGACTTCAATGCACTGGTGGAGAACCTGCAGGCAGCAATGACTGCCCAAGGGGTTGCCATGCCTGCGCAGAACCGCTTACTGGCGCGTCTTGCACCTATGCGCGCACAGATCATTGAGCGTTAGCGTAGGGCTTGGGCGATTGCCAGAATATCTGCGCGATGGTTGACCACCAGGTCGAGTTCGCCGTTTTCAGCGATAAAATCTTGTGGTGGTAATAGCTTCTTGTAGGCCGCCAACTCCTGAAGGGGAGGCAGATCGGCACCTGGGGTGCGCTGCTTGATAGCATGGTAGAGCGCCAGGTTGACTAGGTCGAGTAATTGCAGGCTATGTCCAGGGCTGCGCTGCCAGTTGCCGCTGTCGCGTATCACCTCGATATATTCGTTATGTACCGACCATTTTTTCAGCACGATGATGCCGAGCGATTTGCTGTATTCGCGGCACAGCTTGTAATACAGCTCGCTAGAAGGAATGGCGCTTTCACTTCTGAACGCCGAGAGTACCGCGAGGGTGCCCACTTCACTGAGCAGGCTTGCCAGTAGGGCATGTTCCGCCGTCACATGACCAAGCTGGCGGGCCAGCATGGCACTGGTACTGGCCTTTATTATCAGGCGTTCCCAGGCTTCGACAAATAGCCGCTTATGCCCGGGACTGTGCAGGGTGAACAGGCTTTTAATGCTGTGCATCATGGTGATTCGGTCTACTTCGGTCATGCCCAGCAGGGCGATCACCTCATGCAGCGTCTTGGGCGCCCGGGTATGACGGTATAGGGCGCTGGAGGCATGTTTCATCAGTAAGGCGCTTAGAGCCGGATCCCGCCCGATCAGGCGTACCAGAGCGCTTAGCGAAATGCTCGGATCACCTAGTGCGCGACGAATATCCAGTGTGATCGCCGGCAGGCTGGGCAACTGTTCTTCGCCCTGCATCAACTGCGAAACAACGCGACGGTAGATCGAATATTCGGATGCTTCGCTTTGCAATACACACCTCCAAGTTTGTGCATCTAGTCTAGATCGGCACTGCATGCACGGCTGCATTAGTGGCTGTGTGGCGAGCCCAATTAAACAATTTCGTCTCCTGAGGTCAGGATACCGGGGTGCTGCTCCTCGCCATACTCAGCTTGGATTCGTCGCCGCAGCTTATCTGAGAACCTCAGTCATCTGAGCTTGAGTCAACTTTCTAGCCTTACAGGCCACTAGTGCGAGGGATGGCCTTAACGACCGCTGCGCTATATGAACTGCGCTTTAAACACGTGTTTGACGGAAGTTCCCTGCGTGGAGGTTTCTGCAAAAACTTCGGAGTTTTTTGTAAGAAACCGACAGGCGTCTGCCTCTAAATTCCACTGTCGATATTGTGCAATGCGCAGGCTTTGACCGGGTTGTCTTGGTTATATCCGCGATTTTGCGCTAAACCTTTACGTAACAACTGCTACATAACTAAGCGTTTTATGTTGTTGCTGAGGCTTTGCTGCGTGTTTCGCTGCTGCTGGCCCCCTAGGCTTGGCTAGTGGTTTGAAGACAGTGGCCCCATTAGGCGGCCGCTTAAAATTAGAGTCACGGCCCGAGTCGTGCCAACACGAGAATAACAAGATGAACGAGCAGAACGTTTTTGTTGTAGGGGTGACCTTCGTGGTCTACCTAGTAATGATGCTGTGGTTAGGCTTGGTGGCCTACAAGCGCACCAGCAACCTGTCCGACTATATTCTCGGCGGCCGTTCCATCGGTCCAACGACCGCTGCGTTGTCGGCTGGCGCTTCCGATATGAGTGGCTGGTTGCTGCTGGGCTTGCCAGGCTATGCCTTGGTGGCGGGGTTTGAAGCAACGTGGATCGCTATCGGTCTGTTAGCGGGTACTTGGCTGAACTGGCTGTTCGTCGCCCAGCGACTGCGGGTTTACTCGCACACGGCCAATGACTCGGTCACCATGCCGTCCTACTTCGAACATCGTTTCAACGACAAATCCCGCGCCCTGCGTGTGGTGTCGGCGTTGATCATTCTGACCTTCTTCTTGTTCTACACAAGCTCCGGCCTGGTGGCATCAGGCAAGCTGTTCGAGACCGTGTTCGGATTTGACTACCAGATCGCCGTCGTGGTCGGCACTGTCGCAGTGGTTTCTTACACCCTGTTCGGTGGCTTCCTGGCGGTAGCCTGGACCGACGTAGTGCAAGGCTTGCTGATGGCTGCGGCACTGGTGTTGGTGCCGGTATTCGCGCTCAACGCAGTGGGCGGTTTCGAAGCAGCTCATTTAGCGATAGCCACTAAAAACCCTGAGTTGCTGACCTTCTTCAACGACGCCAAGGGCGAGCCGCTGGGTATTATCGCGATTCTCTCGCTGCTTGGTTGGGGGCTTGGCTACTTTGGCCAGCCGCACATCCTCGCGCGTTTCAAGGCGATTTCGAATGACAAGGACATTCCGACTGCCCGTCGCATTGCGGTGAGCTGGACCGCCCTGACCCTAGTTGCTGCCCTGTCCATCGGCTGGATCGCCTTGGGTTATCTGGACACCGACCTGGCTGACGCCGAAACCGTGTTCATGGTGCTGGTCAACAGCCTGTTCCACCCGGTAGTGGCCGGTATCCTGATGGCCGCCGTGCTGGCAGCGATCATGTCCACCGCCGATTCGCAACTGCTGGTCAGCTCCTCGGCCCTGGCGGAAGACTTCTACAAGGCCATCCTCAAGAAGCACGCCAGCGATTTCGAATTGGTGTGGATCGGTCGTGGCGCCGTGGTTCTGATTGCGGTCATCGCCCTGGTGCTGGCCTTGAATCCCGATAATACCGTGTTGGGTCTGGTGTCCTACGCCTGGGCTGGCTTCGGCGCCGCCTTCGGCCCGGCCATCCTGCTGTCGCTGTACTGGAAGCGCATGAACCGCAATGGCGCCCTGGCTGGCATCATCCTCGGTGGTCTGACCGTGGTGATCTGGAAGCAACTGTCCGGCGGGATCTTCGATCTGTATGAGATCATTCCCGGATTTCTCCTGGCAACTTTCGCCATTATTGCCGTCAGCCTGATGACCGAGGAACCGGAAGCGGCGCTGCAAGCCCAGTTCGACGAGGTTGAGCGCAAGCTGGCCTGAGGTAATGAGTTTCATCCCCGCTTGCAGCCGGTCGTCTGCAGGCGGGGCGCCCGAGTCAGGATTTCAATGCTGATGCCCGGCTCGGGCTTCACGACGACCCGATAGTGCTTTACCGGCCCACACCTCGTTGTGTTGGGCCGTTTTTTTGCCTGTGCGGATCAGTGGTCATGCGTGTACTGCATTAGCCTGCTATGCCTGACAAGACACACCAGCGGAGTGGGGCAGTGGCCTCAGTCCGTCCAGTGCTGCGCCAGCAACAGGCGCAAGTAATCGATGGTCGGACTCGTGGATTTGGAAGGATGGCGGCCCTCTTCCAGGTAATCGCTGCCGGCTCTGTGACCGCCATTCGGCAACCCTGACAAGGGGTGTAATCATGGCAACCTTCATATCGCTGGTTAATTTCACCGATCAGGGCATTCGATCGGTCAAAGACTCACCGGTTCGTTTTCAGGCATTCAAAGCGCTGGGTGAAAAGGCGGGCGTAACGGTCAAGGCGGTCTACTGGACCGTCGGCAGTTACGACCTGGTGCTGATCGTCGAAGGGGACGAGGAGGCCGCCACCTCCCTGCTGTTGAAAGTCGGCTCGCTCGGCAATACGCGCACGCAGACACTGCGCGGTTTCTCTGAGCAAGAGATATGCAAGATCATCGGCAACATGCCTTAGAGCCTGGCCCTGCCTGCGTGGTTTGTCGGAGCTGCAGGCGCTACGCTTGTGTTGTAGCGGCCCATTACCTTGGTGATGGGCCGTTTTCTATAGCGGATCTTTTGGCCGCAGAGCTTCGCACCGCATGGCAGCAGTTCGCCCACGCATAGCGGCGCTATGACGGAGGTTGAATGCGTCAGGCCCGCTATTCTTGCTAGCGACCCTTGGCTAAATCGGTAGGCGGTTACGCCTGCATGGAGGCTGAGCATCATGCGCACTGCACTGCACTGCTGGGCTTAGGCGAGCCTGCCCCCTGGTTCACCTGCCGTACCGAAACCCGCGAACGCTTCGTCTTCGACACGGTCGCCGGTCGCTATCTGCAGCTGAGTTTCCTCGATTCCGCTGCCGACCCCATCAGTGCCCAAGTTGTGGCGCTGCTGGCCGCCAGCCGAGCACGTTGCGATGATTACAACCTGTCGTTGTTTGGCGTCACGGTTGATCCCGAGGAC
>JAGGNC010000034.1 GCA_017886405.1 Pseudomonas sp. | reverse complement strand
GGACATGATCTCGTAGGTTTCACGGTGCTTGAGCACGCCGTCCTGGTGAATGCCTGACTCGTGGGCGAAGGCGTTGGCGCCGACGATGGCCTTGTTCGGCTGCACGGGAAAACCAGTGATTCCGGAAACCATGCGCGAGATGCTGAGGATATGTGGGGTATCGATACGTGTGTGCACGCCAAGCAAATCTTCACGGGTCTTGATCGCCATGACGATCTCTTCCAGCGCGGCGTTGCCGGCTCGCTCGCCTAAGCCGTTGATGGTGCACTCGACCTGACGGGCGCCAGCCACCACGGCAGCCAGGGAGTTGGCCACAGCCAGGCCCAGGTCGTTGTGGCAATGCACCGAAAAGATCGCTTTATCGGCGTTAGGCACGCGGTTAAGCAGCTGGCGAATGGTTTCTGCGTACTCATGCGGAATCGCATAGCCAACCGTATCGGGAATATTGATGGTGCGTGCGCCAGCATCAATAGCCGCCTCGACGATGCGGCAGAGAAAATCCAGCTCCGAACGACCGGCGTCCTCGCAAGAGAACTCGACATCGCTGCACAGGTTACGCGCGCGCTTGATCGCATGCACGGCCTGCTCGACCACTTGATCCGGCTGCATGCGCAGCTTGTATTGCATGTGGATCGGGCTGGTGGCGATAAACGTGTGAATCCGGCCGGAGTTGGCGCCTTTGAGCGCTTCGGCGGCGCGGTCGATATCGGCATCCAGGGCCCGCGACAGGCTGCACACGGTGCTGTCTTTAATGCTTTCGGCAATCGCCTTGACCGCCGCAAAGTCACCTGGGCTGGCGATGGCAAAGCCCGCTTCGATCACATCGACGCGCAAGCGCTCCAGCGCCTTGGCGATGCGCAGTTTTTCTTCACCGGTCATGGACGCGCCGGGGCTCTGCTCGCCGTCACGCAGGGTGGTGTCGAAGATGATGACGCGGTCGCTGCTGCTCATGCTGATGTCCTCACGGATGCGCAAAGCACAGGCCCGATGCAGGGGCTGTGTCGATAGCGGTTGATTGTCGCGTGAAATGCCACGGGCGGGAAGCGCGGTGCGCACCTGCATAGCATCGCGGCTAAAGCCCCTCCCACGGTTTCATCGCACAAGCCTGCACGTAGGGTGGATGTCGCTCTTTACATCCACCAGCAACAGGCGACAGTGGATTTGCACCAGAAAGCAAAACGCCCACCAAAATGGCGGGCGTTAGGCTGATGAGGCGCGCTAGAGCCAGGCTAGGCGAAAGTGCGCGAGGACGCGGAGTTTACTGCTGTAAATGAGCAGTCCGAGCGCACTTTCAACGACGCTTGGCCGACGCGCAGCCAATCAGAGGGCTTGATCCCAAGGACGATCACCATCCTTGTCTTTGATGCGGGTAGGCAGGCCCATCACGTCAAGCAGTTTGAGGAACGGCTCAGCAGGCAACTCTTCAACGTTAGCCATACGCGCCACGTCCCACTCGCCACGGGCGACCAGCAGCGCAGCGGCTACCGGTGGCACGCCTGCGGTGAAGGAAATGCCCTGGCTGTCAGTCTCAACATAGGCGTCTTTATGGTCGGCCACGTTGTAGATAAACAGCTCAACCGGCTTGCCGTCTTTAGTGCCTTTAACCAAGTCACCAATGCAGGTCTTGCCGCTGTAACCCGGGGCCAGCGAGGATGGATCGGGCAGCACGGCCTTGACCACTTTCAACGGCACCACTTCAAGGCCTTCGGCAGTTTTCACCGGTTGCTCAGAGAGCAGGCCGAGGCTATTAAGCACAGTAAACACATTGATGTAATGCTCGCCGAAACTCATCCAGAAGCGCACGTTAGGCACGTTCAGGTGCTTGGACAGGGAATGCACTTCGTCATGCCCGGTCAGGTAAAGCGTCTGCTCACCGACCACCGGCAAATCGTCAGTACGTTTGACTTCAAACATGCTGTTGCTGGTCCACTGGCTGTTCTGCCAGCTCCAGACTTGGCCGGTGAATTCACGGAAATTAATTTCCGGATCGAAATTGGTGGCGAAGTACTTGCCGTGGGAACCGGCGTTGACGTCGAGGATGTCGATCGACTCGATCGTGTCGACGTACTGTTGCTGCGCAAGCGCGGCATAGGCATTGACCACGCCAGGGTCGAAGCCGACACCAAGGATGGCAGTCACGCCCTTCTCCTCGCATTCGGCCAGATGCTTCCACTCATAGTTAGCGTACCAAGGTGGCGTTTCGCAGACCTTGCCCGGCTCTTCGTGGATGGCGGTATCCAAATAGGCGGCACCGGTGTCAATGCAGGCGCGCAGCACCGACATATTGAGGAAGGCTGAACCCACGTTGATCACGATCTGCGATTCGGTTTCGCGGATCAGTGCCTTGGTTGCTTCTATATCCAGCGCATTGAGGGCATACGCCTGGATCTCGGCCGGCTGCTTGAGGCTGCCTTTGGCCTTTACGCTGTCGATGATGGCCTGGCATTTGGAGATGTTGCGCGACGCGATAGCAATCCGACCGAGTTCATCGTTGTGCTGCGCGCACTTGTGGGCCACCACCTTGGCGACACCTCCTGCACCAATGATCAGAACATTCTTCTTCAATTTCTTTATCTCTCCTTCAATTGTTAGCTCGTAGGGTGGATGACGCTTTTCTCATCCACCAGCGCGATTGCCGAAAGGTGGACGGAAAAAGCGCCGTCCACCCTACGGATCAGCTCAGGCTGGACAGGTAGTCATCAAAGCCAAACTCGCGAACCACCTCGACGCTGCCGTCGAGTTGCTTCACCACGATGGACGGCATTTTCAGGCCGTTGAACCAGTTTTTCTTGACCATGGTGTAGCCCGCTGCGTCGATAAACGACAGGCGATCGCCGATAGTCAGCGGACGATCGAATTGAAACTCACCGAAGATGTCGCCCGCCAGGCATGACTTACCGCACACCATGTAGCTGTACTCGCCAGTGCAGGGTTCCATCTTGGCGTTGAGCCGGTAGATCAACAGATCAAGCAGGTGCGCTTCGATGGAGCTGTCGACCACGGCCAGATGCTTGCCGTTGTAGAGGGTGTCGAGCACCGTAACTTCCAGCGAAGAACTCAGGGTAATCGCCGCTTCGCCTGGCTCCAGATAGACCTGTACACCAAAGCGCTCGGAGAAGGCCTTGAGCCGCGCGCAGAACTGATCGAGTGGGTAGTCGTCGCCGGTAAAGTGAATACCACCCCCGAGGCTGACCCACTCCACCTGCTCAAGCAAATGACCGAAGCGCTCTTCGATGGTGCTCAGCATCTCATCGAACAGCTCAAAGCTGTTGTTCTCGCAGTTGTTGTGAAACATAAAGCCGGAGACTTTATCCATCACCGTGGCGATCTTTTCCGGGTCCCACTCACCCAAGCGGCTGAATGGCCGCGCCGGGTCAGCCAGCAGATAATCAGAGCTGCTCACCTGCGGATTTACCCGCAGACCGCGCACCTTGCCCGCCGACACGTCGGCAAAGCGCTCAAGCTGACCGATGGAGTTAAAGATGATCTTGTCGCAGTTAGCCAGCATGTCCGGGATTTCGTCATCGGCCCACGCCACGCTGTAGGCGTGGGTCTCGCCGGCGAACTTCTGCCGACCCAGCTTGAGCTCATACAAGGAGGACGAGGTGGTGCCATCCATGTACTGCTGCATCAGATCGAACACCGACCAGGTGGCGAAGCACTTGAGCGCCAGCAGCGCCTTGGCGCCGGATTGCTCGCGCACGTAGGCGATCTTCTGCAGATTACCCAGCAGCTTTTGCTTGTCGATGAGGTAGTACGGCGTCTTGATCATCTGCGTGTCTATGCCCTGAAAGCTTTGCAAGGTCGGCCGGCAGGTAATCAGCAATGCTGAGCCTCCCCCGAAAAGTGGAGGCGAATTGTGCCGACAACTGGCACATATCGAAAGAGCAACAGGGATATTTCGTCGGCTCAGTGACCGCCAATGGCGCCTGCAGATAACCCCCGCAGGCCCTGCACCGGCGATTACAGGGCCTGCAGGATGACCCTCAGCGAGGACAGCAAGATGACCAACGGCGGCGCAGCAGACGATGACTGACACTCAGGTCTTGGTCGCCGCTTGCAGTACAATCGGCGTTTTTGCGAAAAGCCCGCGGAGCGGATGCGCCGATGATTGATCCCAAGCGCGTATTGCGCGCCCTTGCCGAACACTGGACGTTGCTCGAACCGCTCTGTGAGCGCTTCGATGCCGGCACCCTGAGCCTGGTGGAATTGCGTAAGCAGCTGGCCGCGCAGTTGCCGGAGAGCACCCCGGTGGACATCACTGCCCTGCTCGACCAGTGGATCCGTCTGGATATCCTGGTGCCAGTGGCCAAGAGCCCCAATCGCTTCGAGCTCAATGCGCAGATTCATGACTTCCTCGCCTACCTGCGTCGCGAACATCGCCTGGGGCTGTGCCTAGAAATCGAGGCCTATTTGCGCCATCTGGAGCGCCTGGCCGGCTATATCAAAGATGCCTTCGAGGTGCGCGACGCCGCCGATCTGGCCCGCCAGTTGCGTTTGCTGGATATGCGCGTACGCGATGTATTGAAGAAGCTGGCCAACGATGAGCAGGCCCTGGTGGCCGTGGCCGAGCGAGCCAAAACCTCGGACAGGCAAATCCCCCTGCGTCAGCGTTACGCAGAAGTGCTGGCGACCTGGGATGAATACGTCGAGCCGATGATCCAGCTGGTCGCCGCCGATGGCGCCTTCGAGCAGGGTGTTTACCGCGTCGAGCACGTACTGCTGCGCCTGCTCAGCGAACAACAGCGCCTCGGCCAGCTGGTGGATGACGACCTATTGCTGCGCACCCATGCACGCATCCTGGAAATGCAAACCACCGCCCAGCTGACGTTGCGCCGCGCTCGCGAGTTGCTGTTGCCGCTGCGCGAAGAAGCGCGCCGGCATAACGCCGTGACCCGTGGCGCGGCGCTGGCCCTGGCGGCGATACGACGGAAGGGCCTGGACGCGGTGCCGCAGGCGTCTCTGCCACTGTTCAGCCGCCCGCAAAGCACGTTTCTCGGTACTGCCTCGCAGGTTGAAGCCTATGTCTATGCCCTGGCCCGCTTCGAAGCGACGCCGGCGCAGTTCCCCAAGGCGCACACCAGCCGTAAGGGCGAAGCACCCCGTGCGCCGCGTACCGCGCGGGAAATGCTCGAGCGCTGCGAACAGGCGCTGCCGCTCCCGGATTTGATGGTCTGGCTGCTGGAACAAGAGCCCGAAGGTGCCACCGACGAACTGCTCTATTGGTTTTCGCGCCTGTCGCGCGACGCCCGCTTCCAGCGCGAGCGCCTTGAGCGCCGTGATTATTTGACTGCCGAGCATCAGGTCAGCCTGAGCTCTTTTACCCTGATCAAGCCGGCCGGGACCGCCTCCTTATGAATATCGACCTGAAAGAACTCTCCCAGCTCGCCCCGATTTTCCGTGAGCTGTTCAAGGGCTACCACGTCAGCCGCCGCGACCCGGAACTGTACGCTCAGCTGTCCAACCTGCAGGACCAGTACCGCGCGCTATTCAAGGCACTGGGTTATGAGCTGGTGTGCGACAGCCGCGGCTTCTATTACTTCGTTCCTGAACTGATGGGCGCCCAGGTCAACAAGACCGCACAGCGCCTTGCATTATTCACTTTCATTCTGGTCGAGCACCTGGCGGACCAGGGCCGCGACCCGCTGGCCGTTTTGGATGGCGGCAGTCTCGGCCGTGACGAGCTGCCGGCGCTGCTGGAAAAATATCGAGACCTGTTCCTCCAGGCCGAGGTCAGCACCATTGAGGAGCTGGAAGAAAAGGTTATGCGCCGCCTGACCCAGCTGGGTTTTGCCTTTGATGACAACGGCATCTACCGCTTCCTCGCGCCCATGCACCGTTTCCTCGATGTGTGCCTGTCAGTGCAACAGGACCGCGACCTGGCCGCGACACTGCATAGCGCCCTGGCGTTGCCGACGCCGGTGCTACTCGCTGCTGAGCCGGAAGACGAGATCATCAGCCTCACTGAGGAGGCTGCCGACGAATCGGAAG
>JAGGNC010000032.1 GCA_017886405.1 Pseudomonas sp. | reverse complement strand
GCAGGCGGGCGCGCCCGGGCCGAGGCGGTGGCGCGGGACATGACCGCCGACCTTGAACGCTTGGCTATAGTCGCGCGTAAAACCTCCAATGCGGTCATTATTACCGATGTTGAGCGGCGCATTACCTGGGTAAATCCGGGTTTTGAGCGCATCAGTGGTTTCAGTGCCGCAGAAGTCATGGGTCGCCCGCTGGGGCAGTTATTGCAATGTGAGATGAGCGATGCGGCCGTCGTTGCGCAAATGGAAGAGGCTTTGAACAATGGTCAGGCGTTTAGCGGTGAGCTGATTAATCGGCATAAGAGTGGCCGGCACTACTTGGTCGAAATGGAGATTCAGCCCCTGCACGATGAGGCCGGCACACTGAATGGTTTTATGTCGATTGAGTCGGACATTACCGTGCGGCACGCGGCGCAGCAGCAATTGGAATCGGTGTTGCGCGATAACACTGCACTGCTGAGTACGCTTAATCAGCATGCGATTATTTCGGTGGCCAATCGCGCCGGCACTATCACCGAGGTTAACGACGCCTTTTGCCGTATCAGTGGCTACAGCCGCGCAGAGTTACTTGGGCAGAATCATCGCCTGATTAATTCCGCTGTGCATCCCCCAGCGTTCTGGGTGGCCATGTGGCAATCGATTTCCCGTGGTGAGCCTTGGCATGCCGTGGTCTGCAATCGCACTAAACACGGTGCGCTGTATTGGGTCGATACCACTGTTGCGCCCTTTTTGGGTAACGATGGCAACATCGAAAAATACATCTCGATTCGCATCGACGTGACTGCGGCCAAAGAGCAAGAAGCCACTTTACGCATGGCGCGCGACCAGTTAAATAAGGCCGCCGACGTTGCCCAGTTGGGTATTTGGACGTGGCGCCCTAGCGATGACCGTTTAATCTTCGATTCGCGTATGTACAGTATTTATGATCTGCCGGAGCCTCTCGCGGACGGCTTGTGGTATGACGATTGGCGTTCGCGCGTGCACCCCGATGACATCGACGTTGTGGAGGCTAAGTTGCAGGGGGCTATTGCCGGTAACGATGTCTACGACCCGGTATATCGGATTTACAGTCGCAGTGGCGAGATCCGTTATATTCAAGCCGCTGGCAAGGTTGAGCGCGATGCAACCGGCAAGGCGCTGCTGGTGATGGGGATTAACCGCGATATTACCGTTCAGTATGAGGCGCAAGAGGTGCTGCGCGCCGCCAAGGATGCCGCCGATCAAGCCAATCGCGCGAAGTCGGAGTTTTTGGCCAATATGAGCCATGAACTGCGCACACCGATGAACGCCATCCTTGGCATGCTGACCTTGCTGGGCAAAACCGAACTTAACAGCAAACAGGCTGACTATGCGGCAAAGTCCGAGGGCGCGGCATGTACGCTGTTGCGTTTGCTCGATGAGCTTTTAGATTTTTCTAAAATTGAAGCGGGCAAGATGACACTCGATCCACAGCCGTTTGCCGTCGAGCAACTGCTGAGTGAGTTATCGATGATTCTCGCCAGTAACCTTAGGTCCAAACAGGTGGAGTTGCTGTTCGACATAGACCCACGTTTGCCGCCGCATTTGTATGGCGATGCCATGCGCTTGCAGCAGGTGCTGATTAATCTGGGTGGCAACGCGGTGAAGTTCACCGAGCAGGGCGAGGTGCGACTGTCGATAAAGGTGCTGGCGCTGGACGCTGCCAAGGTCACCTTGCAGTTTGTGGTGAGCGATAGCGGCATTGGTATTGCCGCTGAAAGCCAAGCACTGATTTTCAGTGGTTTTACCCAGGCAGAAGCCTCCATTACCCGGCGTTTTGGTGGCACCGGTTTAGGTTTAGCGATCAGTCAGCGCTTGGTTGCCCTGATGGGCGGCGAGCTTAAAGTTGCGAGCACATTGGGGCAGGGCAGTCGGTTCTACTTCAACCTTGAGCTGCCCTTGGCGGTGCTCAATCCTGATCAGGCGCCGTTACCGGTGCAAGCGCGCCACGCCTTACGGGTACTGGTGGTGGGTGACAACACCAATGAGCGTGCGCTGTATCAAGCCATGGGCGAGTCGCTTGGCTGGGAGGTTGCGCTGGCCGACAGTGGTGAAGCCGCATTAGCGCTTATACAACGCCAACAGAAGACCGGGCTAGACTACGAGGCTATTTTTATTGATTGGCAAATGCCGGGTCTGGATGGCTGGCAAACCAGTCAGCAGATCCGCGCGTTAGTACCTGGCACGCAGGTGCCGCTGATTATCATGGTCACGGCTCATCAGCAAGAAATGTTGCTGCAGCGCAGCACGGCTGAACAGGCGCTGTTGAATGGTTTCTTGGTCAAACCGGTGACCGCCGCCATGTTGCTCAGTGCCCTGACGGATGCTTGGTTCGGGCAGACACCGCCCACGGCGGTAAAGTTAGCGCCAACCGCGGTTAGTCAGCGTTTGGCCGGTATGCGGGTGCTGCTGGTGGAGGATAATCTTAATAACCAGCAAATTGCCGGCGAACTGCTTGAAGGCGAGGGTGCCAGCGTAGTTATCGCCAATCATGGCCAGGAGGCGCTCGATACCTTAGCCGCTAATGCAGACGCCTTTGATCTGGTGCTGATGGACTTGCAGATGCCGGTGATGGATGGCCTGACCGCCACGCGGCATATTCGGCAAAACATGGGTTTAGCGCATTTACCGATTGTCGCCATGACCGCCAACGCCATGCAGTCGGACCGTGAGGCGTGCGCGGCCGCCGGTATGAACGAACACGTCAGCAAACCGTTTAACCTGAACCATCTGGTTGCTGTTTTGCGCAAACAACTGGGTAAAGGTGCAGCACCATTATCACCAGTCGTTGAATCGGTACTCCCCTCTAGCGTCAGTGATGCGGCGGCGATGGCGGGGGTCGATCTTGAACAGGCGCTGCAATTTATGGGCGGCCATCAAGAGTTGTACGAGCAGGCCTTGCCGGTGTTTTTGCAAAATTTAGCGGCCATGCCTGAGCAGTTGCACGTGCTGATGGCCCAAGGCGATACGCAGTCCGCTGCGCACGCGTTGCATTCACTGAAAGGCTCGGCTGGGCAAATGGGAGCTAGCGCACTGGCGCAGGAAGCGGCTAAGGGCGAGCAGCAACTGGCCGGTACGCCGTCGCCAGAGCAAGCTGCAGCGGCCGTGGAGCAAGCGTGTAGCGCTATTATGCAAGCCGCGCCGGGCCTTATGGCCTTGCAACAGGCATTCTTGGCACAACAAGTAAGCGCTGATGGCGTTTCTGCGGTTGCTGTTGGGCTTGACACGCCAGCCTTAGTTACCGCTTTGCGCTCGCTGGCACATCGCGGTATGACGGAATAACTCGTAGGGTGGAATCGCCGCAGGCGCTTCCACCGTTTACCGAGCAAGCAGCAAGCAGCCTGGATAAGGCCGGTGGTAAATGCTTCGCAGTTTCCCATACGAATCACACAAGATTCGGATAAACATCGGTTCGTAGGGTGGGCAACGCGCAGCTTGTCCACCATGGGTTAACCATCCGCGAAATCGCTCAAGAATGAGCCCTCATGTCCAACTAACGCCGCACCCGCGTACCCGGCGCCACTTACTTTTTTACCGTGAATCTGCGTGACCGCGCCAGCGATCTACTGGTGCGCGAGATTGATTTGCTGCGTGCCAAGGCGCGGGCCACCAAGGCGCGGCACCCCTTCCATATCGACGCGTGGGTGGTGTTGCCCGAGCACATGCATTGCCTCTGCACGCTGCACGCTGCCCGCAGGCGATGTCGATTTTGCTTTGCGCTGGCAGGTAATCAAGTTTGCATTTGCCAAGCTCCTGCGGCGTAGTGAAGCACGCACCGCCACACTTCAAGCCCGCGGCGAGCGAGGTATTTGGCAACGCCGTTAGTGGCAACACCTGATCCGCGACGATGCCGACTATCAACAGCACGTTGATTACATCCATTTCAACCCGAAAAATCACGGTCTTGTTGAGCAACTCAGGGACTGGCCATACTCAAGGTTTCATCGCGCGGTACATGACAGGATTTATCCGCTCGACTGGTGTGGCGGCAAGCTTGAGTCACGCGATGCCTAATCGTCCGACGCAACACGCCAACACCAATCCGCCAATAACCCAAAACCGCTCAAAGCCCATGAGCGTTAAAATGCCCCCACGCCGCCCCCAATCGAGCACGCCCCGCAGCCAGACTGACGATGTTCACCCTTGCACAGCTGAACACCCCGCCACCCGAAGCCTTGAAAAGCCAGGCTGTGCAGATGGTGGTGGACTACTTCAGTGGCATCAGCCCGGTGTCGCTAACGCCCAGTAACCCCCTCTACCCGCTGTGCCAGTACGTGATTGGCTACCAGATGCACCTGTACCTGCAGGCCATGGACAGTGCCCTGGATAGCACTGCGCAGTTGACTTTGGCCGTGGACGACCTAGACCCCAAGCCAGGTGCTGGGTTTTGCCCTGTACCTGCCGGCCAAGGATGATCCCGAGGCCCGCACCCTGGTTTATATGGCCGTCCGGGCCAGCCAGCGCCGGCGCGGTATTGCCCGGGCCATGCTGCAGCGCATGGTCACTCGCCACCCCTCTGCCGAACTGGCCTGCGTGGCAAGCCAAGTGCCGACCTTCGAGGTCATGGGTTTTCAGCTGTTGGCGGCACACGGGCCGCAAGTGCTGATGAGTACTCGCGAGCATCGCTCGGACGGCGTGGTGGCGGTGCAGGACCTGACGCCGATCTACCAATCCGAACTAGATATCTGGGCCAAAAAAGTGACTGATAGAGCTCAAACGCTGTTTCGATAGCAGAGGAAGCTTTGCAGCTCGCGTCTTGGCCGCAGGTTTCGACATAGAAAAAAAGGGGGGCTTTATTTAACGACCGCTTCTGGCCCAGAGTGTGTAAAAACGCTCGGCCAGAATTGAAGTTTGCGCGTCTACGTGAAATCTGAAATTTATCGGCATGTCAGCAGGTCTAGATTCTGCGTAGAAACGCCATTTCCCGTTCTGTTTTACGCACCAGCCGCACTTAAAAACGTTTTTACACAGCCTCGGTCGAAAGCGGCCGATTTTTGTTTCAGGCTTGTAGGTTGGGTGGAGCGCAGCGATACCCGACAGCAATTATTGGCTATTGGCGCGGGTTGCGTGGTGCATCCGCCGCTTGTTCATTGGCTTTGGCTCATGGTTGACTCGCTGCGCTCACCCTTCGGGCCAGGCTGCGGCTGTTACTTCGCTTCGGCCTACTGAAGGGGCGTTGCCCCGGCCCGTATTGATTTGTTCGGTTGGATAAGGCGTTGCGCTAATGCCACGCAGGCAGTACGCCATTGCTCGACGCCTTCGGCGTGGGCGGGTGAGCAAACGAAGCGCTTCAGCCGGTCTGCAAGGGCCGGCGGTATTTTGCCCGCCATTGCAGACTACAGCGCTATTTCGCCTGTTGGTAAGCGCCAGCGGAGTAGGTTAGCTCGTAGCTGTGGCTGTAAATTTCCAGAATGATGCCGAACGGGTCTTCCATGTAAACCATGCGAAATGGCTTCTCGCCCGGGAAGTATTCGCGCACCGGCATGCGTTGCTTGCCGCCGGCGGCGACGATCTTTGCGGCTAGGCCTTCGACGTCTGGGTCTTGCACGCAGAAGTGGAACACGCCGCTCTTCCAGTACTCGAAGTTGTTCTCCGGCTTTACCGCGTTGCGGAACTGGAAAATCTCGACGCCGATGCGATCGCCAGTGGACAGATGGGCGATTTTAATCGAGCCCCAGCCGGCGCCGAACACATCGCTGCACATTACGCCGATGGCGGAGTCATCTTCAGTGATTTCGGTGGCGGGCATAATCAGGTACCAGCCCATGACTTCGGTGTAGAACTTAACGGCAGCGTCGAGATCGGTGACCGACAAGCCGATATGGGAAAAGCTGCGCGGATAGGGGGTAGGCGATTGGGTGATCGACATAATCTGAGCCTCGTTGTGGGTGGATGCTGGCCAGTCTAGGGAGGACTGGTCATAATTAAAATAATCATCAGGTTATGGCTTTGATAAGAGATCGTTATGCTTAACCCGCAATGGCTGCGCACCTTTGCTGCTCTGGCCGAGCAGGGCAACTTCACCCGCACCGCCGAGCAGCTGGATCTAACTCAGGC
>JAGGNC010000208.1 GCA_017886405.1 Pseudomonas sp. | reverse complement strand
CGGGCGGGGCGAGCATGCCGCGCAAGCAAATCGACGACTACACCAAGTTCGTCGGTATCTACGGTGCTAAGGGCTTGGCTTACATCAAGGTCAACGAGCGCGCCAATGGTGTTGAAGGGTTGCAGTCGCCAATCGTTAAGAACATCCCGCTGGACAATATCAATGTGATCCTTGATCGCGTCGGTGCGGTCGATGGCGATCTGGTGTTCTTTGGTGCCGACAAGGCCAAGATTGTTTCTGAGGCATTGGGCGCGCTGCGCATCAAGCTCGGTCACGACCTCAGCTTACTGACATGCGCGTGGGCGCCACTGTGGGTGGTCGACTTCCCAATGTTCGAAGAGAGCGATGACGGTAGCCTGAATGCCATGCACCATCCGTTCACCGCGCCGAGTTGCAGCCCTGTCGAGCTGGAAGCTAACCCGGCCGCTGCATTGTCGCGTGCCTATGACATGGTGCTGAACGGCACCGAGTTGGGTGGCGGTTCGATCCGTATCCACGACAAGTCGATGCAGCAGACGGTATTCCGC
Organism: Pseudomonas sp.; assembly: GCA_017886405.1. Taxonomy (GTDB): domain Bacteria; phylum Pseudomonadota; class Gammaproteobacteria; order Pseudomonadales; family Pseudomonadaceae; genus Aquipseudomonas. The sequence continues at coordinate 21,623 of JAGGNC010000208.1, read as the reverse complement.
GTGCTCGGTATCAGCGAAGCAGAGCAGCAGGAGAAGTTTGGCTTCCTCCTCGATGCCCTGAAATTCGGTGCGCCGCCTCACGGTGGCTTGGCTTTCGGCCTGGATCGTCTGGTGATGCTGATGACCGGTGCGCAGTCGATCCGCGAAGTGATTGCCTTCCCGAAAACCCAGAGCGCAGCCTGTGTGATGACGCAGGCCCCAGGTGAGGTGGATAACAAATCGCTGCGCGAATTGCATATTCGCCTGCGCGAGCAACCCAAGGCCGAATAAGCCGAGTCGAAAAGCCTGGTTTTCCAGGCTTTTTGCTTATGGGGTGGCGCAGAGACGCGAACTCTCACACCCTACAATTTCACTGCAATGAAATGGAGTGGGTTATGGCTGGTCATTCCAAATGGGCCAATATCAAGCACCGCAAAGGGCGTCAGGACGCCAAGCGCGGCAAAATCTTCACCAAGATCATTCGTGAGCTGACCGTCGCGGCCAAGCACGGCGGCTCTGTGCCCGCAGACAATCCGCGCCTGCGTTTGGCCGTGGATAAAGCGCTGACTGCCAACATGACGCGTGATGTCATTGACCGGGCGATTGCCCGCGGCGCTGGCAACAATGAGGCCGACAACGTCGCCGAACTGAGCTACGAAGGCTACGCGATGGGCGGTGTGGCGATTATCGTCGAGGCCATGACCGACAACCGCAATCGCACGGCCGCCGAAGTGCGGCACGCCTTTACCAAGTGCGGCGGTAACCTGGGCACCGATGGCTCAGTGGTCTATATGTTCGACCGCAAGGGACAGCTCAGCTTTGCAGCGGGTGTCGACGAGGATGCGCTGATGGAAGCGGCGCTTGAGGCCGGTGCCGATGATGTGGAGATGGGAGAGGAGGGGTCGGCGCTGGTATCCACCAGTTTTGCTGACTTCCATGCCGTTAACGAGGCGCTGAGTGCCGCTGGCTTCAAGCCTGACGACGCTGAAATTGCCATGATTCCCTCGATAAGTTCGCCGATTACCGATCTAGATACCGCGCAGAAAGTCATCAAGCTGATCGACATGCTGGAAGACCTCGACGATGTGCAGGAGGTCTACCACAACGCCGAGATTTCTGACGAGATCATGGAGCAACTTGGCTGAGTGCATGCGCGCCTATCTGTGGACGCCGGTTTGTAGAGGCAGAAGCCGGAGGTATTCGGGTTGTTGGCCCGAAAACCTCCGACTTTTTTATGGCCTGCCCTGCATGTCGGCTAATTTGCGGGCCGAACAGAGTGCTCAAGCCAGTCAGCGGTTATCTGAGTTATCGCATGACTTGAGTAAACTGGTTGGCAGGTTTCGTGTGTAGCCTGTGCTACGAAAGGCTAAGTGTTTGAAACGGTTGTAACTTTGACTCAAGCCGGTACAATGGCGCTGCTTGCTTCTGGTGAGCTGCGTAATGGTGGCCCTGCCGGTCCCCTCGCAACGATCAGCCGTGAACCCGGTCAGGCCTGGAAGGGAGCAGCCGCAGCGGTGACATTGTGTGCCGAGGTGTGGCTGGTGGGGTTGCCTCCAATATCGAGGTGGTCCAACTAATTCCTTTAGTTATGCTTCCAGTTCGATCCCTCCGCTCTGTTTATCTCGTTCTCAACAACTTATCGCTAAATGATAAGCTGTTGCCTTGCCTATTTCCTTTTTGACAGCTTAACTGATCAGTTAATTTCTTGACCTTGCCTGTCGGTCGATAACCTGTGCCTGCAAGATAATATTTCTCGCGGTGATTGCCTAAAACTTAAGGTTGGGGGGTCTAAGAACCCTGCTGGTGAGCAGGGCTGTCGGTGTTTTCAGTTTGTGTGGTAACTGAGTACGCTGTCCTGATCTTTGAGTGCTTTGCGCATATCTGCAGGTATGCTGCCAGAGCGCATGGCGAGCTCGAGGCGGATATCTTCCAAGCTCTGGGCAAATGCTTGTGGGTCGTCGAGCTGTGCCGTGCTGAGCACGCGGCTGTATGCCGTCGTATCACTGGCGTCGAGCAGGGAGAGAATAACCCCGCCGTCTGGGCGGGGTGGGCTGAATGTGGCACGCAATGGCGAAAACAACTGTTCAACGAGCTCGCGATTAATGCTATCCATGTCGATGCTCCATCCTGAGAATGATTACTTTAGACTTCGGAGGTGCCTGATGGTTCACTGACTTAAGTAATTAGGCTGTCAAGGATTGTCGAGCGCGCTCAATTACCTGCTGCAGATGAGCGCCGCTGTACTGGCCGGGATAAAGGCGCTGGCTGTGCTTGGCGATGCCGGCATCGTTGACGATGGTGAAACTGAAGCTGCCTTTGCGAGCGGCTAGAATACGGCAGTCAAGCGGTGCAAATGCACTGGATAGGGTGCGAATAGCATCCTGAATTTGATTTTGATTGTTCATTTTATGGGTGTTTCCTAAAAAAACGGGCGCGTCATTGCGCTAAATAGAGCTCCAAGCTGTCGACTTAAATTATCGATTGCATGTACAGATAGGAGTCAGACTGCACGCACAAGTTCCCATTGGGGTGCTTAGTGCGGGTCGGTACGTCGGAGGCAAGATCGAGTCAGCGCTTGCGCGGGACGGCCAGATCAGTCAGCAGGTTGGGTGTAAGGCTAGAGCTGTGCGGCATTACCTTTAGGTTATGCGCTCTTACCTTGAAGCCAGCGAGGGGGCCAAAAGGCCTTATTGACTTACAGCGTGGTACTAACCCGGAAATGGTACCCGTCTGGTTATTTTTTCGCCAGTCTATTTCTAAGTAATGCTGCAGGGCGGCCCTAAGTGGACTGCGCATCGGATGCAATTTGCCCAATGCTCCGTTAGGATTAGCTCCACTTTTGCTTTTCTCTCGTGACGGGTTTCGATGAGTTATCAGGTTCTTGCACGCAAGTGGCGTCCGCGCTCGTTCAACGAAATGGTTGGCCAGACTCATGTGCTTAAAGCGCTGATCAACGCGCTCGATAGCCAGCGTCTACACCATGCCTATTTGTTCACGGGCACCCGTGGCGTAGGCAAAACGACGATTGCGCGGATTATTGCTAAGTGCCTGAATTGCGAAACCGGCATCAGCTCGACGCCCTGCGGTGTTTGTTCGATTTGCAAAGAGATTGATGAAGGTCGCTTTATTGACCTGATTGAGGTCGATGCTGCAAGTCGTACCAAGGTTGAAGACACCCGCGAGTTGCTTGATAACGTGCAGTATTCGCCTAGCCGCGGGCGCTTCAAGGTCTATCTGATCGATGAAGTGCATATGCTCTCCACCAGCTCGTTCAATGCATTGCTGAAGACACTGGAAGAGCCGCCGCCCCACGTCAAATTCCTCTTGGCTACCACCGATCCGCAGAAATTGCCGGTTACGGTGCTATCACGCTGCTTGCAGTTCTCGCTAAAAAACATGCCCCCCGAGCGGGTGGTTGATCATCTAAGCCATGTATTAACGGCCGAGCAGATCCCGTTCGAGAACGATGCGTTATGGCTGTTGGGACGTGCTGCTGATGGCTCGATGCGCGATGCCATGAGCCTGACCGACCAGGCTATTGCCTTTGGTGAGGGTAAGGTGCTGGCCGCCGATGTTCGCGCCATGCTGGGCACCCTTGATCATGGGCAGGTGTATGGCGTCCTGCATGCATTACTGGAAGGGGATGCTCGCGGTCTTATTGAGGCGGTGCGCCACCTGGCTGAACAAGGGCCTGACTGGAATGGTGTGCTGTCCGAGATGCTCAACGTATTACACCGGGTTGCAATCGCACAGGCGCTGCCCGAGGCAGTGGATAATGGCCAGGGTGACCGTGAGCGAGTGCTTGAGTTGGCTCGGGTTCTGCCTAGTGAGGACGTGCAGTTTTATTATCAAATGGGTTTGATTGGGCGGCGCGATTTGCCGTTGTCGCCGGACCCGCGCAGCGGCTTTGAGATGGTGCTGTTGCGTATGCTAGCGTTCCGCCCGGCGGATACCCACGATGTGCCCAGGGTGACTCTAAAGCCGCTGGGGATTAGCCAGGCCACTGCTGATCCCGTGACCAACCCGGAGGCCGGTGCTGCTATTTCGCAGCCGGTCAGTACACCTGTTGCAATTTCCCCTGCGCCGCAGACTGCTTTTGCAGAGCCGGCACCTGTTGCGTCTTTAGAAGTGCCAGAGATACCTGCTGTCGTCATGGCGCAAGTGCCGGCAGAGCCAAAAGTGGCTGAAGGGATAGCGGTGCAGCCTTCGCCAGTCGAAATTGCTCCTGCAGTTATCGTTGATCTGCCTTGGGAAGAGCAGGTTCAATCGCCTGTTGTGGAAGCACAAGAATCTGTTGCGCCGATTGCCCCTGTGGTGATTGCTGAGTCGCCGCAGCCCGCGGTGCTAGAGCCACAACCGGCCGTAGCGCTGTCGGCAACTGATGTTGATACTGATGACGATGAGCCGCCGCTAGGTGACTACGACTATGTAGAAATGGATGCCGAGTCATTTGATTATGATTTTGATGCGGTCGAGCGTGATGTGCCGGCCGAACCCGAGGTGATGCCCGCGGCGCAGCCCGCCACGGGTCTGGCAGCCGATTGGCTGGAGTTGTTCCCTAAGCTCAAGTTGTCCGGCATGACGGGCAGTATCGGTGCTAACTGCACACTGATTGCTAAGGAGGGCGATGATTGGTTGCTGCACTTGGACCCTGCGCATTCAGCACTGTTCAACCCGACCCAGCAGCGCCGTTTGAATGATGCACTCAATCAGTTTTATGGCCGCGAGCTCAAGGTGCGGATTGAGTTGCGTACGCCTGAGCAGGAGACTCCCGCGCAGGCTGCGGCGTGCAGGCGAGCTAATCGCCAGCGTGAAGCTGAAACATCGATCCATCAGGACCCCGTGATCCAACAAATGATTCAGCAGTTCGCCGCCGTTATCCGCGCGGACAGCATTGAACCCCTGGATACTCCCGTTAATCCCTAATTACAGAGGACTTACACCATGATGAAAGGTGGCATGGCCGGCCTGATGAAGCAGGCGCAGCAAATGCAGGAAAAAATGCAGAAGATGCAGGAAGAGCTGGCGAACGCCGAGGTGACTGGTCAATCCGGTGCCGGGCTGGTCAGTGTGGTCATGACTGGGCGCCACGACATCAAGCGTGTCAGTCTGGATGACAGTCTGATGCAGGAAGATAAGGAGATTCTCGAAGACCTGATCGCCGCTGCGGTAAATGATGCCGTGCGCAAGGTTGAGCAGAACAGCCAGGACAAGATGTCCGGTATGACTGCAGGTATGCAGATGCCCCCAGGCTTCAAAATGCCGTTCTAAAAGGATGTCTGGGTAGTGCACATGGCTGCGCTGCAAATGGTTGGTGTGTTTAGCCTCGCCTGCCTGCGCTTTGCTCTCCACTGGGTGAACTGCCCGGTCGGGTTTTGATAGTAAAAGCGTGTGTTTTTGTCGCCATCGAGTATTTTCCCATGAGTTCCAGTCCGTTGATCCGCCACCTGATCGATTCCTTGCGCATTCTTCCTGGCGTTGGGCAGAAGACGGCTCAGCGTATGGCCTTGCAGATGCTTGAGCGTGATCGCTCTGGGGCGCTGCGCCTGGCCCAAGCATTGACGCAGGCGATGGAAGGGGTTGGGTACTGCAAGCAGTGTCGCAGCCTGAGCGAGGATGACGTGTGTCAGCTGTGTATTGATCCGCGTCGGGATGACAGCCTCTTATGCGTGGTCGAGGGGCCGATGGATGTGTATGCGGTTGAGTACACGGGATTTCGCGGGCGCTATTTTGTGCTCAAGGGGCATCTGTCGCCGCTCGACGGACTGGGGCCGGAAGCGATTGGCATCCCCGAGCTGCTTACGCGAATCGCTGCGGGCAATTTCAGTGAGGTGATTCTGGCGACAAATCCGACGGTAGAGGGTGAGGCTACGGCGCATTACATCGCTCAGCTGTTGGCGGGTAAAGGCCTTATCGCCTCGCGCATTGCCCATGGCATGCCACTGGGCGGCGAGCTGGAGTTGGTTGACGGCGGCACCTTGGCACACTCGATTGCCGGTCGACGACCTATCCAGCTCTAGGCTTACGACCGACTCTCAGGCGGCTTGATTACCCTGCACATGTCATAATCCACTCCTTGTAAACAAAGCAAGCGCTTGGTAGTTTCCCTGAAACCTCAGCGGAAATATCTCATGTCTGCCTTCCAAGAATACTTTGATGACTCCCACCAGTTGGTGCGTGACTCAGTCAGGCGTTTTGTCGAGCGCGAAATTCTGCCGCATATCAATGATTGGGAAGAAGCCGAGGAGTTTCCTCGTGAGCTCTATCTTAAGGCTGGCGCAGCTGGAATCCTTGGTATTGGCTACCCGCAAGCGTTTGGCGGCAGCCATGAGGGCGATGTGTTTGCCAAGGTGGCGGCCAGTGAGGAATTGATGCGCTCGGGCTCCGGGGGGCTGGTGGCAGGGCTTGGGTCGTTGGATATTGGTTTGCCGCCCGTGGTCAAGTGGGCCATGCCTGAGCTACGCGATCGTGTCGTCTCGCAAGTGCTTGCTGGTGAGAAAATTATGGCGCTGGCGGTGACCGAACCCTCTGGAGGCTCAGATGTAGCCAATCTGAAAACGCGGGCAGTCCGTGACGGCGACTGCTATCGCGTCACCGGCAGCAAAACCTTTATCACCAGTGGCGTGCGTGCGGACTACTACACAGTTGCTGTGCGCACCGGGGGCGATGGTTTTGGCGGCGTTAGCCTGCTGGTGGTGGAGAAGGGCACGCCTGGCTTCACCGTTGGGCGTAAGCTGAAGAAAATGGGTTGGTGGGCGTCAGACACGGCCGAGCTGTTCTTTGATGATTGTCGGGTTCCGGTTGGCAACCTGATCGGTGTCGAGAACATGGGCTTTGCCTGCATCATGGCCAACTTCCAGAGTGAGCGATTGTCACTGGCCATCATGGCCAATATGACGGCACAGCTGGCGCTTGAAGAGGCATTGAAATGGGCCAAGGCGCGAGAAGCGTTCGGCAAGCCTATAGGTAAGTTCCAGGTGCTCAAGCATCGGTTGGCAGAAATGGCTACCCAACTGGAGGTGTCGCGCGACTTCACCTATCGGCAAGCAGCGAAGATGGCCGCAGGTAAAAGCGTGATCAAGGAAATATCCATGGCCAAGAATTTTGCTACGGATATTGCCGATCGACTGACCTATGACGCCGTGCAGATTATGGGCGGCATGGGCTATATGCGCGAAAGCCTGGTGGAGCGGCTGTATCGTGATAATCGCATTCTGTCGATTGGTGGCGGCTCGCGTGAAATCATGAACGAGATCATCAGCAAGCAGATGGGCTTATAGACCAGCCTGTGTTTACAAACAGCAGATAAAACAAACCCCGCGAGCGCGGGGTTTGTTTTAAAGCAGGACAGAGGCTTAAGCCACCTGTACCTCTTCAGCTTGCATACCTTTCTGACCGCGAGCGGCCACGTAGGTAACAGTCTGGCCTTCTTTCAGGCTTTTGAAACCGTCGCTTTGGATAGCTTTGAAGTGAACAAAGAGATCATCGCCGCCGTTAGTCGGGGTAATGAAGCCGAAGCCTTTCTCATCGTTGAACCATTTGACGGTACCAGTTTCGCGATTTGCCATGGTGTGTCTCTTAAATCAATACGAATTGCGATGCCAGAGTGCTCATAGCACCTATGCGGTTTTGCTGATAACTGCAAGTCAGCGCAAGCATAATAGGCCGTTTTTACGGTGAGTGTTGGGTTTAACGTTAATTATTCATATTTTTATCTATTCTACTCACGCTAGGCCTCTATTTTACTGGGGTACAGGGAGCTTAGATATTTGATAAATCATGTTGTCAGTGGCAGGTTCTAGCCAGATTTTAGGCTAAATCATCATGCAAACAGCCCGACTGTCTTCGACAGCGGCGCGGCGGTTGTTTTCCCGGTTTGCTACTTAGGAGTGGTTTTTATCGCTGCCACAGCAGACAACTGGCTGGCTGAGGCCGAGTGGTTAGTCGATCAACGTCAGGGTGACATCGATATTTCCGCGGGTGGCATTGGAGTAAGGACAGACTATGTGCGCACGGTCGATCAGGGTCTGAGCTTGCTCACGATCAAGGCCTGGCAGGCTGATGCGCAGTTCGACTTCGATACCGAAACCGTTGGGGAGGGCACCGATGCCCACCACGCCTTCAATCGATGCGTCTGCTGGAATGGCCAGCTTGTCGCGGCCGGCCACAAACTTCATTGCCCCGATGAAGCAGGCGGAGTAGCCCGCAGCGAACAGTTGTTCCGGGTTGGTACCCTCGCCGCCAGCGCCACCAAGTTCTTTCGGGGTGCTCAGAGCTACGTCGAGTTCGCCGTCGGAGGAAATGGCACGACCGTCGCGGCCGCCGGTGGCTTCTGCATAGGCACGATAAGCAATGGTTTGAATCGACATGGTGCTAATCCTCTGAGATTTTTTGGTTGGGTTAAGAGAGGCGTAATACAAAGTTTAAGATCTTATCTGCGCTAAAAACTTGCGTGATAATCAACTCCACGGGCTTAAATATAGTGCGCATTAATATTGCGCGCAATATATATTATTGATCATTTAGCGATAGGTGCAGCCTTGTTTAGGCATAAGCGAGGTCTGGCTGAGTGTTGTGCGCTGTTTTCGAGGATGAGGGCGATCGAAAGTCGATCGAGGGCTCGTGAGCGGGTCGCAGTGGCGGGCAACAAGCCTGTCGCCCCGGGTTTTAGAGAGCCTGTTGCAGACTGCTCCGCAGAGCGACCAGTTCATTCTTCAGTGCGCCGAGCTCCGCGATGGATTGCTGGCTCGCGGTGAGTATGCAGTTGGGGACGATCTTAGCCTGTTCTCGCAGGGTGTGGCCTTTGTCAGTCAGGAACAGCTCAACCACACGTTCGTCGGCACTGCTGCGGATGCGCTTAAGCAGGCCTTCGGCTTCCAGTCGCTTGAGTAGCGGAGTGACGGAGCCGGGGTCGGTCAGCAAGCGGTTGCTGACGTCGCCTACGGTGATGCCATCGCCTTCCCAGAGCACCATCATGGCCAGGTACTGCGGGTAAGTAAGGCCGAGCTCTTGAAGCAGAGGCTTGTAAACCTTGGTCATCAACAGGGATGTCGAGTAGAGCGCGAAGCACAGTTGGTTATTGAGCAGCAGTTCGGCGCAAGGGTCTTGCGTGGCCATGGCGTTCTCCAGCGGCACAGGACAGGTGCTGACAATTTAACGCGCTAACTACTGTTATGCCAATTGAGTGCGCGAGGCGTTCATCCCGTTTAGCCAAACGCCAAATATGACTAAGCCCCAGTCACCAGTCGCGCTGGGGGGTTATTGATTATCGATTACTCCGCTGCAGTCTTGGCTTTCTTGCTTGAGCTTTTGCGGGAAAAGCGCGCCGCCATGCCCATGGCGGCCGTCACTAGGCGCTGATAGAGCGCTGGAAACAGGCGCTGCATGCCGTCTAGGGCATAGGCATCCGGCCCGATCAGGATGCGCCGTTTGTTCGCCAGCACGCCGTTGATGATGATCTGGGCAGCTTTTTCCGGCGTGGTGCGCAGCAGTTGGTCGTTAAACTGCTGGCGTGCCTTTTCGCCATCCTGGCCGGTGACGCTGTTAAGGCTGGCGTTCATGCGTGCGGTTTTGGCGATATTGGTCTTGATTCCGCCAGGGTGAACGCAGCTGGCAGATACACCGTAATCGGCCATGTCCAGCTCCTGGCGCAGCGATTCGGTAAAGCCACGCACGGCAAACTTACTGGCGTTGTAGGCGCTCATGCCCGGCTGGGCGAACAGGCCGAAAATGCTGGAGATGTTGATGATATGACCGTTGCCTGACGCCTTGATATGCGGCAGGAAAGCCTTGGTGCCGTTGACCACGCCCCAGAAGTTGATGTTCATGATCCACTCATAGTCAGCGTAGTCATTGCCTTCCACCGTACCGCCCTGGGCGACGCCGGCGTTGTTGAATATCGCGTTGACCCGGCCGAACTCGGCGACTACTTGGTCTGCCCAGGCATGCACGGCAGCGCGATCAGCAACGTCGACAAGGGCTTCACTCACCTGCACGCCGAGCTTGCGTGCGTGGTCTGCAGTTTCAGCCAAACCTTCGGCGTTCACATCTGATAGCGCCAATTGGCATCCCTGCCGCGCCAGATGGAAGGCCAGGGCGCGACCGATACCGGAGCCGGCTCCGGTGATGGCAGCTACCTTATTTTCGAACGACTTCATGCGCTGGCCTCCTGGACAGTCAACTGGGCAGCGCGGCTCTGCGCCGAATATGTCGTGTGTGTGCGGCTAAAATAATAGGCCGTTGGATCAACGTTGCGGGTCTGCCGGTGGACGCGCCAGTTAAACCTGGGCCACAGCCCTCAGTTGCGACCGCTGAAGCGGTGCAGGAACAGCTAACTGAATCGCCGGTGACCCCTCCAGTATTGCTCAGGCTGGCTTGCAGCTCGCCTTTGAAAGCAGCCTGCCCGGCCCCCTGACCTTATAGGCTTGCGGGCCTTGTGGCCACAGGTCGAACTTGATCAGTCTTAACCTGTTCCAGCTGTCGTTGATCTACATCGGCCAGCCTGAGCGTCGAGAGGCGATCTGTGCCTTGGCTGAAGCGCAAATTGTCATGCCGTTTGTCGGTGCCAGCGTGCTACAACGTCCTGGTCAATTGCAGCTGCCGCGGGCATAACCAGGCGATGCCGGGATGATGTTGGTCAATATTTCTGAGGTGCTGCGCTTGTATGCTGCTATTCGCAGACGCACCCCTTGAATGAGTATTTTATGTTGCTGTGCAGGCTCTGCCTGCGCCGATAAGGATTGCCAATGATTGAAGCCGCCTGGATTGCATTTGCTTTTGGCATGGGTTTGGCTGCGCGAGCGGTTGGGCTGCCGCCCTTGGTGGGTTACCTGGGGGCAGGTTTTGCATTGGCAGCGGTAGGTGAGCATCTTGGCATTGGCCCGCATGACAGTGCTGCGCTGCAGCACATTGCGCATATGGGTGTATTGCTGCTGCTGTTTACGGTGGGCCTCAAGCTCAAGCCGAGTAATCTGCTGCGCCGTGAAGTGATTGGTGGCGGGCTGCTGCACTTTGCTATTTCCAGTGTGCTGTTTCTCCCGGCAATTATGCTGTTGCTCGATTTGCCTTGGTTGCAGTGCCTTTTGCTGGCGATTGCTTTGTCGTTCTCCAGCACGGTACTGGCGGCCAAAGTGCTGGAAGCCAAGCGCGAGCTGCGGGCTTTCCACGGTCGGGTGGCGATTGGTGTCTTGGTGATTCAGGACATGATCGCCTTGCTGGTCATGAGCCTGGCTGCCGGAGACTTGCCTTCCCCGTGGGCGTTGCTGGTGTTTGGTTTGCCGTTGCTTCGTCCGCTGCTATTTCGCTTGCTTGATGCCAGTGGTCACGAAGAGTTGATGCTGTTGCTCGGCTTGTTATTGGCGCTGGCAGCTGGAGGCTTTGGTTTTGAGCAGTTGGGGCTGAGTTCAGAGCTGGGTGCACTGGCATTCGGTGCGCTGTTGGCCAAGCACAATCGGGCCACCGAGCTGTCCAACTCCCTGTGGGGGATCAAGGAAATATTTCTGGTCGGCTTTTTTCTGCAGATCGGTATTGGTGGCCTTCCGGATGCTGAGGCACTGAAGTTTGCCTTGGTCATGACCTTGTTGTTACCGCTCAAGGGTGTGCTGTTCTTCTTTCTGTTTCTGCTCTTCCGCTTGCGCGCGCGCAGCGCTTTTCTCACCAGCGTCAGCCTGACCAACTACAGCGAGTTCGGTCTAATTATGGCCAGTGTGGTGCTGCCGCAGTGGATGATTCCGCTCGCCATTACGGTAGCGCTGTCATTTGTTATATCGGCGCCGCTCAACCGAGTTGTTAATCCGCTTTACGAGTTGCTGGCTAAGCGGTTGATCCCTTTCGAGCGCAACATTCGCCATCCTGATGAACAGCCGCTGTCTCTGGGCGATGCGCAGACCTTGGTGATGGGCATGGGCCGCACCGGTCGCGCGGCTTACGATTATCTGACTGAGCAGGGCTATCGAGTGGTTGGGCTGGACTCCGATCCGATGGTTATCGAGCAAAGCAAGATTGCCGGGCGTAAGGTGCTGTTTGCCGATGGTGAAGACTCAGTGTTCTGGCAGCACCTGGATATGCCGGGGGTTGATGCGGTCATTTTCACGCTCAACGATGAAGAGGCCAAAATCATTGCTACGCAGAAACTTCGTGAACGTGGTTTTAATGGCTTGGTGGTGTCGCATGCGTTGTATGAAGACATCGCCCAGCGCATTCAGGATGCGGGGGCCGATCGCACCTATCTAACCATGAGTGAGGCCGGCTCAGGGTTAGCTGAGCATGTGATCAGAACCCTTGAAAGCCGTACCGAGGCATCCTGAATAACCCGGTCTGTCAGCCCTCAAGGTTACCGCCGGCCAGGGCGCACAACTCGATGGGATCGAGTATTTGGACTTCTTTACCTTCGGCTTCAAGCAGTTTGCTTTGCTGGAAACGAGTAAAGACTCGCGATACGGTTTCCACGGCAAGACCGAGATAGTTACCAATTTCGTTGCGCGACATCGCTAGGCGGAACTGATTGGCCGAAAAGCCACGGGCCCGAAAGCGCGCAGAAAGGTTGACTAGGAAGGTGGCGATGCGTTCATCGGCGGTTTTTTTCGAGAGCAGCAACATCATCTGCTGATCGTCACGGATCTCCCGACTCATGATGCGCATCAGCTGGCGGCGCAACTGCGGCAGTTGCACCGACAATTCATCTAGGCGCTCGAAAGGAATCTCACACACCGAGGTGGTTTCTAACGCCATGGCCGACACGGGGTAGATCTCGCTGTCCATGCCGCATAGCCCGACCAGTTCGCTGGGCAGGTGGAAGCCGGTGATCTGCTCATCGCCGCTGTCGCTCAAGCTGAAGGTTTTAAGCGCACCGGTCCGCACGGCGAACACAGAGCCGAAGACATCGCCTTGGCGAAACAGAAACTCGCCCTTTTTTAACGGGCGCCCGCGTTTAACAATATCGTTGAGCGCGTCCATGTCTTCCAGATTTAGCGATAGCGGCAGACACAAACTCGACAGGCTGCAATCCTTGCAGTGGGCTTGGTGCGGACTATGCAATTTGAGGCTCTCGGACATGAGTCACGATCCTAAGGTAAACGCACATGGATAGTAAGGCTACAGCAGGGCGCAGGGCAGAGTCACTAAGACGCAAGTCTTGAGCGAATCTCCACGTTTTTGAGCGTGGCGTGACAATAGCTCAAGATGACTCAGCAGGTTCGGGAAACGGTAATTCTGATACTGACGTATGCCGCGCTATACCCATTAAATCACTCGGGAAAACCGCTGTCGGCTGACCTCATTGAGGTAGCGATCAAACAGCATGCAAACTGAACGTACCAACAATCGACCCACTGGCTGTACTTCGATGCTCTGGTCCGTCAACTCGATCAGGCCATCACGGGCCATCTGCTGCAGTTGCGGCCAGATCTCGGCGAAGTAGCTGCGAAAGTCGATTGCGTACGTCTGTTCGATATCGGCAAAGCGTAGCTGGAAATGGCAGATCAGCTGCTGGATCACCGCGCGCCGCAGGCGGTCGTCGTTATCGCAATGCAGGCCACGTACGGTCGCCAGTTCGCTGTGTTCAAGGCTGTCCTGATATAGGCTCAGGTCGCTGTTGTTCTGGCAGTAAAGTTCACCAATCTGGCTGATTGATGACACCCCTAGACCAATCAGATCGCAATGGCCGTGAGTGGTGTAGCCCTGGAAGTTGCGCTGCAGGCTGCCATCTTCCTGAGCGCTGGCCAGTTCGTCATCGGGTAGGGCGAAGTGATCCATGCCGATATAGCGATACCCGGCGGCGTTCAGTTGCTCGATGCTGGCGTGCAGCATGGCCAGCTTATCGCCGGGGTTGGGTAGATCGCTGCTGTTGATGCGCCGCTGAGCCATAAAGCGCTCCGGCAGGTGGGCGTAGTTGAACAGTGATAGGCGATCAGGTTGCAAGGCAATTATCTCGGCAACGGTTTCAGCGAATTGCTCCGGGGTTTGCAGCGGCAGGCCGTAGATAAGGTCGATGTTTATCGAGCGGAACTGCAGGGTGCGTGCGGCCTCGACGATGGCGCGAGTTTCCTCCAAGGTCTGCAGGCGATTTACCGCCCGTTGCACCGCCGGGTCGAGATCCTGCACCCCAAGGCTGACACGGTTAAAGCCCAACTCACGCAGCAGGCCCATGGTCGACCAGTCGGCTTCGCGCGGATCGATCTCGATGCTGTAGTCACCGGAGTCATCATCCAGCAGGTTGAAATGCGTTCGTAGCTCGCCCATCAGGTGACGTAGTTCGTCGTGGCTGAGAAAGGTTGGCGTACCGCCGCCGAAGTGCAGCTGTTCGACCTTTTGTTGCGGATCCAGGTGGCGGCCGATGATTGTCACTTCACGCTCGAGTTTTTCCAGATAGGGCTGAGCGCGTCCACGATTCTTGGTGATCACCTTGTTACAGGCGCAGTAGTAGCAAATGTGCGCGCAAAAGGGGATATGCACGTACAGCGAAAGGGGGCGTAAAGCATTGCGGCTGTCGCGCAAGGCATGCAGCAGGTCGAACTGGCTGACGCGATCATGGAACTGTACGGCAGTCGGGTAGGACGTGTAGCGCGGGCCGGCCTGGTCGTAGCGACGGATCAGAGTGCTGTCCCACTGGATGGCGTTGAGCATGCGGGTATACCCGGTTTGGCTATCAATACCGGGAGTCTAAGCGTACTGCAGCGACGGTGTTTTGACCTGTATCAAGCGCCAGCGTGCTGCCGGTGATTTCTGCTCAGTGGCCCATCAGCCAGTGCTGATGAGGGCCCGGTAGTGTCCATAGGCCGAACAGGATGACCATAATACCGCCAGCCATGCGGATCCCTTGCTTGCGCAGCACTGCAGTCAGGCGTTCGGCGGCCAGGCCGGTGGCCAGCAGCACTGGCATAGTGCCGAGGCCGAAGGCAAACATTAGCGCAGCGCTGTTGATCGCGTTGCCCTGGCTGGCAGCCCATAGCAGGGTGCTGTAGACCAGGCCGCAGGGCAGCCAGCCCCACAAACTGCCCAGAATCAGGGCTCGGGGTAGGCTGGTGACGGGCATAAAGCGTCGGGTCAGGGGTTGGATGTGCCGCCACAGGCCGCGGCCCAGGGCTTCGATACGGGTTAAGCCGCTCCACCAGCCGGCTAAGTAAAGACCCATGGCAATCAGCAGCAGCGCTGCGACCACGCGCAGTGCGGTCACCAGAGGGCTGCCGGCCACTGCCCAGCCCGCCAGGCCGAGAAGTAGGCCCGCCACGCTGTAACTGAGAATTCGCCCGACGTTATAACCCAGCAGCAATTTTAGGCGTTGCCCGCGCTGCTCGGGTGGGATGGCCAAGGTCAGGGCGCCCATCAGGCCGCCACACATGCCTAGGCAATGGCCACCACCAAGCAGGCCGAGAATCAGCGCCGAAATCAGCAATGGTAGCAATTCAAGCACGTGGGGTTTCCTGCGAGTCTTTCTCTGCGTTTTGTTGCTGTACTTGGGTTACTGCTGCTGTGTGCTTGGGGTCTTCGTCGTCGAATAGGATGCTGTGGGCCGGACCGTCGAGGTCGTCGTACTGGCCGCTGTCGACCGCCCAGAAGAACAGCCAGATGGCAAAACCCACCAATGCAATGGCGACTGGGATCAATATGTAGATCGCGGGCATAAGGTCTCCGGGCATTCATGGTGTGGGGCTTAGCACTGGGTTGCGATGTATCACTGCGTTTAACCCGACCTGCTCCTAGGGCAGACGAGTCAGCCGCAAAGCATTCAAAACAACCAGCAACGAGCTGACCGACATACCCAGCGCGGCCCAGATCGGCGTAATCCAACCAATGGCAGCGAACGGCAGCACCAGACCATTGTATAGACCGGCCCAGGCGAGGTTCTCGATGATGATGCGGCGGGTTCGTTGCGCCATGTGTAGCGCCTTCACCAGGCTGCTTAGTCGATTGGACAGCAGTACAGCATCTGCGCTGGTTTTCGCCAGGTCAGTGGCGCTGCCCATGGCCACGCTGATGTCGGCGGCGGCCAGCACAGGTACATCGTTGACCCCGTCACCCAGCATCAATACCCGACGGCCGAGGCTATGCAGCTGCTTGAGCACCGCCAGTTTGGCATCTGGGGTCAGACCGCCACGGGCATCGTCGATACCCAGTTGGCGCGCCACTTCAGCGACCATGGGCGAGCTGTCCCCAGACAGCAGCATGATTTGCCAGCCTTTGGATTTGGCCATGGCGATCAGGAGCGGCGCATCATCGCGCAGGCGGTCATCAAGTACGAACCAGGCCAGAGGCCCTTGTTCGTCGCCCAGTAGCAGCCATTGGCCATGCTCACCGCTAATAGCAGGTACGGCCTGTGCGCTCAGCGCACAGACGAAGTCCGCCTGACCGATACGGAGCAAGCGGCCGCTGGCGCGTCCCTGCAGGCCCAAGCCAGGTTGGCTATCGACATGCTCAGCGGCTTCTCGGGCCTGACCGAAGGCGCGCGCAATAGGGTGTTCGGAGCGATTTTCTAGCGCCGCCGCCAGGGCCAGGCAGCTGTCTGCATCCAGATCACGCAGCGGATGAATCGCGCTAAGCGTGAGGCGACCTTCAGTCAGGGTGCCGGTCTTGTCCAGTACCAGGGTGTCGATTTGGTTCAGGCCTTCGAGCACATGACCACGGGTCAGGAGCATGCCCAGCTTGTGCAGCGAGCCAGTGGCGGCGGTCAGTGCAGTGGGCGTGGCCAGCGCCAGGGCACACGGACAGGTGGCCACGAGCAGAGCCAGGACAATCCAGAAGGCGCGCGATGGATCGAGTTGCCACCAGACCAGGCCGACGACGGCAGCAACCACCAGCACAATCAGCAGGAACCACTGAGCGACCTGATCGGCCAGCACCGCCAGGCGCGGTTTATCGTTCTGCGCACGCTCCAGCAGACGGACGATGGCCGACAACCGGGTCGAATCGCCAAGGGCTTGCACTTCGACGCTCAACGGCCCTTCGACATTCAAGGTGCCAGCGGTGACGCTATCGCCAACTTGGCGCGGTTGCGGCAGGTACTCACCGGTCAACATGGATTCATCAACACTCGACTGGCCTTGCACTATGCGACCGTCAGCAGGTAGCAGGGCACCTGGCGGCACCAGCACCTGATCGCCGATACGCAGCTCGCTGAGCAGAACACGCTGAGTGTGGCCTTGGGCGTCCAGGCGCAGGCAGGAAGCAGGCAGCAGGTTGACCAGCTGCGCGGTCGCTGCCGCCGTGCGTTCACGCGCTCGGCGCTCCAGGTAGCGGCCTGCCAGTAGGAAGAGGGCAAACATGCCTACTGCATCGAAATACAGCTCACCCTGGCCGGTGATGGTGGACCAGATGCCCGCGATGTAAGCGCCGCCAATCGCCAGGGACACCGACACGTCCATGGTCAGGTGGCGGGTGCGCAGGTCGCGCAATGCGCCGCGGAAGAACTGGCCGCAGCAGTAAAAGACAATCGGGGTGGTGAGAAACAAACTGACCCAACGCAGGATTTTGTCCAGCTCCGGAGACAGGTCGATGTTGAATTCCGGCCAGGTGGCCATTGTCGCCATCATTACCTGCATCCACAGCATGCCGGCCACGCCCAGCTCGCGCATGGCGCGACGGTTCTCGCGCTGCAACTGTTCGGCGGCGGCATCGGCCTGCCAAGGGTGAGCGGCGTAGCCGATCTTGCGCAGTTCCCTGAGCAGACCACTGAAGGGCAGTTGGCTGTCGGTCCAGCGTACCTGCAGGCGATGGTTGGAGAGGTTGAGGTGGGCTTCGCTGATACCGGGTAGGCCACGCAGGTGTTTCTCAATCAACCAGCCACAGGCCGCGCAACTGATGCCTTCGATTAGCAGGAAAGTCTCACTGAGCGCACCGTCGTGTTCAACAAAGGGCTGTTGCACGTCGCTGCGGTCATACAGCGCCAGTTCATCAGGCAGGGCCTGGGGTAGGCTCTGTGGATTGGCAGCACTTTCGCTGCGGTGCGTGTAGTAGTGCTCAAGGCCGCTACTGACGATGGCTTCGGCCACTGCCTGACAGCCCGGGCAGCACATTTCGCGGGGCGCGCCCAATACCTGGGCCTGGCAGCGGCTGCCATTGGGTACTGGCAAACCGCAGTGATAGCAGGGAGTTGGGCTGGCCATCGGTGCGCTTATTGGGCATCCCCAAGGAGGAAGGTCTGACCGCTTTGCACGTTTTCTTCTTCGAACAGGCGCCAGTCCTTGCCGCCCTCCTGGCCGATCAGCTCAATAAAGCGACGCCCTTGCACCGGATCAATCATCTGCCCGCTGTAGCTGCCATCGGCTTGCGGCTGCAGGATCACTCGGCGATCACGCTCAGGTTGGGTTGGCGAGATCAGGTTAAGCACCAGTTGCTGCGGACGGCTGTAACCGTTTAGCTGCAGGGTGGCGCTACCTTTTTCATCGTTGAGTACCAGGCTGGCGTTCAGCTTCAAGCGGATGGCGTGATCTTCACGCGCCAACGACTGGTTAATGCCTTTGCCGACATCGTAGTAATCATCGGATATCAGCCCCGGTGGATGAAGTGTGGCGATGGTCAGCAGGCTCAACCCCTGTACCACTGAGTAAGCCAGCAGACTAAGCAGGAACCACGGCCAGAACTGCTTGTACCAAGGTTTAATAGCGTCGGGAGTTTGTTCGCTCATGGTCTTCTCTTGTCAGCGGACGCTAGGGCCGATAAAGCGGCTTTCGGCATCTGCCTTAATAGTTGGGTCGTCCACCGAGTGCAGGCGGAAGCTGATTTCGTTGGCGCTGGATGGCAGCTTCTCCGGCGCGATGGACAGTTCTACTGGCAGGGTGAGTACTTCGCCTGCCAGCGCTTTGATTTCGCGCTTACCTTCGTACACTAGGCCTTCAAGACCTTCGGCTTCAATTTGGTAGGTAACCTCATGTTGCGCTTTGTTCATGATTTTCAGGGTGTAGACGTTTTCGATCCGGCCTTCTTGATTCTCCCGGTACATAACGCGGTCTTTGAGTACATCAAGACCCACCAGTGAGCGGCTGCTAACGGCCCAAGTGAATACGCCGAACATGGCCACCAGCACTACGGCATAACCGATCAGGCGAGGGCGTACCAGTTGGGTCTTTTGTCCAGAGAGATTATGTTCGGTGGTATAGCTGATTAGGCCTTTGGGGTAGTTCATCTTGTCCATGATGCTGTCACAGGCGTCGATGCAGGCCGCGCAGCCGATGCACTCAATCTGTAGACCGTCACGGATGTCGATGCCGGTGGGGCAAACATGCACACACATTTTGCAGTCGATGCAGTCGCCCAAGCCTTCAGCCTTGTAGTCGGCGTCACGCTTGCGCGGGCCGCGCGACTCACCGCGCCGTGGATCGTAGGAAACAATCAGGGTGTCCTGATCGAACATCACGCTCTGGAAGCGCGCGTAGGGGCACATATAGATGCAAACCTGTTCACGCAAGTAACCGGCGTTGCCGTAGGTGGCCACGGTAAAGAAGCCAACCCAGAACACGGCCCAACCGCTGGCTTGCAGGGTGAACAGTTCTGGGATCAGTTCGCGAATCGGCGTGAAATAGCCGACAAAGGTGAGCGCGGTCACTACTGAGACGCCGGCCCAGATGCTGTGCTTGGACAGTTTGCGCAGAAACTTTTGTGCACTCATTGGCGTTTTGTCGAGCTTGATGCGCTGGTTGCGATCACCTTCTGTGACCTTTTCTGCCCACATGAATATCCAGGTGAAGACGCTCTGCGGGCAGGTGTAACCGCACCATACCCGACCGGCGAATACGGTGATAAAGAAGAGGCCGAAGGCGGCGATGATCAACAGCGCGGAGAGCAGGACAAAATCCTGCGGCCAGAAGGTCGAGCCAAAGATATAAAACTTACGCTCTGGCAGGTTCCACCAGACGGCCTGGCGGCCATTCCAGGTCAGCCAGACGGTACCGAAGTACAACAGAAATAGAGCTGCACCACCGAGCATGCGCAAGTTGCGGAAAAGACCGGTGAAGGAGCGGGTGTAGATTTTTTCGCGGTCGGCATACAGGTCAACAACTTCGACCTTGGCCGGGGAGGGGGTGACATCTTTAACGGGGATCTGTGCGCTCATCAGTTCATACCACGGCGATTGATTGGCTGCTCCAGTCGATACGTGCCGATCGGAGTCATACGGGCTCTTGCGCTATGGTACGCCTGACGATTTCCCGACAGGTGCGACCTGCAGTCGCGCCTATCGGGATGCGAGAGTTACTTCTCTATTTTAGTGTGTGACAGGCTGTACACGTAAGCCGCCAGCAGATGCACCTTATCGTTGCCGAGACGGTCTCCTTGGGCGGGCATCAAGCCATTGCGGCCATAGCGCAAAGTTTGCTGAACCTGAGCGAAGCTGGAACCGTAGAGCCAGATTTTATCCGTCAGATTCGGTGCGCCCATGGCCTGTTGGCCCTTACCTTCAGCGCCATGACAGACTGCACAATTGGTGGCGTAGATTTTTTGACCTGCGGCAAGGTCAACCTTGATATTTTCTGGGTTCTTCATGCCAGAGAAGGTGCGGATGTAGCCGGCAACATTGCGGATGCCTTCCTCACCAATGCTGTCTTTCCACGCTGGCATGACTGCCTGACGGCCGTTGAGGAGGGTTGTCTTGATGGTTTCCGGCTCGCCGCCATACAACCAATCGTTGTCGGTGAGGTTAGGAAAGCCATAGGCGCCCTTGGCGTCAGAGCCGTGGCAGACCGAGCAATTGGAAGCAAACAGGCGGCCGCCCATTTTTAACGCTTGTTCGTCTTGGGCCACTTGTTCAATTGGCATCGCAGCGTATTTGGCAAAGATTGGCCCGTACTGGGCGTCAGCTTTGGCCATCTCTTTTTCCCACTGATGCACACCTGTCCAGCCAGCATTACGCTCTTTATCACCGGCGATTTGTATGTTGGTGGCAAAGGGCGTCTTGGCCTCGTTGTCGAGGTAGCCGTAGCCCGGCAACAAGCCTTTCCAGTTACCTAAGCCCGGGTAGAGCGCCAAGTAGCCAAGGGCGAAGATGATAGTGCCGATAAACAGCATGAACCACCACTTGGGCAGCGGGTTGTCGAACTCTTCGATGCCATCGAAGGAGTGGCCGACAGTTTCTTCAGTGGTTCCATCGCGCTGTCCCTTGCGGGTGCCGAATATCAGCCAAGTCAGGGCAAAGATGGTGCCCAGAGACAGGATGGTTACGTACCAACTCCAGAACGTGGTCATTGGTTTTTGCTCCTGGAAGATTGCTCGTCAAGGTCAACGGGTTTGGGATCGTCGGCGAAGGGCAGATTGGCGGCCTCGTCGAAGTTGGATTTACGCCTGCTGCTGTAGGCCCAGAGCACCACGCTGATAAAAGCGATGAACACCACTGCTGTACCTATGCCGCGAATAGTCCCGATATCCATTACGCGTTACCGCTTGTTCTTGATGGATGTGCCGAGAACCTGCAGGTACGCCACCAGGGCGTCCATTTCGGTCTTGCCTTTCACGGCGTCTTTGGCCCCTGCGATGTCTTCATCGGTGTAAGGAATGCCAAAGTCGCGCATGACTTGCATTTTCTTAGCCGTGTCTTTGCCGTCGAGTTTGTGCTCGACCAGCCAAGGGTATGCCGGCATCTTCGACTCAGGCACTAAGTTGCGCGGGTTGTACAGGTGCGCACGCTGCCATTCATCTGAGTAGAGACCGCCAACGCGGGC
>JAGGNC010000229.1 GCA_017886405.1 Pseudomonas sp. | reverse complement strand
TCTCCAGCGGCACTTGCCAGTGCTCGCCGCCACAGGTCACCCGCTCACCCCGCGCCAGCTCACCGGTCACCGACAAGCGCGGCTCCCAGGCCACGCCCATGCCCTGCAAAGCCATGCTTTTCAGGCTAGCGGCCATGGCCGTTGCATACACGGTGGTGAAGCGCAACGCGCGCTGGCGCAGCAGCAAGTTGACTGCACGGCCGAGAAACGCGCCGGCGCTGTAGGCCAACAGCGGTGAGCTTTGACCACTTTCCAGGTCGAATAACTTCGGGTGGCAGCCAGGGTGACAACGTCTTTCAGCCATTTGCTTTCAAGGTTTATCCCAGGCTCCCGATGACTTGCACAATGCGCAGGGTGGGTTAGCGCCGCCGTACACCGATGCATATCTCACAGCGCTTGGTATGCGCCGCGTAACCCACCAGACACGCGAGCACATCACACCTGTGATGGGTTACGCCGCGTCTCGAGTGGATTGATGTTTGGCAAGGGCGGCAAGCGGCTAACCCATCTTACGGTTGCTCACCTTCACAGCCGATGTCCGAGGCAAGGCATTGTGGGAGGGGCTTTCGCCTCTGGCATCCTGCTTCGCGATCCACCGGGATGGGGTGCATGCCGCCCGCGTGGAGCGGTCGCGGCCCTAAGTCCTGCAGCCATGCAGGCGTAGTCGTGATCGGTGAACAACTCGCCGCTGACGCGCCTCCCACACCCGCTGTAAGTCCTGACGCAGCCGCACGTTACACCACCATTATGCCGATTATGCATAGCCTGGTGTTTAACGACATTGGCCAGAGTAAAGCCGCAGCCATAATCTAAGGGCATCGTGGCATATGCCGCACTTACTGAGAGGGTAACCATCATGTCCGCTGCAGCATCCACTCGCCTCGAAAAAGACCTGCTCGGCAGCCTCGACGTGCCTGCTGAGGCCTATTACGGCATCCAGACCCTGCGCGCCGTGCAGAACTTCCGCCTGTCCGGGGTGACGCTCTCGCACTACCCGAAACTGGTGGTCGCGCTGGCCATGGTCAAGCAGGCGGCCGCCGACGCCAACCGCGAGCTGGGACATTTGTCTGCCGCCAAGCACACCGCGATCAGCACCGCCTGTGCTCGCATCATTCAGGGCGAGTTCCACGACCAGTTCGTGGTCGACATGATTCAGGGCGGCGCCGGCACCTCGACCAACATGAACGCCAATGAGGTGATCGCCAACGTAGCGCTGGAGGCCATGGGCTTTGAGAAAGGTGACTACCAACAGCTGCACCCGAACAACGACGTGAACATGGCGCAGTCGACCAACGACGCCTACCCCACCGCCATCCGCCTCGGCCTGCTGCTCGGCCACGACAGCCTGCTCACCGCGCTGGATAAGCTGATCCGGTCGCTGTCGAAAAAGCACCTGGAGTTCAGTCACGTGCTGAAGATGGGCCGCACCCAGCTACAAGACGCTGTGCCGATGACCCTTGGCCAGGAATTTCGCGCCTTCGCCACCACCCTCAGTGAAGACCTGAAGTTCCTCGAGCTGCTTGCGCCGACGCTGCTGACCGAGGTCAACCTGGGCGGCACCGCCATCGGCACCGGCATCAACGCCGACCCGCAGTACCAGTTGCTGGCGGTCAAGCGCCTGGCAATTATCAGCGGCCAACCGCTGACCCCCGCCGCCGACCTGATTGAAGCCACAAGTGACATGGGCGCGTTCGTGCTGTTCTCCGGCATGCTCAAGCGCACGGCGGTCAAACTGTCGAAGATCTGCAACGACCTGCGCCTGCTCTCCAGCGGCCCGCGCACCGGCATCAATGAAATCAACCTGCCGCCGCGCCAGCCGGGCAGCTCGATCATGCCCGGCAAGGTCAACCCGGTAATCCCGGAAGCGGTCAACCAAGTGGCTTTCGAAGTCATTGGCAACGACCTGGCGCTGACCATGGCCGCCGAAGGGGGCCAATTGCAGCTCAACGTCATGGAGCCGCTGATCGCCTACAAGATTTTCGACTCGATCCGCTTGCTGACCCGCGCCATGGATATGCTGCGCGAGCTGTGCATCGACGGCATCACCGCCAACGAAGCACGCTGCCGTGAGCTGATGGAAAACTCCATCGGCCTGATCACCGCCCTCAATCCTTACATCGGTTACGAAAACGCCACGCGCATCGCCAAAGTGGCGCTGGAAAGTGGTCGCAGCGTGTTGGAGTTAGTGCGCGAGGAGAAGCTGCTGGGCGACGCCGAACTGGCCGACATCCTGCGCCCCGAGAATATGATCGCCCCACGCTTGGTGCCGCTCAACGCATAAGCCTCAGCAATTACCAGGCGTTCGCGCCTCTTTTCCACAGGGGAGTGCCCGTAATTGCGAGCAAAAAGCGCCGGTTTGCCTAATAGTTTCAAAGGGGTAAATAAGTATCGCAACGGCATAAAAAACTGTATGTCGTGGTGTTCAAGCTACATTTTTAAGCGCTTATAAGCGCACTATTGTGAAATAGTACCCGCACACTGTTATTGTCAGACGGCAACACATCGTGCGGATTAATTCGTGAAAAACCACAACAATCAGACGTAGTCAGCATGACGGCCAAAACCCTGCTTATTTGTGACGACTCCAATATGGCGCGCAAACAATTGTTGCGCGCTCTGCCCCCCGACTGGCCAGTTACCATCGCACAAGCCACCAATGGCCTTGAGGCGATGGCGATTCTGCGCAAGGGACCGGTCGATGTAATGCTGCTCGACCTGACCATGCCCGAAATGGACGGCTTTCAAGTGTTGAGTGCCGTGCAGGAAGAAGGCCTGGATTGCAAAATTATCGTGGTCTCCGGTGACATTCAGGAGCAAGCGGTCGCACGCGTTATGCAACTGGGCGCATTGGCTTTTGTACAAAAGCCAGCTGACCCCGATTTGCTCAAAGCCACACTCGACAAGCTTGGCTTATTGCACAGCAGCTCGGCTGGGGTTGCGACTAAAGCGCCGGCGACCGAAGTCAAAATCAACTTCAACGATGCCTTTCGTGAAGTGGTCAACGTCGCCATGGGCCGTGCGGCAGCATTATTGGCCCGCGTGCTAGGCGTCTTCGTGCAGTTACCAGTGCCCACCGTCAATGTGTTCGAGGTGGGCGAGCTGCACATGGCGCTGGTCGATGCGCAGCGCGGCGATGGGCTCACGGCCGTATGCCAGGGCTTTATCGGCGGCGGCATTGCCGGCGAGGCGCTGCTGGTCTTTCATGACTCGGAAGTCAGCGATATGGCCAAGCTGATGCATTGGTTTTCCAAAGACTATTCCGAAATGGAAATGCTCCTAGACCTCTCCGCTGTACTAATCGGTGCCTGCTTGAGCGGCGTGGCCGAACAAGTTGATGTGGGCTTCTCACAGAGCCACCCCATGGTGCTAGGGCAACACACCTCAATCGAAGACCTGATTCGGCTTAATCAATCACGCTGGAAGACCACCCTCGCGGTGGAGGTCAGTTACAGCATAGAGGGCCACGCCATTCACTTCGATTTGTTGCTGTTGTTCACCGAGGACTCGGTTGAGCTGCTCTCTAAAAAGCTTGATTACCTGATGAATTAACCATGAGCGATAACCTCGATTTAAATGAGTTCCACTGGCTGCTGGCAATCGTCCAGGGTATCGATGTCGGCGTCGTGGTGTTGGACCGCGAGTTCCGCGTGCAGGTCTGGAATACCTTTATGGAAAACCGCTCAGGACTCCAGCCCGATGCTGTGCATGGGCAGCGGTTCTTTGATTTGTTTCCCGAAGTCGAAGAGGATTGGTTCCGTCATAAAGTAGAGAGCGTAATAACCCTAGGCACACCGGCGTTCACTATCTGGGAACAGCGTCCCTATCTTGTGCGGTTCAAGAACTACCAGCCAATTACCGGGCAGGAAGAGTTCATGTACCAGAACACCACCATTTTGCCGTTACGGGCCACCAACAGCAAAATCGAGCACATCTGCTTGATCATTTACGACGTCACCAACGTCGCCGCCAACAAACAACAGTTGCAAACGGTCAATCAGCAATTACAGCACCTGTCCCGTACAGACCGCCTGACCGGCCTAAATAACCGTGGTTATTGGGAAGAGTGCCTGCAACATGAGTACGCCCGGCACCGCCGCTACCAGAGCATGGCCGCTTTGGTGATGTTTGATATCGATCACTTCAAGGCCGTCAACGACACCTTTGGCCACCAGGCCGGGGATAAAGTGATCCAAGCGGTCGCCGAGGTGATACGCGAGCAAATACGTGACACCGACTATGCCGGGCGTTATGGCGGTGAGGAGTTTGTCGTGCTGATGCCGGATATCGACACTTCAGGCGCCATGGTCTTTGCCGAACGGTTGCGCCTGCGCATCGAGTCGCTCGTGGTGACCTACGAAAAACAAGCTATTCCTTTCACCATCAGTTTAGGAGTAGCCGATCTGAGCGTTCCTACCGATGACCACAAGCAGCTGATCGAACGAGCCGATCAGGCGCTCTATGCCTCCAAGAAAGGCGGCCGTAACCAGACCAACCGCTACACAGGCTGACACTGCAGAAAACAGTAGAGGCAAATCACTTTTAACCGTCATGGATAAAGATG
This sequence comes from Pseudomonas sp., assembly GCA_017886405.1. Taxonomy (GTDB): domain Bacteria; phylum Pseudomonadota; class Gammaproteobacteria; order Pseudomonadales; family Pseudomonadaceae; genus Aquipseudomonas. The sequence continues at coordinate 1,529 of JAGGNC010000229.1, read as the reverse complement.
GCCAAGCCCCTAAAGCCCCTCGGAGTGCTGGCGCGCTGAGGGCCTGTAAGTGAGCAAAGGGCTGATTTTCTGACTGTGCTGGTACAAGTTCGTCGCAACTGCAACGTATCCCGCCCCGAGTACCACGCTAGGATGTGGGCTCACAGACTGAGCCTCGCCATGTACACGCCGCCCGCCTTCATCCAGAACGATCTCGTCCAGCTGCATCAACAGATAGGCGCCTGCCCGCTGGCCACTGTGGTGAGTAACGGAGCCAACGGCTTACTGGCCAGCCATCTGCCCCTCCTGCTCGCCCCCGAAGAAGGCGAGTTCGGCACGCTCTATGGCCACTTCGCCCGGGCCAACCCTCACTGGCGCGAGCTTGAACAGGGTGAAACCTTGGCCATCTTTCAGGGGCCACAGGCTTATGTCAGCCCCGGCTGGTATCCGAGCAAGGCAGAACATGGCAAAGCGGTGCCAACCTGGAACTACATCACCGTGCACGCGCGTGGCCAGGCGCAACTGATTGAGGATGGTCAGGCGTTGTTACAACTGGTCAGCCGCCTGAGCGCGCAGCATGAGGCGGGACGTGAGCGCCCCTGGGCGGTGAGTGAGGCGCCGCAGGACTATATAGACACTATGCTGCGTGCCATCGTTGGTTTCGTGCTGCCGATCCAGCGCCTTGAGGGTCAATGGAAGCTCAGCCAGAACCGCTCTGAAGCTGACCGCGAAGGGGTCCGCGAAGGACTCACTACCAGCCCTGCAGCCACAGATCGCGCACTCGGCGCACGCCTAAGCTGAGCGACTGGCGTTTACTCGCCTTGTCTCTCGACCTCGAACACACCACGCTTGCGCGCGCATCGTCAATGCGCGGTTCAGCGGCGCAATGGCGGCGTATCTGGCGTTAGGCGCTGCTGGAGTTGATCGCCTGGTAGGCTATTCCCGCGACCTGATACCCAGCCACGCAATAAAAACAGTGCATAGTGCTATGTGCTGCTTATCGTTACTTACGTGCCTGTTCAATCCGCTGAACAGGCACGGCTGGCGGCAAGTTCGGTGTCGCGTTCGGTGCCGGGTTAAGCGTCAGCCAGAGGGCCCGCAGGAGGTTGATGCCCGCCATGCTCAAGTGTTGTTCGGCGGCGTCTAGGGCGAGTTCGGCGGCGAGACGTTTGTCGGCAGCGCTGAGGTGCGCTGTTTTGTAAGTCATTTCCGCATCAACGCTGGCCAACAGTCCATGGATCTCCTGCACGGCCTGATCCGATGCCTCGCGCATGTCCGCCAGCACGCGACTCACTTCAGCTGGCGTCATGGCCAAGGCGCGGACGCTGCGATATGTCAGCCTGGCGGGCATCGTGGCCAAACTAAAACCCGTCTTTAGTAGCTTACCGATCATGTGCATAACTCCTTTTATAGCGTGCGTCTGAAACTGCTAGTGGCCTGGACGGCTAGTTGGTTAACTCCAGTTCGGATGACTGAGGTACTGAGACAAGGCGCCGCGACGAGTCATAGCTGGCTATGGCGAGGAGCAGCAACGCAGTATCAGGGCCTCA
>JAGGNC010000150.1 GCA_017886405.1 Pseudomonas sp. | reverse complement strand
AATCATTGTTAACGTCGCACCGCGACGACCCGCAGGGTGGCCGCCAGGGATGGCAGGCCATAAAAAATGATTGGGAATCATTGTTAACGTCGCGTAGCGACGACCCGCAGGGTGGCCGCCAAGGATGGCAGGCCATAAGAAATGGGTTTGTTCAATCGTAGGGTGGATGGCGCTTCATCCATCCACCAAACCGCACGGGTGGATGAAAAAAGCGCCAGCTACGCGCCCCGATCCACCCTACATAGCTCTGGTAGCCCGGATGCAATCCGGGGAAACCGTCCCGGAGTGTATCCGGGCCACGTCCATAACGAGGATTACCGCGTGGAAGCGCTGAAACAGAAGATTCGTGATGAAGGGGTGGTGCTCTCGGAGCAGGTGCTCAAAGTCGATGCCTTTCTCAATCACCAGATTGATCCAGCGCTAATGCAGCAAATCGGCCATGAATTCGCCCAGCGCTTCGCCGGCCAGAACATTACCAAGATCGTCACCATCGAAGCCTCGGGCATTGCCCCGGCAGTCATGGCCGGGCTGGAGCTAGGCGTACCGGTGATTTTCGCGCGCAAGTATCAGTCACTGACGCTCACGGAAAACCTCTATACCGCCAAGGTGTTTTCCTTCACCAAGCAGAGCGAAAGCACCCTGGCGATCTCGGCCAAGCACCTTATCGCCAGTGACCATGTGCTGCTGATCGACGATTTCCTCGCCAATGGCCATGCGGCCCGCGCCTTGATCGACCTGATCGGCCAGGCTGGGGCGAGCATCGCCGGAATCGGCGTGGTGATTGAGAAGTCCTTCCAGCGCGGCCGCGCAGAGCTGGATCAGCAAGGCTACCGAATCGAGTCACTGGCGCGCATCGCCTCGCTCAAGGATGGCCAGGTCACTTTTATCGACTGACCTGCAGCCAGGCTCAACTGGACGGCTCAGCCTCAGTGGCGTGCAAACCTGCTAGCACCAAGCGCTGATACAAGGCCTCAAGCACGCCGTCAGCTGTTTCCAGCCCCATGCGTGCCAGGTGCCGGGGAAACGCCTCGGGTGCCGGCGCATCCAGCGTTGCCTTGCCCAGCTCCAGCACCGCACTGAGCTTGAAGCGCTGTTTAAGCCACTTCAATGCGCGTAACAAATCACGCGCCTCAGCGCTGAAGTCACTGCCCAGCGGGTATTCACTGAACAGCGCGGCATGCTTGCGCTGTAACGCATCCAGATGTTCAGGCCGGTTATCGCAGAAACGCGGTGGTAACTGAAAATCTTCGGGTAACTTGCCGGCCTGTTGCGGCTGTTCAAGCAGTTGCGCTTGGAAGCGCGAAGCGCTGATACACAGTAGGGACTCGATCACCTGAGCATCGGTTTTACCGCGCAAATCGGCGATACCGTATTCAGTGACCACGATGTCGTGCCTCAGCTGCCCGGGGGCGCTCCAGGCATCGCGCGGTGTAGATGCTCAGCTGACGTTCAGGCAACTGTTTGACGCGCGCATACAGCGCATTGACCCAGCGATTCGGCTTACCCAGACCAACGGCAAACCCAGATGAATCGGTCCGTCAATGGCGTGGAGGACATGATCAATACTGTGCTCTATCGAACAGACCTTGGGCATTTGGCTCTCCTGACGGGCTTTTAGTCGATGCCGCTTAGACCGCCAAGGCAGCCAAGGCAGCCAAGACTAACTGCCGGCTCACCATGCAAAAAGCCGCCCGAGGGCGGCTTTTTCATCAGCAGGGTCGGCTTACAGGCCCGACATCTTCTGAATGGCACCACGCAGTTCGTCGTCAGTGCAATCCGCGCAAGTGCCTTTCGCCGGCATGGCGTTGATACCGGCAATCGCTGTAGCCAGGATACCGTCGAGACCACCCTCTGCATCAGCGCGAGCTTTCCAGGCAGCCGTGTCACCAATTTTCGGTGCGCCAAGAATACCCGGCATGTGGCAGGCACTGCAGTGTTTGCCAATAATATCATCGGCAGTACGCGCAGCACCGCCAGCGGCGACCGCTACGGTACCCACACCCTTGCATTCCTCACCCATCACACAGACTTGACCTGCCGGCTTTAAGCGCTCAGCAATGGCGTCGTCGGTCATGGCTTGAGCAGTCACTGCCCACAGGGCCAATACGGTAGCAGGCGCTATCAGGATTTTTTTAATCAGGTTCACGGTACACCTCATCGTAGCTAGTCACGCTCGCTGCCACGGTTTCGCGAGCTGAAAGGATTATAACGGCAAGCCGCTGCAGCCGAAACAACCCATAGTGTCGCAGGGTAATCGATTGGCCAGCGAGCCGAGGGCTTAGAACGTCGCTGGCGTCGTCGCGCTGATCAACCGCGCGGACTGTTCAAACGGATTTCGGAAACGATGGGGCTTGCTGCTCTCGAAGTAGTAGCTGTCGCCTGGCTCAAGGATAAATACCTCATCGCCAACTGTCAGTTCCAGTTTGCCCTCAACCAGCATGCCGGCCTCTTCACCTTCGTGGGCGTACATCTCATCGCCGGTGTCAGTGCCGCTGGGGTAGGTTTCATCGAGGAAGGAAATGACCCGGCTTGGATGCGCCTTGCCCACCAGTTTCATGGTGATGGCGCCACTGCAGATATCGATGAGCTCAGCAGCGCGATAGACCACCTGAGCCTGGCTATCTGGCTCAACATCCAGGGAGAAAAACTCCACCAGCGACATGGGGATGCCCGCCAACACCTTTTTCAACGAGCTGATCGAAGGGCTTACGCTGTTCTTCTCGATCATCGAAATGGTGCTGTTGGTGACGCCTGCCCGCTTAGCGAGTTCACGCTGGGAAAAGCCTTTGAGTTTGCGAATGGATTGCAGTCGAACACCGACGTCCAATAGTGGAGTCCCCCTCGGGAAGGTACGTAAAATGTGGCTGTATCATGGCAATAGCGTTCAGTATTTACAACACTCGCGTTCAAACTCGCCTAAAGCTGCCCTCAGCTCATACGTAAAGCAGCGGCGCCCGCCGCAGGTTACAGAACAGCTGGTAGGGAATGGTTGCGGCATGGCTCGCCACGTCGCTGGCGAGCACCTGCTTGCCCCACAACTCGACCCGGCTGCCAAGGCCGGCTGCCGGTAAATCGCTGAGATCGACGCTGAGCATGTCCATCGAAACCCGGCCTATCAGGCGGGTCAAATGGCCGTCAACTGCCACGGGTGTGCCGGTAGGTGCGTGCCGTGGGTAGCCATCGGCATAGCCCATGGCGACCACGCCGACGCGAGTGGGTCGCTCGCTGATAAAACGCCCGCCATAACCCACCGGCTCGCCGGTCGGCAGTTCACGCACGCTGATGATCTTCGATTCCAGGGTCATCACCGGTTGCAGACGCGACGCCGCAACCTGCTCCTGCTCGAACGGTGTAGCGCCGTAGAGCATGATGCCGGGGCGCACCCAATCATTCGCCAGCTCTTTATAGCCAAGCTGGGGCCAACCCAACACCGCCGGCGAGTTGCGCAGGCTGACCTCGGCGATAATACCCTGGCGCGCCTGCTGAAATACTACCAACTGCTCTTCGCTACGCGGGCAATCCAGCTCGTCGGCGCGGGCAAAGTGGCTCATCAACACGACCTTCGCCACCTTGCCACTGGCCAGCAGGCGCTGATAAACCGTCTGATACTCCGCCGGGTGCAACCCAACCCGGTGCATGCCGCTGTCCATCTTTAGCCAGATGGTCAGAGGCGTGCTCACGCGGCTGCGTTCGATTGCTTCGAGCTGCCACAGCGAATGCACCACGCACCACAAATTATGCTGCTCGATAAGCGCTAATTCGTCGGCCTCAAAGAACCCTTCCAGCAACAGAATCGGCACGCCAATACCGGCCTCACGCAGGTGCAGGGCCTCTTCGATACAGGCCACGGCAAACCCATCGGCTTGCTCCTGCAACGCCTGCGCACACCGCACCGCACCATGCCCGTAAGCATCCGCTTTGATCACCGCGAGCGCGCGAGCACCACTGACTTCGCGGGCCAATTGGTAATTGTGACGCAAGGCTTGCAGGTCGATCAGGGCACGAGCAGGACGCATGATGGTCTCAATCTCCGCTGTTTTCAGGGTTAAAAGGACCAGCTGTCAGGGTTGGCCTATAAAAAAGCCCAGTATGAAGGCAGGGGAAACACCTATCGCAATCAAAAACAGCGCCGCCGGCTTAGAGCGCCGCCACTACGGTGATTTCAACCAACACTTCTGGTTTATACATCTTCGCTTCGACGCAAGCCCGAGCCGGCGCAGCGCCCGGTGCAACCCACGCATCCCAGGCTTGATTAAAGCCTGCGTAGTCACGCGCCATGTCTTTCAAATAGATGGTCACAGAGAGAATCTTCGACTTGTCGCTACCCGCCTCGGCCAGCATGCGGTCGGTACTGGCCAGGGTTTCGCGGGTTTGCTGCATGATGTCGCCGCCGTAGTCGTCAGCGAGTTGCCCGGCCAGATAGACCGTGCCGTTGTGGATAACGATTTCGCTGTGGCGTTTTTCAGTGAGCAGGCGCTGTACTGACATGCGTGTGAGTCTCCTGGGGACGGCTGTAACGGAAGATATCCAGGCCTTCGGCGCTGATCTGCGGACGTTTTTTTGCCATCAGATCGGCAAGCAGGCGGCCAGAACCGCAGGCCATGGTCCAGCCCAGTGTGCCGTGGCCGGTGTTAAGGAACAAATTACCAAAACGGGTAGCCCCCACAATCGGCGTGCCATCCGGCGTGGCCGGGCGCAGGCCGGTCCAGAACTCAGCCTGACTCAGGTCGCCGCCCTGCGGGTAGAGGTCAGCGGTGATCATTTCTAAGGTTTCACGACGGCGTGGGTTGAGGCTCAGGTCGAAGCCGGCAATCTCCGCCATGCCGCCGACACGGATACGGTTGTCGAAACGGGTGATGGCGACCTTGTAGGTTTCATCGAGGATGGTCGAGACCGGGGCCATGGCCGCGTTGGTGATCGGCACCGTCAACGAATAGCCCTTGAGCGGGTAAACCGGCGCGCGGATGCCCAGCGGCTTGAGCAGTTGCGGGCTGAAGCTGCCGAGGGCCAATACATAACGGTCGGCAGTTTCCAGCTTGCCGTCGATCCACACCCCATTGACCCGATCACCGACGGCGTCGATGCGCTGAATGTCCTGGCCGAAACGAAACTCCACACCCAGATCCTTGGCCATCTCGGCCAGCTTGGTGGTGAACAGTTGGCAATCACCGGTCTGATCGTTAGGCAGGCGCAGCGCCCCGGCCAACTTGTTGGTGACAGCGGCCAGCGCCGGTTCAACGCGGGCAATACCGGCGCGATCAAGCAGCTCAAAGGGCACGCCAGACTGTTTCAGCACGGCGATATCCTTGGCGGCGTTATCCAATTGCGCCTGAGTGCGGAACAGCTGGGTGGTGCCAAGAGCTCGACCTTCATAGGCGATGCCGGTTTCCGCACGCAACTCATCGAGACAGTCGCGGCTGTACTCGGACAGGCGCACCATGCGCTCTTTGTTCACCGCGTAACGGCTGGCAGTGCAGTTGCGCAGCATCTGCGCCATCCACAGGTACTGATTGATATCGGCAGTGGCCTTGATCGCCAGCGGCGCGTGCTTCTGCAGTAACCACTTGATGGCTTTTAGCGGCACGCCTGGCGCAGCCCACGGCGAGGCATAGCCTGGGGAAACCTGGCCGGCGTTGGCGAAGCTGGCTTCCATCGCCGGCGCGTTCTGCCGATCGACCACCACCACTTCAAAACCCTGACGTGCCAGGTAATACGCACTGGCTGAACCAATCACACCGCTGCCGAGAACCAGAACCCGCATGTCGCGCTCCTCGTCGTGACCGAGCACGACGGAAAATTCTTGAGATCACAATTGAGCGCAGTATAGGAAGATATCAGCAGTGCTTTTCACTATATAAATAGCTATATTTGGCGACAATACTTGGCAATATCGCCTTAACTAGAGGGGTATCCACCATGCGCACCCAGCATCAAAGCCGCCGCGAACTGGACAAAATCGACCGTAATATCCTGCGCTTCCTGCAGGAAGATGGGCGCATCAGCTTTACCGAACTGGGCGAACGCGTCGGCCTGTCGACCACCCCGTGCACCGAGCGCGTGCGCCGCCTGGAGCGCGAAGGGATCATCATGGGCTACCACGCCCGACTCAACCCGCAGCACCTCAACGCCAGCCTACTGGTATTCGTCGAGATCAGTCTGGATTACAAGTCCGGCGACACCTTCGAGGAGTTCCGGCGTGCCGTGCTCAAGTTGCCGCATGTGCTGGAGTGCCACCTGGTGTCGGGGGATTTCGACTACCTGGTGAAAGCGCGGATCAACGAGATGGCCAGCTACCGCAAGCTGCTTGGCGACATCCTGCTCAAGCTGCCGCACGTGCGCGAGTCGAAGAGCTATATCGTCATGGAAGAAGTGAAAGAGAGCCTGAGCCTGCCAATTGCCGAGTAGCTCAGACCAGCACCTGACGCGTACTGGCAATCAGCTGATGCACGCGCACTACCACAGCCGCCTCGGTCATTTGCTCCGGCCCCTGGCCGCGCGGGCAGGGCAGGCTTGGCGTGGTGCCAAACAGGCGGCAGATCAACGGCCGCTGGTCATACACCGTGCAGCCCTGCGGGCCCAAGTGCACACAGTTGTACTCGGCCAGAGCGGTATCGTGTTCGGCAGCGCTTTTTACCGGCAGGCGCGACATTTCTTCAGATGAGGCGGTAACCGGGCCACAGCAATCATGGCAGCCGGGTACACAAGCGAAACTGGGCATCTGCAAACGCAGCTGGTCGATCTTGCGGCGGGTGCAACTCATGGGCAGCGTCCTGAAGCAGTGGTCGGCATAGTAACCGCGCACCCTCCTGCTTCGCGGCATCTGGCCCGCCTTAATCGACGAATAACCGCTTAACTACCGATTGCCTCTTGGCGTTTAGCAAAGTCCACGCTTATCCTTCGTAAAATTTACCAAACACAATAATCAGGATTCCACACATGAACGGCCGCGCTCACCAGCACGCCCACAGCAGCCAGCACGCCAACTCCTATTACGCTGCCAGCTGCAATCGTCAGCTGGCCTGTCCACCCCTGGAGAGCGAACTGCGTGCAGACGTGTGCATTGTCGGCGGCGGCTTTTCTGGCCTGAATACGGCCATCGAACTGGCGCAGAAAGGCCTTTCGGTGGTGCTGCTGGAGGCCCACAAAATTGGCTGGGGCGCCAGCGGGCGCAACGGCGGGCAGCTGATCCGCGGCGTCGGCCATGGCGTTGAGCAGTTTGAATCGGTGATTGGTGCGCAGGGCGTACGCGAGCTGAAGCTAATGGGCCTGGAAGCGGTGGAAATCGTCCGCCAGCGCGTCGAGCAGTTCAACATTGACTGCGACCTGACCTGGGGTTACTGCGACCTGGCCAACAAGCCCAGCCACCTGGCAGGTTTCGCTGAGGACATGGCCGAACTCAAGCAGCTGGGCTATCGCCATGAAATGCGCCTGCTGCAGCCTGAGCAGATGCATGAAGTAGTGGGTTCCAAGCGTTATTTCGGCGGCATGATCGACATGGGCTCCGGCCACCTGCACCCGCTCAACCTGGCGCTCGGTGAAGCGGCGGCGGCGCAGAGCCTGGGCGTGCAGCTGTTCGAGAACTCCGCCGTTACTCGTATCGACTTCGGCAGCAAGGTCAGGGTACACACCGCCCAGGGCGTGGTGCGCGCAGCCAACTTGGTGCTTGGTTGCAATGCCTATCTGAATGGCCTAAACAGCAATCTAGGCGGCAAAGTGCTGGCAGCCGGTAGCTATGTGATCGCCACAGAACCGTTGTCCGACGTCGAAGCGCAGGCACTGATCCCGCAGAATATGGCGCTGTGTGATCAGCGCGTGGCAGTGGACTATTACCGCCTGTCTGCAGACCGCCGCTTGCTATTCGGCGGCGCCTGCCACTATTCCGGGCGTGACCCCGCCGACATCGCCGGCTATATGCGGCCGAAAATGCTCGAAGTCTTCCCGCATCTAAAACACCTGAAAATTGATTACCAGTGGGGCGGCATGATCGGCATCGGTGCCAACCGCTTGCCGCAAATCGGCCGACTCAAAGACCAGCCCAACGTGTATTACGCCCAGGCTTACTCGGGCCATGGGGTTAACGCCACGCACTTGGCGGGCAAGCTACTCGGTGAAGCCATTGCCGGCCAAGCCAGCACGGGCTTCGATCTGTTCGCCAAAGTGCCGCACATGACCTTCCCTGGTGGCAAACACCTGCGTTCGCCATTGTTAGCGCTGGGGATGCTCTGGCATCGGCTAAAAGAACTGGCCTGAGTCCAGCGTGCATGGCGAAAGCACTTCCCATGCATCGCTTTCCCGATAGCTCAGCGCTGCACGGCCACCTCGCTGAATGCACCGCGCTGAAACGCCAGCCAGACAAACCCAGCCGCGCCAATCGCCATCAGCATTGGCAGAGCATGGCCGCTGACCCACTGGCTGGCCGCTCCGGTCGACAGCGGCCCAAGCAGGCACCCCGCGCCCCAGAGCAATGCGATATGTGAATTGGCGCGCACCAGCGCATCGTCGCGATACCGCTGACCCACCAGAATCAGCGACAGGGTATACAACCCCCCCGCGCTTGCACCGAAGAGCAGCAGCACGACCCAGATCAATTGCGTGTGCAGCAGCAGCGGAATACTCAGGCTGGACAGCAACAGCACCACGCCGCAACAGCGGAACAGCGCCTGTCGTGGCACCCGGTCGGCCATCCAGCCAATCGGCAGCTGCAGGGCGGCGTCGCCAACCACCACCGCGCTGACCATGAACAATGCCAGCTGCTGGGCAAACCCTTCGCGCAGCAGGTACACCGGCAGCAACGTCAACACCATGGCTTCGAAGGCAGCAAACAACACCACGGCCCAGGCAATCGCCGGCGAGCCTCGACAGAACGCCACTATGCCGCGCCCGGACGCACTCTGCGCGTCAACCTTGGGCGCACCGTCGTGGCCCACCAGCAGCAAGCTGCCGAAAACTAATACGCCTGCCGCAAACCAGAACCCGCGATCACTCTCCGTGCCCAGCAGGGTCAACAACAACGGCCCACACAACTGACTAAGCGCAAAACCAGTGCCGTACAGCGCCACCAGGCGACCACGCAGACGGTCCTCGAGCAGCTGATTAATCCAGCTTTCGCCGAGGACAAACACCACCGTCAGAGAGATACCGATCAGTAGGCGCAGCAACAACCAAAGCGGGTAGCTCGGCATCACGCTAAGCAATGCAACCGACGTCGCACTGACCAGCATGCAAAGCCGCAAGCTCTGCGGGGTACCGCACCATTCGGCCAAGTGCCCGGTCAACCGCGCACCGAGTAAAATGCCGACGGCCGGCATGGCCGCCATCACACCGATGGCAAAGGAGCCGTACCCCCAGGCTTCAAGCCGAAACGACACCAGCGGCAGTGTCACCCCCAGCGACAGCCCGACAAACACCACCGCCGCAGTGACGGCGAAATAGGTTGCCCACTTCAATCACTCAACTCCCAGCCCATGGAGCCAATCGCTCAGACTCTGCTATCGGATAAAAAACGGCGGCCGCGCGCCTGATCAGGAACCCGGCCGCGGGGCTGGCTAAGAGCCTCGGCCCATCGCGGGCCAGATTTCAGCAGTAAGACTTACAGCTTGATCCAAGTCGCCTTGATCTCGGTGTATTTATCAAAGGCATGCAAAGACTTATCACGCCCATTGCCCGACTGCTTGTAGCCGCCAAACGGCGCAGTCATATCCCCACCGTCGTATTGGTTGACCCACATGCTACCGACGCGCAAAGCCTTGGCCGCTAGATGCGCCTTAGACAGGTTGCTGGTCCAAATGGCAGCAGCCAGGCCGTAGATGCTGTCGTTAGCGATCTGGATCGCTTCTTCGGTGCTGTCGAAGGCAATCACCGTCAGCACCGGGCCGAAGATTTCTTCCTGGGCGATGCGCATGGCGTTGTGGGCGTTATCAAAGATGGTCGGCTCGACATACTGGCCACCAGTCTCTTCTAGCGTGCGTTTACCGCCGCAGAGCAGCGTGGCCTGATCGGCGTGGCCGGCATCGATATAGCCGAGTACCGCGCTCAGATGGCCGGCGTCGACTAGGGCACCGACTTTAGTATCTGGGTCCAGTGAATGGCCGGCTTTCCAGCCCTGCATGGCTTCCACCACCATGGGCATAAACTGATCCTTGATCGAACGCTCCACCAGCAGGCGCGAGCCGGCGGTGCACATCTCGCCCTGGTTGAAGCAGATCGCTGCAGCCGCTGCCTCGGCCGCTACCTTAAGGTCTGGCGCATCGGCGAAGACGATATTGGCACTCTTGCCGCCCGCCTCCAGCCACACGCGCTTCATGTTCGATTCGCCAGCGTAAATCATCAACTGCTTGGCGATCTTGGTCGAACCGGTAAACACCAGGGTGTCGACATCCATATGCAGTGCCAGGGCTTTACCTACGGTGTGGCCAAAGCCCGGTAGCACGTTGAGCACGCCTGCCGGGATGCCAGCTTCCAGCGCCAGCTGCGCCAGTCGCAACGCGCTGAGCGGCGACTTCTCCGACGGTTTGACGATTACCGAGTTACCGGTAGCCAGCGCCGGGCCGAGCTTCCAGCAGGTCATAATCATCGGGAAGTTCCACGGCACGATGGCCGCCACTACGCCCACGGGTTCGCGAGTGACCAAGCCCAGCTCGTCATGGGGTGTTGCCGCGACTTCATCGTAAATCTTGTCGACCGCCTCGCCGCTCCAGCGGATGGCACGGGAAGCACCCGGCACATCGACGCCGAGGGAATCGCTGATCGGCTTGCCCATATCCAGGGTTTCTAGCAGCGCCAACTCTTCGGCGTGCTGGTCCATCAGGTCGGCAAAACGGATCATCACACCCTTACGCTGCGCCGGCGCCATGCGCGACCAGACGCCGGACTCGAAGGTGGCGCGAGCATCCGCCACGGCCAGTTCGGCATCTGCCAGATCACAGCTAGCGACCAGGCCAAGCAGGCGACCGTCTACGGGGCTGATGCACTCGAAAGTGGCCCCGGAAACAGCCGCTCGGTACTCACCATGGACAAAGGCACGGCCTTCGATCTTCAGGTTCTTGGCGCGCTGCTCCCAGTCGGCACGAGTCAGGCTAGTCATTCGAACATCCTCTATCGCTAGTAAAGCGCCGCAGGTCGGCCGCACGCGCTATCAATTTTTCTGCCTGGATTTGAACAAACCCAAACCTGCCGGCAACACTAAACCAGAGGCCTGCGCACTTCCATTATTTTTTACAAAACCTGGCAAATGTGCCTTGTTATGTGTGCTTTATTAAACATAGACTGCCGAAAATCGTCATTCAACCGGGTGCATAACAGGCGCTCAATCCCTACCGGACATGCTTATGAACATCGAAAAGATCGTCGACTTCGCCACCGCCACCACCGCGCCAGAATACTACCGTCCGGCTGCAGAGAAGATTCTCAAGGGCAACCCAGAGCAGAGCGTGCGCAACCATTACGGCAGCCCATGCGCTCAATTCAATGCGGGTATCTGGGAAGGCGCCGTCGGCCACTGGACCATCAACTACACCGAACACGAGTACTGCGAGATTCTGCAGGGCGTCTCGGTGCTGCGCGACCAGGACGGCAACGCCAAAACCCTGCGCGCCGGCGACCGCTTCGTCATTCCAGCCGGCTTCTCTGGCACTTGGGAAGTGCTGGAAGCCTGCCGCAAGGTCTACGTGATCTTCGAGCAAGCCAGCAGCTGATAGCCACTCACGCATCACCCCTTCGCCCGCCTTGCGCGGGCTTTTATGGCCTGCCCTCCACCTTAAGGGCCATCGCTGCGCAACGTTAAAAACTGCTCCGGGTAATTTTTATGACCGCAGGTTTACCCGGTTAAATCACAGGCAAGAAAAAGCCCGCCAATGGCGGGCTTGTTCGGCAAGGCACCCGATCAATTACTTGATCTTGCCTTCCTTGTACATCACGTGCTTACGCACAACCGGATCGAATTTTTTAATTTCGATTTTGTCCGGAGTGGTGCGCTTGTTTTTGTCGGTAGTGTAGAAGTGACCAGTACCGGCACTCGAGATCAAACGGATCAATTCACGCATGACTTTCTCCTTAAACCTTTTCGCCGCGAGCACGTAGCTCGGACAGAACGACGTCAATACCACGCTTGTCGATGCAGCGCATGCCTTTTGCAGAAACGCGCAGACGCACAAAACGGTTCTCAGACTCGACCCAGAAGCGATGATGCTGCAGGTTCGGCAGGAAACGACGACGGGTTTTGTTGTTTGCGTGGGAAACGTTATTCCCAGTTACCGGACCCTTACCGGTAACTTGACAGACTCTCGACATGCCTCAGCCCTCTAAAACCACATGCCCAACCCGGCATGGGTTGGCCGCTAATATTCAATCTTGGCGCTCAGCGCCGCGTATCTCGAGGGTCTTACCGTCCGTACCTGAAAGCGCAAGAACCGGGCCCCTACAAAAGAGCGCTGCTTTATACCAGAACGCCCCCAATGCAACAAGGTTAACCGTACTTTACTCAGCAAAGACCAACCCTCAATTGCCGCGTCCGCGCCAGCCGCTGCCTGGGATAGCGCAGATCAACCGCTCGTCGCCAGGATTCATTGCCCTACCGCCGTGTAATGACCTAGGGTAAGCCTATCGCCAGTGCGCCACCTTAAAAAACGGAGTTTGCCATGCGTCTCGCCGTCTTACCGCTGCTTCTCATCCCGCTACTCACCCCTGCGTTTGCCCAAGCCAGCACGCTGAGTGTCTGCACCGAAGCCAGCCCGGACGGCTTCGACGTGGTGCAGTACAACTCACTGACCACCACCAACGCTTCAGCCGACGTGCTAATGAACCGCTTGGTGGATTTCGACGCGACCAGCGGCACCCTGCAGCCGAGCCTGGCGCAAGCCTGGGAGGTCAGTCCGGATGGCCTCGGCTACAGCTTCACCCTGCACCCGGATGTGCGCTTTCACAGCACTGACTATTTCACCCCCAGCCGCCCGCTAAATGCTGACGACGTGCTGTTCAGCTTTCAGCGCATGCTTGATCCTGCCCATGCATGGCACAAGGTCGCGCCGAGCGGCTACCCGCACGCGCAATCAATGCAACTGCCAAGCCTGATCAAAAGCATCGACAAGACCGGCGAGCTCAGCCTGCGCTTCACCCTCAACCGCCCGGATGCAACCTTCCTCGCCACACTGAGTATGGGCTTCGCATCCATTTACTCTGCCGAATATGCCGCGCAACTGCTGGCAGCCGGCGCACCCGAGACGCTCAACAGCCAGCCGATTGGTACTGGGCCGTTTGTCTTCAAACGCTTCCAGAAAGACGCGAGCGTGCGTTACAGCGCCAATCCGAATTATTTCGCCGGCAAGCCCGCCGTCGATAACCTGGTGTTCGCCATCACCCCGGACGCCAACGTGCGCCTGCAGAAGCTGCGCCGCGGCGAATGCCATATCGCCCTGTCGCCAAAGCCGCAGGACGTGACGGCCATTGCTGACGATAACAGCCTGCAGAGCGTGCACACGGCTGCCTTTATGACCGCTTTTGTCGGCATCAACAGCCAGCATCCGCCGCTGGACCAACCGGCAGTGCGCCAGGCCATCAATCTGGCCTTCGACAAGGGCAGCTACCTGCAGGCGGTATTTGAGAACAGCGCAGAGGCCGCCGAGGGCCCTTATCCGCCTAATACTTGGAGCTATGCCAGCGAGTTACCGGGCTATCAATATGACCCGCAAAAAGCCCGCGAACTGCTCAAAGCAGCAGGCCTGGCCGATGGCTTCAGCACCACTATTTGGACACGCCCCAGCGGTAGCGTGCTCAACCCCAACCCAAGCCTTGGCGCACAATTGTTGCAGGCCGACTTGGGCAAAGTCGGTATCAAAGCCGAGATCCGCGTGATCGAATGGGGTGAGCTGATTCGCCGCGCCAAAGCCGGCGAGCACGACCTGCTGTTTATGGGCTGGGCCGGCGACAATGGCGACCCGGATAACTTCCTGACTCCGCAATTTGCCTGCGCCTCGGTCGAGTCCGGGCTGAACTTCGCCCGCTATTGCGATCCACAGCTGGACAAGCTGATCGCTGACGGCAAAAGCACCAGCGACCAAGCGCAGCGCAGTCAGCTGTATAAGCAAGCGCAGCAGATCATCCAGCAGCAGGCGCTCTGGCTACCCCTTGCCCACCCAACTGCCTACGCGCTGACGCGCAAGCAGGTCGAGGGCTATCAGGTCAGCCCGTTTGGTCGCCAGGATTTTGCCAAGGTGCGCTTAGCCCCCTGAAACCTAGAGCCAACCGTACTCGGCCATCGACAGCGGCTCACCATCGCCGACGATAAAGTGGTCGAGTACGCGCACATCCACCAACTCCAAGGCCTCTTTCAGGCGACGGGTCAGCACTCGATCGGCTTGGCTGGGTTCGGCGACGCCAGAGGGGTGGTTATGGGTCAGGATCAGCGCCGCGGCGTTGTGCGCGAGCGCCCTTTTGACCACCTGCCTGGGGTAGACACTGGCGCTATCGATGGAGCCATGAAACAGGGCTTCGAAAGCCAGCACCCGGTGCTTGGCATCAAGAAACAAACAGCCGAACACTTCATGGGGCTCATGGCGCAACAGCGCTTTCAGGTAATCACGCACTGCCTGCGGACTTTCCAGGGCTGAATCGCGGCGCAATTGCTCGGCCAGATGGCGCCGCGCCATTTCCAGCACGGCCTGCAACTGGGCGAATTTGGCCGGCCCCAGCCCTAGACGCTGACTGAACGACGGCAAATCTGCCTGCAACAACGCCCGCAGGCTGCCAAAGTCGCCGAGCAGGTGGCGCGCGAGGTCAACCGCACTTTGCCCCGCTACGCCCGTGCGGAGGAAAATCGCCAGCAATTCCGCATCAGTTAGGGTGCCTGCACCCTGGGCCAAGAGTTTTTCCCGCGGGCGCTCTGCCGCAGGCCAGTCACGAATACTCATCACACCTCCTTGTATTAGTCAGCGCGGCAAACTGCCTCACCTATGTACCGCAAAGCCAAGCCCGGCAAGCGTTTGGCAGCACTACTCGACTGCAGGCTCTGTGCTATCGTAGCCCAACTTTTGCGCAGCGCCTGATCTGGGGAGGTGTCGGCGCGGCGGTGTATCCATTTCTATAAAAGGCAGGCCTATGCAGCGGCTGTATCGGAAACGCATCATTGTTGGCGTGGGTGGCGGTATTGCCGCGTATAAAAGTGCCGAGCTGATTCGCCGTCTCAAGGACCAGGACGCAGACGTCCGCGTGGTCATGACCAAAGGCGGCCGAGAATTCATCACCCCGCTGACTCTACAAGCCCTCTCTGGGCACCCGGTACACCTCGACCTACTCGACCCCGAGGCCGAAGCAGCCATGGGCCATATCGAACTGGCACGCTGGGCTGATTTGGTGCTGATTGCTCCGGCCACCGCCGACCTGATGGCGCGTCTGGCCCAGGGTGTGGCCGATGACCTGCTGACCACCCTGGTGCTGGCCACAGATGCGCCAGTCGCACTGGCACCGGCAATGAATCAGGCAATGTGGCGCGACCCTGCCACCCAGGCCAACGCTGCACTGCTGACGGCGCGCGGCCTGCACCTGTTTGGCCCAGCCGCCGGCAGCCAGGCCTGCGGCGATGTCGGCCTGGGCCGCATGTTCGAAGCCGAACAGCTGGTGCAGTGCGCCGCCGACTGTTTTCAGCACCACGCACTGACCGGCAAGCATGTGTTGATTACTGCCGGGCCGACGCAGGAAAACATCGACCCGGTGCGCTATATCACCAACCACAGCTCCGGCAAGATGGGCTTTGCCCTCGCTGAGGCGGCCGCCGAGGCCGGTGCAAAGGTGACCCTGATCAGCGGTCCGGTGCACCTGCCTACACCAGAACGGGTCACCCGCATCAACGTCACCAGCGCCCGCGACATGCTCGCTGCCTGTGAAGCCGCGATGCCCTGTGACGTACTAATTGCCGCCGCAGCTGTGGCCGATTACCGTCCGGAAGTAGTCGCCCAGCACAAATTAAAGAAAGACCCCAACAGTGGTGACGGCTTACTCCTGCAAATGGTACGCAACCCGGATATTCTCGCCACCTTGGCAAGCCGCAGCGACCGCCCCTTCAGCGTCGGCTTTGCCGCTGAAACCGAGAACTTATTGGAATACGCCTCGCGCAAGCTGCGCGACAAGAACCTCGACCTGATCGTCGCCAATGATGTGGCCAACCCCAGCATCGGCTTCAACAGTGAAGAAAACGCTATCACCATCATCGACCGTGAGCTCCAGCAGAGTGGCTTTGCCCAGACCAGCAAAAGCAAGATTGCCCGCCAACTGGTGAGCTTTATCGCCGAACGCCTGACCGCAGCTGACGCCCCCACTCACTGACCACAGAGCCTGATATGCACGCCTTACAAGCCAAAATTCTCGACCCGCGCCTGGGCAGCGAGTTCCCCCTGCCGCAGTACGCCACACCAGGCTCTGCTGGCCTTGATCTGCGCGCCATGCTTAAACAGGAACTTGCGCTCGAACCCGGACAAACCGTGCTGATCCCCACCGGCCTGTCGATCTATATCGGCGACCCCGGTTTGGCCGCGATGATCCTGCCTCGCTCGGGCCTGGGTCACAAACATGGCATCGTCCTCGGCAACCTCGTCGGCCTTATCGACTCGGACTACCAGGGCGAATTGATGGTGTCCTGCTGGAACCGCGGGCAGAGTGCCTTCAACATCGCCATCGGTGAACGTATCGCGCAACTGATTCTGGTACCGGTGGTGCAAGCACATTTCGAGCTGGTCGAACAGTTCGATGAGAGCCAGGAGCACCTCAATCAGCGCGGCGCAGGCGGCTTCGGCCACTCCGGTAGCCAGTGATTGCTTGAACCTAATTCCAGGATGAATTGCCGAGGAGACGCTGCATGAAAATCTTCAAGCGCACCGCCAAGGACGCTGACGCGCTAACGCCGAGCGCCCAGTTGACAAGTGCCCCCGTCGAACCCAAAGCGCCCAATAACAGCTTTAAGGCCTTGTTGCCTGGCGTGCAGGCGGCCTTTATCGGCATCATCCTGGCCGGCGCACTGCTCTGGTTCGGCCCGATCAACAGCGCGCATCAGCAACAGTTGCAACAACTCAGCCAGGCTTGGGGCGGTGGTCAGGCGTCCGTATTGCAGAAAGCGCTGCAGCAATTAAGCGCCGACACCCAGGCAGCCGCGCTTAACCCACAACTGTTGCAGGCCCTGCAAAGCCAGGACATCAACCAGGTGCGCGCCGCCGAGCGCAGCCTCATCTACTGGCATGCGGTGGTCGACGCTCACCTTAACCCTCGCGGCCAAGCCGTTCAGGACATGGGCCGCAGCGCGCCGATGAACTTTGCCGCAATGGACATGCTGCGTCGCTTAGAAAATGGTCAAACCCCAGCACCAGAAGCCTATAAAGTGGGCCAGCGCTGGCTGGTTTATAGCGCCGCACCACTGCGCCTGAGCGAAGATGAGCCACTGAAGGGCACATTGCTGCTGGTCGTAGATCTTGAGCGCCTGATCGCCAGCCTGCCGGTGATGCCCGCCGAAGTGGGCCAGATCCAGCTGATTCAACAGTTCGATAACGCGGCCGCCCAGGTGCTGTTACAACGCGGCCAGGCTCAAGGCAGCGCGCAAACGTTCAGCACCGGCAACCCCAACTGGGCAATCCGCTTCACCCCCGGCTCGTCGCTTACTAGCTCGATATTCTCGCCACTGCTGCTGAGCATCGCCGGGCTGCTTGCATTGATGGGTGCTCTGATCGGCCTGTATCTGGTGCAGAGCCGCCTGCAACGCAATCTGCATACCGACGTGCTGCAACTGGGCCAAATGCTCAAGGAACTGTCCGCCGGCAAGTCCGTCAAAGCCTTCAGCCTGAGCCTGCCCACGCTGAACATCCTTGCGCAAAGTCTGGCTCGCATGCCGCGTCGTACCGGCCAACAGGGCCACGCCGCCAGCCCAGACGCAACCAGCCCGGAACGCTCCGCACCCATGCGAACATCGGCCAGCGCTTCGGTGGAACCATTGTTTCAGGACACCGATGTACTCGGCACCGATATCCTCGACATAGATATTCTCGATGAAGACCAGGATCTCCTGGGACTGGAGCAAACCCCCGTCATGACGAGTCAAAAAGCCGCACCCAGCCTTCCCGCCGATATTTTCCGCGCCTATGACATTCGCGGCGTAGTCGGCAGCACCCTGAATGCCGAGACTGCCTACTGGATTGGCCGTGCCATCGGCTCGCAGACCATCGCCCAAGGCGAGCCGAACATCGCGGTCGGCCGCGACGGCCGCCTGTCCGGCCCAGAACTGGTGCAGCAACTGATTCAAGGCCTGCTCGATTGCGGTTGTCACGTCAGCGATGTCGGCATGGTGCCGACGCCAGTTGTTTATTACGCTGGACATATCCTCACCGGCAAATCCGCAGTCATGCTCACCGGCAGCCATAACCCGCGCGATTATAACGGCTTCAAAATCGTCATCGCCGGCGATACCCTAGCCAATGAACAGATCCAGGCGTTGAAAGCGCGTATCGATAACAACGACCTGGCCACTGGCGTCGGCGTAGTCGAACAGGTTGATGTACTGGGACGCTACTTCAAGCAGATCCGCGATGACATCGCCATGGCCAAACCTATGCGCGTGGTGGTCGACTGCGGCAATGGCGTAGCCGGCGTGATCGCCCCACAGCTGATCGAGGCGCTGGGTTGCTCGGTGATTCCGCTGTACTGCGAAGTCGACGGCAACTTCCCCAACCACCACCCAGACCCCGGCAAGCCAGAAAATCTGGTGGATCTGATCGCCAAGGTCAAAAGCGAGAACGCCGATATTGGTCTGGCCTTCGATGGCGACGGCGACCGTGTTGGCGTGGTGACCAATACCGGCGCCATCGTCTTCCCGGACCGCTTACTGATGCTGTTCGCCAAAGACGTTGTTTCACGTAACCCCGGGGCCGACATCATCTTTGACGTCAAATGCACACGCCGCCTAACCCCGCTGATCAGCGGCTACGGTGGGCGTCCAGTCATGTGGAAAACTGGCCACTCGCTGATCAAGAAAAAGATGAAAGAAACTGGCGCGTTGCTCGCCGGTGAAATGAGCGGGCATATCTTCTTCAAGGAGCGCTGGTTCGGCTTCGACGACGGCATCTATGCTGCCGCCCGCCTACTGGAAATCCTCAGCCAGGATCGCCGCGACGCTGACCACGTGTTCAGCGCCTTTCCCAGCGATATCGCCACCCCGGAAATCAATATCCAGGTCACTGAGCAGAGCAAGTTCAGCATAATCGAACGGTTGCAGCGAGATGGCGTATGGGGTGACGGTAATATCACCAACCTCGACGGTGTGCGCGTCGACTACCCCAAAGGCTGGGGCCTGGTACGCGCCTCCAACACCACGCCGGTGCTGGTTCTGCGCTTTGAGGCTGAAACTGAAGAAGAGCTTGAACGGATCAAGGCAATATTCCGCGCCCAGCTCTACAGCGCTGTGCCTGACCTCGATCTGCCGTTCTGATTGATTAGCCAATTTTCCACTGGAGCCCTGCATGACCCTCGAACGTGATGCTGCCACCAACGTCGCCAAGGTACTGTCCGAAGCGTTACCGTATATCCGCCGCTTTGTGGGTAAGACCTTGGTGATCAAATACGGCGGCAACGCCATGGAAAGCGAAGAACTCAAGCAAGGCTTTGCCCGTGACATAGTGCTGATGAAGGCTGTGGGTATCAACCCAGTGGTGGTGCATGGCGGCGGCCCGCAGATCGGCGACCTACTCAAGCGCCTGTCCATTGAGAGTCACTTCATCGACGGCATGCGTGTTACCGATACCGCGACCATGGACGTGGTGGAGATGGTTCTCGGCGGCCAGGTCAACAAAAGCATCGTCAACCTGATCAACCAGCATGGCGGCAGCGCCATCGGCCTGACTGGTAAAGATGCCCAGTTGATCCGTGCCAAAAAGCTCACGGTCAGCCGGCAAACACCCGAAATGACTCAGCCTGAGATCATTGATATCGGTCATGTCGGTGAAGTCACCGGGATCAATACCGACCTGCTTAACATGCTGGTCAAGGGCGACTTTATTCCGGTCATTGCACCGATCGGTGTTGGCGTGGACGGCGAGTCTTACAACATCAACGCCGACCTAGTAGCCGGCAAGGTCGCTGAAGCGCTAAAAGCCGAGAAGTTGATGCTGTTGACCAATATTGCCGGCCTGATGGACAAGCAGGGCGAAGTCCTCACAGGCCTGACCACCGAGCAGGTCAACAGCCTGATCGCCGATGGCACCATCTACGGCGGCATGTTGCCGAAAATCCGCTGTGCCCTGGAAGCTGTGCAAGGCGGCGTTATCAGCGCGCACATCATTGACGGACGCGTACCCAACGCGGTGCTGCTGGAAATCTTCACCGACAGTGGCGTGGGTACGCTGATCTGCAACCGCAAACGTCACTAAGGGCCTGTTTAGGAGCTGCTTCGCGTCAGCAAGACGGCGTTCGAGCACAGTAAAAGGCACAGGCTGGTCAAACGGCTAGCGCCAACCTTAGGGTAAGCGGAGTGAGTAATGCTGATCTTCAGTTCGTAACCATTTCCAGCTCGTAACTTAGCGTCCTAAGCCCATTTACGAGTTGGCGCTTGCACTACAGACCCGACTACGGCTTTTACTCCCCATGATCGTTGCGCCTTGTTTCGCTTAGTGCCCGAGCCCGAAACGGGCTCTAAAAACCTGCACAAACGCTAATCAGCCCACTGAGTAGTGACTGATTGCCATCCTGGCGGCCGTCGCGTTGTCATGGGCATCTGCAGTGACAAGCAGGCGCTGAGCATAGGGCAGTGATTTGCCTGCACGTCGATAGCTAAGCACGAAGCAACCCGCTGCCGAACTGGTTGAGAGAAGACTCTAGTGTTTAAACCTGCGCGCAATAGCAATAAAACTACTGGTAGCGACTCAGCAGCTCTTTAAGTCGATCGCTATCGGCTATGAAGCTGTTGTCAGCTTCTTTACGCACGGCCTGGTAGCGCAGGATGTCGCTTTTGAGGCGCTCCTGCTCGGCTTTTTGGTTGTCGATCTGCGCCAGCAGATGCGCTGGCACTTGACGTCCGGCGCGTTCGTGGTGAGCAGCCTGACTTTGCAGATTGGCCTGCTGCGTGCGCACCGACTTCAAGTTACCGCGCGCCACCCCAATAAACCCATCGATCTCGGCCAACTTGCGTTGCCGTGCGCGTTCGACGTCTTCTGGAGTGCTATACAAACGCAGCAACTGCGCATCGGAGCTGGCGCGGGCTTTATCAGCAAGAATGCGCTCCAACTCTGCGCCAGTGGGGGCAGGCGGAATCACTTGGGTGACCCGCCCCTGATCATTCAGTACTTCATAACCTTTACTGATGTGCTCGGGGGGGACGCCGTGGCGATTCAGTACCGTGGTGCCATTATCATCAACATAGCGATACAAGTCGGTAGCGCCCACAACCACCGGCGACAAGAGGCCAAGCAAAAGCACACAGCGGGTAAGGGCGAGACTATGCATCGATGAAACACCTTATCGACAGGTTAGATTCCATACTCGGCACGGTAGGCTTGTACCGCAGGTAGATACTGCTTTAGTTCATCATCCTCTGCCAGATATTCCAGCACCTGCTCGAGAGAGACAATGCTCACGACCGGCATGCCGTAGTCACGCTCGACTTCCTGAATAGCCGAAAGCTCGCCCTTGCCGCGCTCTTGGCGGTTCAGCGCAATCAGCACCCCAGCAGCGTGCGCACCCTGCGCCTGGATGATTTGCATCACCTCACGAATTGCAGTGCCTGCAGTGATTACGTCATCGATGATCAGCACCCGGCCAGACAGCGGCGCCCCCACGAGGGTGCCGCCTTCGCCATGGTCCTTGGCTTCCTTACGATTGAAACACCAAGGCATATCGAGCTGATGATGCTCAGCCAGCGCCACCGCTGTGGTGGCAGCCAGCGGAATACCCTTGTAGGCCGGGCCAAAGAGCACGTCGAAGTCTATGCCGCTTTCCACCACCGCGGCGGCATAGAAACGCCCGAGTTGGGCCAACGACAAACCGCTGTCGAATAATCCAGCATTGAAGAAATATGGACTGATACGCCCGGATTTGAGGGTGAACTGGCCAAAGCGCAGAACACCACGCTTTATGGCAAAACGGATGAAGTCACGCTGGAACGCTTGCATGAAAAAGTCTCGGACGGCACGGCTTTGCTAGGAAATTACTTATTAGACACGAGCTCGGGTATCATACACGCACGCGATTTTTGGGGCCATTTATGCGGATCATCAGTGTGAACGTGAATGGTATTCATGCGGCAGTCGAGCGTGGTTTGCTCAGCTGGCTGC